>JBBQYG010000018.1:0-38398 GCA_038208905.1 Candidatus Sumerlaeia bacterium | reverse complement strand
TGGAGACGCGAAATCGACCACCTGAACTTCAAGTGGGAGAACGAGGCGTTTTGCGGGCTGAGGGAAGAGTAGCTTCGCGGGGAATGGGGAATTGGGAACGGGGAATGGGCTCGCGCACACCTGTTTGCCGCGGCTAGGCTGTCTTTGATAAATGGCTTCGAGCTGGTCCGTTGAGCGAGAACGAGTCATGACGATGGCGCCGATGACGAGGCGATGTAGTTCGTCGTTGAGGAATCGCGACGCGTCAGGACGAAGGTTCGCAGCCACCGGAAAGCCGAATGCAATTGTCAAACACAGGCTAGCACTTAACGACGTTCTTCATTCCCAATTCCCAATTCCCCTCCTTGAAAATCGTCCACGTCTACAAAGACTTCTGGCCCCCGGTCCTCGGCGGCATCGAGCGCTGCATCAACTGGATGGTGGGTGGCCTGCGCGGCGAGTTTGAGTTTACGGTGCTGGTGAACTCTCGCGATCGGCAGACCCGCGAGCGCGAATGGGAGGGCGTCCGCATCGTGGAAGTGGGGGAGTGGGGGCGCGCCCTCTCCGCGCCCGTCTCGCCGTCGTTTCCGCTCTGGCTCCGGCGCCTCAAGGCCGACGTGTGGCACTTCCACCTGCCGAATCCAACGGGCGATGTCTCATGGTGCCTGACGCGTCCGCGTGGGCGCGTGGTGTCGACGTACCACAGCGACGTCATTCGCCAGCGCTGGGCCATGGCCGCCTACGGCCCGTTCCTGCATGCGTTCCTGCGAAACTGCGACACCATCATGCCCACGTCGCCAAGGCAGGTCGAGTATTCGGAAGTCCTCAAGCGCTACGAATCGAAATGTGTCCCGGTGCCGCTGGGGATGCCTCTCGCCCCCTTCGAGCGCACCGCCGAGGCCGGCACCGCCGCGCGGGAAATCAAGCGTCGCTATCGCGGATTTCCACTGCTCGTTTTCGTGGGGCGGCTAAGGTACTACAAGGGACTTCAGTTCCTCGTCGCCGCGATGCGCTCGATTCCGCGCGCGCACTTGCTGCTGATTGGCGTGGGACCGGAGCAGGAGAAGCTCCAGCGCCTGGTCGCGGAGTTCGGCCTCGCGGAGAGCGTCCACTTCCTCGGCGAGCTTCCCGACGCCAAGGTCGTCTCGCACCTCCACGCCGCCGACCTTTTCGTGCTGCCGTCGCATTTGCCGGGCGAGGCGTTCGGTCTCTCCCAGGTGGAGGCGATGGCCTGCGGCGTGCCGGTGGTTTGCTGCGATCTGCCGACTGGCGTGCCGTGGGTAAATCAGGACGGCGTGACGGGGCGCGTCGTTCCACCCGCCGATCCCGAGGCGCTCTCCGCCGCGATTTCGGAATTGCTGGGCGACGACAACCGCCGACTCCGCATGGGCGAGGCTGCGCTGCGCCGCGCCCGCGCCGAATTCAGCCAGGAGGCCATGTGCCGCCGCGTGGCCGACGTGTATAGACAGAAGGCGAAGTAACAACGGCAATCACCACAGAGTGCACGGAGATCACGGAGGCACAACAAAGCCGAGGATGACCGGCCGACCATCAGGAGATCGTAAACCTCCGTGACGATTTCCAACATGCAAGGCTCTCGCGCATTCGCCCGGGAGCTGCGAAACAATCGTATCCCCGGACTTCAGTCCGGAGACGTAGGAGCAACAAGCGTTCGAACCCCGGCATGGGTTCCACAGGGCTCAATGCGGCTGCGTTGTTGGACCCCTCCCGGGGTCCGGTCTGTATATCCGTTGGTACCCCGGACTGAAGTCCGGGGCTACGATTGTTACGTCCCTGCCGGGACGAATGCCTATCGGACCTTGCAAGCCGGCCTGCCCGCGTGCGGCGGAATTCCAGGAGTTGTCGGGGTGGTCCTTCCTCTCGACGTCGAGCCTCTGCGCTCCCTGTGCTCTCTGTGGCGAACCTTCTTTGCGCCTTACCTTACCACCGCGGCGCGCACCTGCTTCTCGATCTCTTCCAGTGCGACGCTGCCTTCCTCGCTCGCGGGCCATGCGGCGTCGATGGCCAGGATGTGGTGCTGGTCATCCTCGTCGCGCACCAGCCAGACCACATAATTCCACTGGAGCCCTGCCCACGTGCCCTTGGTGCGAATTCGCCAGCCCTCGTGGTTGGGCGTTTCCAGTTCGAAGTCTCCCGATTCCTCCACCAAGTAGCCATTGGGATTCTCGAGCTGCTTGCCGAGCGCCTCGCCCCAGAACGCGATCGTCGCCTCTTGCCGAGCGTGGAGCCGATGGGCGCGCACGCGTGTGTCGCCGGCGTTGCTGGCCACCAAGAGCGCGCGGTCGTGGCGGAGTTTCACGAAGGATTCCGGCGGTGCGAACTCGAAGCGCGGGAAGCCGAGCACCCGCAGCAGAGAGTATTCCCCCCGCAGCCACGCTTGCGACCCGACCGGAGAGTACAGGCGCGCGATCCCCATCTCCGCCATCCAACTAAAGCGGTCCGCCACGCTCGGCGGCAGAACGAACTCCGCCACCGGCTGCGACTCCACCAGCTTCACGCGCACCGTCGAGAATCCCACGCGATCGTCCAGCACGCGCCGCTGTCCCTTGAAGCGTTCGATCTCCTCCGTCAGGCGGCGGATCTCGATTTCAATTTCGAGCAGGTCCTTGGTGACCTTCGCATTTTCCAGCAGCGCCACCAGGCGCTCGCGCGAGCGCGTTGCCACATCGATGCGCAGCTCGACATCCACATACTGGTCCGTCACGTCCTCCGCGGCCACGTTGCGCTCCAGCACGCGGCCCAGCGTCTCGATCCGCGCGATAGTTGCGTCCAGCGCGTCCGGCGGCACCCGGAAGTGGACCATGTTGTTGGACGCCTGCTGAACGAATCCACCGGCCTCCGCGGCGATGCGTTCCAGCTCCACGCGGGCTGTATCTACCGAAGCCACTTGCAGTGAAAAGTCCGCGGTGCGCGCCACCTTGCGCATCGGCTCCTTCTCGCTGTCGCCGACGGACTCTTCCACGGACGCGGCGGACGCGCTTCGACTAGTGATGGTAACAGATGGGAAGAGCGTATCGTTGGACGACGGAGCAAACCCCTTCCCGCTGGCGGGCGCTGGCTCTGCATTCTGCCAGGCACTTGTCGTGAACGCATTCTCGCTGCCTGCCTGAGTCCCTGAATTGTGACCCGCGCAACCACCCGCCAGCGCCACCCACGCCCCCAACACAAGCATTCCAACCTTTGTAATCCTCATCGCGCCCACCTCCGCCCAAGTTGCACTGGCCGCACCATATTGCAAAGCGGCCCCGCCACGCAAGGGTGACGGGGCCGCCTTTGATACTACCGGGGAACCCAACCACCATTCCCCATTCCCAATTCCCGCCTTAGTACCGCTTGTTGTTCGTCTTCTCCATGCGCTGGCGCATCTGCACACACATGCGGGCAAAGGGCTTCGCGCGGAGCCGGTCCACGGGGATGAAGGGGCAGGCCCCACAGAGGTTGTTCTGCTCCTCGTCGCACAGGTCGCAGAGGCCGTAGGTGCCATTCTCGATGCGCAACAACGCCTCCAAGACGGCCGCGAAACGCTCTTCCTCATAGCGGCGCTGGATGAACGTGCTCTCCAGGGCCGAGCTGTCCGACGCGGCGTCAGCCTGATGGCTCGAGAAAGTCGCGTGGGTCGTTTGCCGGTTGCTGTCCGCAAGGTCGTCGAGCTGGCGGAGGTCCTTGATGAGGCTCTCTCTCTCCTCCTCGAGGACCGCGCGAAGCTCCTTCATCTCGGCCTTGGTGTAGGGCGACTTGCGCGGCCGCTTCACCTTGCGTGCGGGCTCCGGCGTCGGCACGGGTGCGGCTGGCGCCGGTGCCGCTTTCGCCGCGCCGGCCTTGGGTGCGGTCTTCTTCCCCTTGGTCTCGCGGAGCGCGAGGAGCTTTTGCAGGTGCTGGCTGCGGGAACGCTTTGCCTCGGGCTTGGCCGTGTCGGTTGTGGCCGCTGCGCTGAGCTGCTTCTTGTCAGGCTTCGGCATGATCTTCGTGGTTTCCTTGGTCGCCGCCACCGCCTTGGACGCGGGGCGCGCGGGCGTGGCGATCTTCTTCGCCGGCGCCTGCTTGCTGGATGGCGCCGTTGCCTTGGCCTTGGGGGCCGTTGCGGGCTTGGCTTTTGTCGTCACTTTGGCTGGGGCTTTTTTGGCGGCGGTGGGTTTCTTGGTGGCCGCGGGCTTCGCCACTTTCTTCCGCGACTGGGGCTTAGGTTGAGCCTTCGCCGGTGCGGTGGCAACTTTCTTTTTAACGGCCTTCAGCGGCGTCTTCGATCTTGCTTGCGCCGCGGGCGCGGACTTCTTCCTCGCGGGCGGAGCAGCGATCTTCTTCGCCGCCGGTGCGGCTTTCTTGGCCGGTGATTTCTTCGCGGGTCGCGATGTCATACTAAGGGATCCTCCTCAGGGCGCCGGCACAGCGGGCGCAGAGTTCGGGATGGTTGGCATCGGTGCCTCCATCGGTTGTCCAGTTCCAGCATCGCGGGCATTTCGAGCCGCCCGCTTTCCCAACTTCCACGGAGACCAGCAGCCCCGCGTTCGACAATTCCTGCTCCGTCACTGCCCCGCCTTCGTTCAGCACCGTCACCTGCGACACAATGAACAACTGGCGCAAGATCGTTTGGTGGCCTTCGAGGAATGTCAAGGTCTCCGGGTCCCCCGAACGCAATATAACTCGCGCATCGAGGGAGTTTCCGATAATCTTGTTCTCTTTCGCGCGAAGTGGCTCGATCCGCCGTGTCACTTCGTCCCTCAGGATCAGCAATCGGTCGAACTTCGCCGTCAGCGCCGCGTCGTCCCACTCCGGCGAGGCCGTCGGGAAATCGGAGGCGTGGACGCACTGACCCGCCCCACCGGGCAGGTTCTCCCACACCTCGTCCGCCGTGAAGGGGATCACCGGCGCCATCAGTCGCGCGATGGCGCTGGCGATCTCGAAGAGCACCGTCTGCGACGACCGCCGGACGGGGTCCGACGGCGCCGAGCAGTAGAGCCGGTCCTTGATCACGTCGAGGTAGATGGACCCGAGCTCCGTCACACAGAAGCCAAAAACCAGATGATAGACGCGATGGAACTCGTACTTCTCGTATGCTTCCGTCACGCGACGGATCAGGTCGTTCAGCTTCGCCAGGGCCCAGCGGTCGTCCTCCGCCATCTGCGCGGGGGCCACGCGGTCCTTCGCGGGATCGAAGTCGAAAAGGTTGCTTAGGGCATAGCGCAGCGTGTTGCGGATGCGGCGATAGGCATCCGACATCTGGTTCATCGAGCCCTTGGAGATCGACACATCGCCGCGATAGTCCTGTGACGACACCCACAGGCGGAGCACGTCGGCGCCGTTCTGCTTGATGATGTCCAGCGGGTTGATCACGTTGCCCAGCGACTTGGACATCGGGCGCTTCTGCTCGTCCAGCACGAAGCCGTGCGTCAGCACCGCGCGAAAGGGCGCGCTCCCCTTCACGCCCAGCGCCACCCACAGCGAGTGCTGGAACCAGCCGCGATGCTGGTCGGCGCCCTCAAGATAGAGGTCCGCCGGCCACGTCAGGCCATAGTTCTCGGTGAGCACCGCCAGATGGCTCGAACCTGAATCGAACCACACGTCGAAGGTGTTGAATTCCTTGTCATAGTGCTGCGCGTCGGCGAGCCGTTCCGCGGGGAGGAAATCCGTCAGGGGCCGCTCGTACCAGCAATCGGTCCCTTCCTTCGCGACATAGCCCATGAACTTCTCGATGAGCTTCGTGTCGAGGATGCCCTCGCCGGTGCGGCGATCAATGATCGAGGGGATCGGCGTCCCCCAGGAGCGCTGGCGCGAGAGGCACCAGTCGGGCCGCGACTTCAGCATGTTGATGATGCGGTCATAGCCCCAGTCGGGGATCCACTTCACGCGGTCGCACTCCGCCACCGCCAGCTCGCGCAGGCCGTCCTTGTCGATCGCCATGAACCACTGCTCCGTGGCGCGCATGATCACGGGCTTGCGCGAGCGCCAGGAGTACGGATAGCTGTGCTTGTAGTCCTTCGCCCCCAGTAACAGGCCGCTCTCGCGCAGCTTCTCGATCACAAGGGGGTTCGCCTTGAAGACGTTGGTCCCCTCCATGTCGGGATACTGCGCGGTGAAAGCACCCTTCTCGTCCACGGGATTGAAGACTTCCAGTCCATAGACCTTGCCGATCTGGAAGTCATCCACGCCGTGCCCTGGCGCCGTGTGTACCGCGCCGGTGCCCTGCTCCAGCGTCACGTGCTCGCCCAGCATCACCAGCGAGTCCTTACCCGCGATCAGCGGATGCGCACACACCTGGCGGTCGAGGATCGCGCCCTTGAATTCCGCGATCACCTCGCCCCCCTCGATGCCAACGTCCTTGCGGAACTGGTCCAGGAGGCCCCTTGCCACCACCAGCGTCTCGCCGTTCGCGCGCAATGCCACGTAGTCGAATTCCGGATGCACCGATACGCCCAGGTTCGCCGGAAGCGTCCACGGCGTCGTCGTCCAGATCACGATGCTGGCGCCGGCGAGCTCCGGCAGCGGCGGCTTGGACTTGATCGGAAACTTAACGTAGATCGACGGAGAGATGTGGCTGTCGTTGTATTCGATCTCCGCCTCGGCCAGCGCCGTCTCGAAGATCGGATCCCAGAACACCACCTTCAGGCCCTTATAGACATAGCCCTTCTCCACCAACGCCTTCAACGCGCTCAGGACTCCGACTTCATAGCGCGGGTCCATCGTCACGTACTGGTTGTCCCAGTCGCCGCCAACACCCAGGCGCTCGAACTGCGCGCGCTGCGTCTTCACCCAACCGGCCGCGTACTCAGCGCACAGCCGGCGGATTTCCAGCGGCGACTTGTCGGCGTAGGTCTTGTCGGCCCGCAGCTTCTCCACCACCTTCTGCTCGATCGGCAGGCCGTGGCAGTCGCTCCCGTGGACATAGTGGACGCGGTGGCCCGTCATCGTCTTGTAGCGGCGGATCGTGTCCTTCAGCACCTTGTTCAGCGTGTGGCCGATGTGGATGTCGCCGTTGGCATAGGGCGGCCCATCGTGGAACACGAAGTGCGCGCGGCCCCGCCGCTCCGCCAGGGCCCTGTCCACGCCAAGGGCCTGCCACCGCGCCAGCCGCTCGGGCTCGCGCTCGGGAAGGTTGGCCTTCTGCGGGAAGTCGGTCTTGGGAAGGTTGACGGTGGTGCTGTAGTCGGGAGTCGGCTGCTGGTCGGTCACTTTTTTGTCCAGAGATGTCGCAGATGTCACAGATCAGAAGTAGAGAGGCGAAGGTTGAGAGACCGGTGTTCTCACGGGCCCAGGAAAAAAAGCCGAATTCACCACGGAGAGGACAGAGAACACCGAGCCAAACCGGTGCGGTGGGCAAACGTATAGACAGACAAGGCGTGGGGGAGAGGCGGGTAGCATGGAGACATTATCAATACCGTTCTCAGTGCCCTCTGTGTACTCCGTGGTGAATGCCGTTTTCCCCGTTTCACCTACAGGCTCTCGATCAACCCCATCACCAGGGCCCGCCGATCATCCTCGCGGCTGTTGGCAACGTGGATGATCTCCTCAAGAACAGCGGGCTTCAGCGCGTCCGGCAGGCAGGCGTCGGTAATCGTGGACAGCGCCACGCACTTGAGGCCCTCGTGGGCCGCGACGATGGCCTCGGGGATCGTGGACATCGTCACGCAGTCGGCGCCGATGCGCTGGAACATGCGGTACTCCGCGGCGGTCTCAAGGTTCGGGCCCGTCACCGCCACAAGGACGCCCTTGTAGGTGCGGATCTTTTTCTGCAGGGCGATGGCCTCCCACCGCGAGATCAACTCGCGATTGTAGGGCTCGCTCATATCGGGAAAGCGCGGCCCAAGGCGGTCGTCGTTCGGCCCGATCAGCGGATTGTCGCCCATCATGTTGATCTGGTCCGTCACGATCATCAACGCCCCCACGGGAATCAGCGGATTCACCGAACCCACCGCGTTCATGATGATCAGCGTCCGCACGCCCAGCGCGCGCATCACGCGGACGGGAAACGTGACCTGCTGGAGGCTGTAGCCCTCGTAGCGGTGAAAGCGGCCCTGCATGATGACCACGTCCTTGCCGGCCAGCTTCCCAAGGCAAAGGTTCCCCGCGTGGCTCTCCACCGTGGAGAGGGGGAAGTGGGGGATGTCGCCATAGGGAATCTTGACAAGCCCCTCGGGGCTGTCGGCGAGGGAACCCATCCCCGTGCCACAGATCACGCCGACCTTGGCGCGGTGGGTGGTCACGCTCTCGATGTACTGTGTTGCTTCCACAATCTGATCGTAAAGGTTCATGGCCGCTTGGTGGCCTCCGGTGGAATGGTTGATCCAAGCCCGTGGGCGGCAAGGCGCTCCAGAAGCGCCGCCGCCGCGAGGGAGTCAAACTGCACGATCTTGAGCCGAGACTTCAGCCCCTGGGTCAGGTGAACGCGAGATTGTGGGAGCCCCGCCGCCACGGCAAGAAAGCGGGTCAGCGCCTCGTTGGCCTTGCCGTCCACCGGGGGCGCATCGAGCGCGATCTTCACGGCGTCGCCGTGCATCCCGGAAAACGCCGTCTTCCGGGCCCTCGGCTGAACGTAAACCGTCAGTCGGCAGCCCGCTTTGTCATCCGTTAACCAAGCCAATGTCAGTGCTTTGCCACGGTGGATGGGTATGGCTCCGGCGCATTGCCTCCCGCGAGGCCGCGCCCTTCTGTGGGCACGCGGCGCTCGTGTCAAGGTCAATGCCCCCTAGCCTGTGGGCGCCGCCGGGTTAGCCCGATTCCTCGGCGCGCCGGGGGCTTAGCTCCCCGGCAGTGTTTCGTCCTCGCGCTTGAGCGGTGCGATCGTAAAGCCCGTGAAGCCATACACCAGGGCAAACATGAACCCAAGATAGCAAAGAATCGCCCACGGCGCATAGTGTATGGCCGACACATGCAACGTGTCGCCGATGAACGCGGCGGAGATGCTCCACGGAATCAACGGCACCACCACCGTGCCCGAGTCCTCGGTGGTTCGGGAGAGATTCTTGGCCGCGAGGCCGCGCTCCTTGTAGGCCTTCGCAAACAACTCGCCGGGAATCAGGATCGCCAGATACGAATTTCCCGTGATGCCCGCCACCGTGAGGCAGGCGGCCACCGTGGCGGCCACCAACTGACCCGTGGTGCGCGCGATCCGGCTCAGGGCGTGGACGATCACCATCATCATGCCCGCCCGCGTCGCGATGCCAGCAAACGCGAATGCGCAAATCGCGATCAGCGTGGTCCCCATCATCGATTCCATGCCGCCGCGCGCCAGGATTCGGTTCAGCGAGGTGCTGTCCGTTGCCGGCGTCACGCCAAAGACCAGCGTGCGCGCCGCGCGTACCCACGTCGGGTGCGTCGCCTCCGATGCGGAGGGCTTCCCCAGCACCGACTCGCCCAGGTTCTGCATCGTCAGCGCCATGACCAGCGCCACCACGATCGACAGAAGCATGCCGGGTATGACCGGCTTCTTTAGTACCGCGGCACCCAAGGCGATCGCGGCGGGCAGCAGCAGGATCGGGCTCAGGTGAAAGTTGGCCTCCAACGCGGCGGAAAGATCCGCAACGTCCTTCGACGTGACCGCCCCCCCGTGTCCGCGGCCCACAATCACATACACCACCATGCCGATGACCCAGGCAGGCATCGTCGTCCACAGCATGTGCCCGATATGGTCATACAGGTTGGACTTTGCGGCGATCGGCGCGAGGTTTGTGGTGTCGGAGAAGGGCGACAGCTTGTCGCCGAAATAGGCACCCGCCACCACCGCGCCCGCCGTCTGGGCTGAGCTGACCCCAAGCCCCTCCGCAATGCCCATCAGCGCCACGCCCACCGTGCCGATCGTTCCCCACGATGTTCCAATGATCATGGAGACCAGGCTGCACAGAATGCACGCCGTCGCCAGAAACCATGAGGGCGATATCATCTTCAGCCCATAGTACACAATCGTCGGGATCGTTCCGCTGATCAGCCACGAGGCGATCAGCGCCCCCACCACGATGACGATCAGGATCGCCGGCATCGCCTTGCCGATGCTCTCCACGATGCCCTGCTGCATCAGCTCCCACGTCATCCCAAGCCGCCACGCGATCGCCGCCGTCACCGCCGCCGAGGCCAGCAGCAGCAGCTCGATCCGGATCCCCATCACGGCATAGCCCACGCCCACAAAGAAGCCCATCGCCACAACGGGGATCAGCGCCTCCAGCAGCGTGGGCTCCCGCATGGCAGGCTTGGGTGCAGAGGCAACTTCCATGGCGAGGGCCTTTCACGATAAACCAAGATGGTGCCACATTGATCGAAGGTCTGCTTTGTTTGGCCTTCGTGTGACCGCACGGCAACGATTCGCCGAGGCTTTGCGTCGCTGCCGCATCGTCGCAAGTAGAATCGCCGCCCTCTGGGAACGCCAAACTCCCGTTGGGCGTCGTTCGCCCAGAACGCGGCTTCCTGATGACCATCACGCCCAGCTTCCTGCATCCCGTCACCGCCCGATCCCCCCGCCGCCGACGGGGAGATCGGCGTTCCCATGGCGGCGAATTCCTCCGGAAATCCACGTGCCCGCCACTTGGACGGCCACATTCGGGTTTGGACCGCCCGGAACCAAGGAACTTTTTTTATGACCAAAGGGCGGCAACTTGCGAAACCACCGAGTCGTCATTAGGATGCCACTTATTCTTGGTGACCCGCCACGGGCCAGCCTTGAAGCTCAGTCCACCCCCAGTACTCCCGGAGAAACAGTCACATGAAAGCATCTGGTCCCCCCTCACCCCGCCGCCGCGGCTTCACGCTGATCGAGCTGCTGATCGTCGTCGCGATCATCGCCATCCTCGCGGCCATCGCCGTGCCGAACTTCCTGGAGGCACAGACGCGGTCGAAGATTTCCCGCGTCAAGTCCGACCTACGCACCGTCGCCACCGCGCTGGAATCCTATCGCATCGACTGGACCCAGTATCCTCCGACTCCGTTCTGTGGCGGCGGCGATGCCGGCGTCCTGCGTGTCCTGCCAAACAACATCAGCTCCCCGGTTGCCTATATTTCCTCCTCCAATCTGCAAGACATCTTCACGGCCAAGACGCTGGGTGACTTCCAGTGCTTCACGCGCACGGGAAACATCGTATCGTACTCCGACGACCCCACCGGCGCCCCCTTCGATCCCGATGGCGATCCGAACGCCGGGCGCCGCTACTACTACCAGAACAACTATGACGGCCGCCGGGTCTCCTTTGCACCCACCACCGCCAGTGCCATCGCCGCCCGCGAAGTTCAGGGCATGTGGATCCTTTCCTCCCTCGGCCCCGACGAAAGGCGTAACCTGATCGACCACCCCATCCGCGGCGCCACCCACAGCGTCAACATGCCCTATGACGCAACCAACGGCACCATCTCCGACGGCGACATTGTCCGCTCGCAGCGCGAAGGCGAAGGCACCCTCGCCCCGTAATCCCGTCCCGCGCGACGAACTACGCGGGGATGGGGGCGTGCCACACACGCCCTCATCCCACCTTTTTCCCTCCCCGGAGCCCGCCATTGACTTCTTCATTCCTCGCCACGGCCCGCGCCCTCATCCAAGTGCCCACCGCCCCCTTCCGGGAGCAGTGGATGTGCGAGGCGCTCGACCGCCTGCTGGCGGCAATCCCTGGGGTCAGGGTCACCGTTGACCGCTTCGGAAACCGCCTCGCCCGAATCTCGCGAGGCGAGACTCACGGCTCCCCCGTCGCCTTCATCGCCCACCTCGATCATCCCGGATTCATCCTGCCGGAGGGGGCCTATCCCCACTCCGGCACCGACCGCGTCTTCGAGATGCTCTTCGAGGGCCGTGTCGCCACGGAGTTCTTCGCCGGATCGTACATACGCCTGTTCCGCTCGGCGGACGACACGGGGATCAGTGCCCGCATTCTGGAGACCACCGAGGAGCTTCCAGAGATCGGCGCCCGCCGCGTCACCGTGGAGGCGGCGGAGTCGCCGGAGGGCACTGTCCTCGCCATGTGGGACGTTCCCGTGTTCGAGGCGGGCGAGGACGGATTCCTCCGCGCCCGCGTCTGCGACGACCTCGCGGGGTGCGCGGCCCTGGTGGAATCGCTCCGCCGTCTTTCCGCGTCCGACGCCACCCAGCTCGACTACACCGTCATCTTCACCCGGGCGGAGGAGGCCGGCTTCTGTGGCCTGCTCTGCCTGCTTTCCGAGGAGCTTCCCGCGGGCCTCGGCCCCGACACGCTCTATCTCTCCGTGGAGACCAGCGGGGAAACCCCCGGCGTCAGCCTCGGCGGCGGCGCCATCATCCGCTGCGGAGACCGCTCGACGACGTTCGACGGCGGCATTGTTGACCTGCTCGCCGGCCTGACCGACGCCAATGGCATCAATGCGCGGCGCGCGCTGATGGATCGCGGCACCTGCGAGGCGACCCCCGTCGCCCGCGCTGGGCTCCGCGCCGGAGGCGTCTGCATCCCCGTCCGCAACTACCACAACCAGGACCTCGCCAAGCGGACGATCGCCCCCGAGGCCGTTTCCATCGCCGACGCCGAGGCCCTTGTCGCCATGATGGTGTCCCTCGGCATCGCCTGCGGGGAAGGCACCCAGCCTAAGTCCATCATCCTGCACGACTACGACCAATACCTGCGCAAGGGCCAGAACAGCCTCGCCCCGCTGCCGCTTGCGGCGCAACGCGCCTAGAGATCCAAACCGCCCCCCTATGGGAGCCATGACGAGACCGACGCAATCGCCCCCCACCCTCTACCGATCGCAACCCTCAGAAAGAGAGAAAGTGACCATGAAGCTTTTCAAGACTTTGACCGCAGTCGCCGCCCTCGCACTGTCCGCGGGGACAGCATCCGCGCAGTGGGTTATCAACGAGATAGTGACAGAAACAACGGGGACCAATGTCAATTTCATCGAGTTGTACAATCCCACGCCTAACGCCTCAGTGAATGGGCTCACCGTCCTCAACATCCGCTCGTCAACAGGCATTGCCGTTTCGGCCATCAATTTGACTGGCAACGCGACCGGCAACTACTACCTGATCGCCAATACCCTCTATGACGACTTCAACATGCTGATGACACCACCACAGCCGGAGCCTGACGCACTTCTCACCCTCAGCTTTCGCGGGCAGTACCATCAGACCCTTCTTGTCAATACCACTGACCTCCCCCCGGGATTCCTTGCCGGTGCCGCGGGGTACGATTTCGACGCGGTTCCTCCCATTAGCGACGAATTCTCCAACGGCACGCTCATCATAGACTCCGTTCAGTTCACGGACGGCACGACCGATCCCGAGTTCTTCCCCACCCAGAATGAGAAGGTCGTCGATTCCTTCCAGAATGCGGTCGCTCCCTTCGAGGATTCGCCGTACGGCGCTGGACGATTCCCCGATGGCGCGGCCACTTGGGCATCGTATCCGCTTCCGCCGCTCAATGAGGTTGGGCCCGAGGCAACGCCGAAGGCTACCAACACATTCGCCTCTGTCGCCGACTGGTCCATCTTCAACTAAGCCCTCCCCTTCCTTCGGCGCCGGGGCCCACGCGGCTCCGGCGCCGTCTTCATTTTTAGCGACATCGCTATGGGCGCGCCAATCTCCCGAATGGCGTCGTTCGACCGCGACGCGGCATCCTGACTACCAGAGAGCCACCCGGCCCACCGCCATTCAGGAGAATGGCGTTCTCGAGGGGTTACTCTTTCGCCCAGATCGCCGTCTCGAATCGCCCGTCGGAATCCGCCGCGCCGCGGTACATGCCGCGGGTGTTGAACTCGAGGGAGAGGTTCCCCTTGGCGTCCACCGCGATCACGCCGCCGGTGCCTTGGCGGAGCTTCGTATCAACGACGGTGGTGACGGCGGTGTCGAGGCTCTCGCCCTTGAGTTCCATGAGGGCGGCGATGCGGAAGGCGACCGTCTGGCGGATGAATTCCTCGCCGTGGCCCGTACACGAAACCGCGCAACTGGCGTTGTCGGCGTAGGTGCCGATGCCGATCAGAGGCGAGTCGCCCACGCGGCCCGGGAGCTTGTTGGTGAGCCCGCCCGTCGAAGTGGCCGCGGCCACATTGCCGAAGCGGTCGAGCGCCACCGCGCCCACGGTGCCCATCCTGTTGTCAAGGGACGCATCGTCGGGCTCCACCTCGCCGGCCTCCGCGCTCACGGTGCCGCGGCCGTTCTCCTCCAGCCAGCGCTCCTCGCGCATCGAGGTGTGGAAATAGTCATCGGGAACGCGCTCGATGCCGGCGGTGTCGGCAAGCTCCTCCGCGCCGCGTCCCGCCATCAGCGAGTGCATGGTGCTGTCCATGACGAAGCGCGCCAGTGTGACCGGATTGCGCACCTCGCGCACGGCGGCCACGGCGCCCGACTTCTTGGTGTCGCCCACCATGATCGCCGCGTCCAGCTCGTGCATGCCATCGCGGTTGTAGGCCGCCCCGCGCCCCGCGTTGAACAGCGGGTTGTCCTCCATGTGCCGGACAACGGCCTCCACCGCGTCCACACTGGTGCCGCCCGCCGCCAGAACGTTGCGCCCGATGGTTAGGGCGCTATCGAGCGCGTCCAGGTACTCGCGCTCGCGCTCCGGCCCCGCATCGCGCCGCATCGTTCCCGAGCCGCCGTGGATGGCGATCGCCCATTCCTTGCGGTGGGCTGCTGTTCCGTTTCCGTTCTGATCCATGGTCGGCGCCTTGGCGCATCCTCCTAATAGTAGTGCCGCAATCACTGCGTTGCGGATGATAGGGAAAGTCATGGGCTCTTCTGGTCCTTTTTGCTGGGTGTTTCCATCACGACGCGGAAGCCGCGATTGTTCACTCGGAAGTCGTTCTGGCTGCGGCCGCGATTGGCGGACCGCGCCGTGCCAAGGCCCTTGTACCAGGAGCCCCCGCGCCTCAGGTGATGATCGCCCTCCGCCGCGCCCGTCGGGTCCGTCGCGTCGCCGCCGGGATGGGGGCCGCCATAGATGTCGGAGCACCACTCCCACACGTTGCCGTGCATGTCATACAGCCTCCACGGATTCGGCGCAAAGGCGCGAACCGGCGATGTATAGACGTAGCCATCGTCCCACGGCACTTCGGGCGGATTCCACGCTGTATAGACACGGCTGGCGCTGGCGTCGGCGAAGTTCGCCTTCCCCTCGCCGCCCGCAACGTCGTCTCCCCACCAATAGGCCGTCGTGGTCCCCGCCCGGCAGGCGTATTCCCACTCGGCCTCCGTGGGAAGCCGCACGGTTTGCTTCGCCTTGCCGGACATCCAGTCGCAGTATGCCACGATGTCGCGCCAGTGAATGCACACCACCGGGTGATCGTCGCCCTGGGGGAAGCCGGGATTGCGCCAACTCCGCCCGGGAATTTCCTTGATGCCATCGTCGGTGTAGTCGTGGGACCAGCCCTCGACCTCCGCCACGGACTTGTAGCCCGTGTTATCCGCAAACGCCCGGAACTCGCCCACCGTCACCGGCGCCGTCGCCAACATGAAGTCGCGGGTAATCGTCACCGTCGTCTGTGGGCCCTCGTCCGCCTTGCGTAGCGGCTCCGTCTCCGCCGAGCCCATCAGGAACGTGCCGGCGGGAATACGGACGAAGGACGAGGGGCCCTTCCCGGCGCAGGAGGAGACCAGTCCCGCGGCGAGCGCCAGCACCGCGATGGCAAGCGTTCGCATCATGGCGCGAGCTTCTCCCCCATCGCGTGCAACTCCACTTCCGACCCAATGTGCCCAAAGCCCAGCCAGTCGGTCTCGCTCACGATGCGCCGATACAGCTCCGCGGCCTCCTCCTTCTTGCCGTCGAAGAGGAAGCGGTTGGCGATGCCAAAGCCCAGCGTCGGGAAACGCGGCGCCGCCGGGTTGGTGATGTCCAGCGTCTCCGCCAGCGTGCGGGCGCCGTTGTTGTAGAGCATCAGCTCGTAGTAGGAAAGGTTGCTCTGTATATCCATGCCCGGGACGAAGGGCTTGGAGAGCGCCACGCCCTCCTCCGCGCGGCCCAGTCGGCCCAGCGTGTTGGAGAGCCAGTAGGACGCCGCCGCCGACTTGTCGGGACTGGGAGAGAACTCCAGCGTCTTGCGGAACGACGCCTCCGCCCCTGCAAAGTCGCGGGCAAAGAACTGCCCGAGGGCCAGGTGATACCAGATCGACCAGCGATACTGCTCCGCCGTGTCGTCGCCCTCGGCGGTCGGCTCGTTCTGGATGGTGGCCCAATTCGCCTCGATCAAGCGCCCCGATTCCGCCAGATCGGCCACGCCCTTCTCGAACTGGCGCAGCGTCAGATAACGATGCCCGCGGTGCCGGAACGCGCGGAAGTTGGTGGGATCCTTCCCGATCAACTTCGTATAGACGGCGATGGCGTCGTGATAGCGGCCGTACCACGCCAGATGCCGCGCGAGGGAGATTCCCGCCGCGGGGTCGTCTGGCTTCGCATCAAATGCGGCCCGGGCCTTGTGGAGGTTGTCCTCCCGCTCGATCTGCTTTTCCGAGTACACTTCAAGCGGCGGCACCGGCGAACCATCCACGCGATAGGCCTCCGGCTTGTCTCGGTGGCGGGCGCGCAGATACACGTCCAGCGAATCCGCGCGGTCGTTCATGTAGTCCAGGCGGACGCGGCCCTGCTCGTCCAGCGCCACCGTGGCCGGCATGCTCGACGCCACGGGATACCACCCGGCGGGGAGCACCACCGCGTTGCGCGAGCGGCCAAAGGCGCGGTGCCACACCAGTTCGCCGCCCTCCACGCGATAGCGCGCCGGGTCCGTATAGGTTTCCTCCGCGCGGATGCGGACGCTTCCGCCGGGTGGGACGGGATCGAACATGAACGCAACCAGCTCCGTCCCCTCGGCGATCTCGCGGCCTTCGCCATATCCCGCGTCGGTGATTTCCTTCGCGCCGCGGTAGATCTCCGTGCGCAGCGGCGCGCCGGTGTTCAGATTCCACCCGTGGGGAGACGACACCTCGCTCCCCTTGCGCACCCAGTTGAGGTAAGCGCCCTGGCCCGCCTTGGTCACGGTCACATCGTGAAAAAGGTCGAACACGCCGGTCCCGGGCTCGCGCGGGAAATACACGATGTCGCGCGAGTCCTGCGCCCGCGGCTCGAAGTCGTGCGCGCTCGACGTGGGCCCCGATCCCGCCGAGGATTCCAGCGGCGCGCCGCTCTTCCACAGGCTTCCCGGCAGCGGACGGCCCACAATCCTCACCGGCAGCGGCGCCGGGCTGTGGTTGATCATCGAGATGCTGACGCGGCCATCGTCGTCCACGCCGATCTGCGCGGGAACGCTGCACCCCACAACCTCGTAGTGCGGCGGCAGGACCACGGTGTTGCGCTCCACGGTCAGGGGGCGGTCGAAGACGATGCGCTCCCCCTCGCGGAAGTAGCATGCCGCGTCCTTGTAGGTCTTGCCGATGCGCAGCCGCGCCTCGCCGCGCTCCGGCACCGGCTGGGGAAGGGGAATCTGTATATACGAGGCTTCCGCCCTTGCCTTCGCATGGCCGGCGGCGATGGCCGCGGGGCCGTCGATCACCGTGTGCTCCAGCAACTCGCCCGTGGCCTCGTCGTGGACCTCGATGTCGCTGCATTCGCTGCCGGGGCGGATGATGTTGAAGTACTGCGCCTGGCCCGGCGTCGTCACCGTCAGGCGATAGTCCACGCGAAAGCTCTGCGTGGCGGGGGGGAGCAGTTCATAGCGCGTGTGGCTCCACGCGCCCGCGCTGACGAACGTCGGCGCCCACGCGGAGAGTCCCAGCGCGGCGGCGAGTGCGGTGGCAATCCTCATCGTCGATTACCTCGCCACGGCCGAGGCGGTTTCGGCGGCGCGCGGAACGATGTCCATGCGCATGTGCGCGATCGTCGGCGTCTTGGCGGCGTCGCCGTTGCCGACCCACGCGCGGACCTTGTTGTCGAGCATCAGGATGACTTCGAAGTTCGGATCGAGAGCGACGGCCCGCGCCACGCCCGTCGTAACCAGTCCCGTCATCAGATCGGGGATCGCTTGGCTGGCCCATGCGTCGTCCGCCGTCAGCTCCTTGGCGCCGGAATCCGACGGAATCACGTGTGGGGTCTGCCCCGCCGCGGGAGTCACCGCCCCCGTCCCGGAGTCCACCGCGTCGCCGCTGTTCAGGAGCGAAAGGCGGATATTGTGGAATGCCTTCCCCTCGCGCTTCACCGACCCCATGTCCACGACCAGCACCGCTCGCGCCCCTCCGAGGCCCGCAAGCTCATGCTTGGAGAGATCGACCAGCAGCGCGCGGTCTTCCGCGATGCCATACCCGAACCTCTGACCCGTCTTGTCCAGAGCCACCACCAGCCGTCCCAGCCGCCCGCGCTCCAGGAAATGCTGGTCCGTCAGGCCATAGGGGAAGAATCCCATGCCCTTCCCAATCTTTACTCCGTTGCTGTCGTCCTCGCTGACGACATCGGTGACGCCCATCTTGAGGGCCGCGGTGCTGGAGCCGCCCTGGATCATCGGGTCGCTCATCATCGCCGCGCCGGCGGAGGTGCCCGATATGAACCCGCCGCGGTCAAGCAACCTCATGCAGGCCGCATAGCTGATCGTGTCGCCCGACTCGGGCCGGAACGCGTTGAGGATGCGGGACTGATCGCCACCCAGGAAGAACAGCCCGCTCGAATCGTCGATCGCCTTTTCCCACCTGGGGTTGGCGGCCTCCTCCGGGTGGTCGAAACGGATATCCACTACCACCGTGCCCCCTTCGCCGGTGTGCTTCTCGATGCGGCCCACGGCCCCGGGAATCGACTCCTCCGGAACGCCGGTCGCCGTTGGAACAACGCCGATTTTTCCCTGCCCGGCCAGGGAGGCGATTCGCCCATAGACTTCCTGATTCGTTTCCTTCAGCGCGCCGCCAACGATCACAAGATGCCCGTTTGCGGGAGGAGCCTTGGCAAGGGCGGTGCAGCCCACAAGGTGGGCGGCCACGGACAGCATGGCGAGCACGGCGAGGGCCGGCTTGATCATAGGGCGAAATCGCATCTGAACGACTCCTTCACGCGGGAATCAGGATGGTCCGACATATGATGAGGCATGCTGGAAAGCGCAAGAAACGCAAGGCAAAAAAAGGAGATTTAGCTATCGTCTGATTACCCTCCCGCCGTGGCGGGGGATTGGCCGAAGCATTGCTGGCATTCTGGCGGGCGCCGCCCCTCCCGGCAGTGCCACTTTTCTCCCAAGGTAGCCCCTATGAAGACCTCGCTTGCCCTGAAGTGCGCCGGAACCCTCGCCGCCGTCGCGATGCTATCGGGCTGCATTTTCGCGCCGGTGGTTCCGCCGCGCGGCATTCTGTTCACCGACCAGAAGGCTCCCCTGTTCCCGGGCGCCAAGCCCGGCACCAAAGTAGGCCAGGCATCGGCCCATAACATCCTGTTTCTGGTTGGCTGGGGTGATTCGGGGCTGGGCGCCGCGCTTCGCGATGGCGGCATCACGGAAGTCCGCCACACGGACTACCGCGCGCTCAACTATCTCCTCGTCTATCAGCGCTACACCACCATCGTTTACGGGGAGTGAGCGCCATGACCTCCGCAAGTCGCCGGATCATGGCGTTGGCCGCTCTGGCCTTTGCCCCGCTGCTACTCGGTGGGTGCGAGCGCACCGGCATTGGGCTCCCAATGGCCATGATCTATGAGAACACAACGACGCCCTTCCGTGTGCGCCCGCGCTCACAGGGGCCACCCAAGCCGCTCATCATCACCGACGACCTCAAGGAAACCCGTGTCCGCTCCTACCGATTGGCCGCCAATATTCCCGGCATCCCCGCCAGTTCCCGCATCTTGAGCGTGGGATGGGGGAACATCTCGGGCGAAAGGGCCATCCGCGAGGGCGAATTCAGGGACGTCGTCTATGCCGACGCCCAGACGATCTCGGTCCTTGGGCTCTACACCAAGACGGTCATCAAGGCATACGGCTTAACCGAGGGGATGCCCGACCCCTCCAACCAGATTCCCCCGCCGGAAGCCGAAAAAAAGTGATCCGAGGCGAAGAGCCGGGTTGCCCCACACAACCCGGCCCCTCCCTCATGATGACATGGCTAACGATGAATTGAAGTTCGACTCCGCCTTCGAGGGCGGCAATGGGCGGTTCTTCTCCTTGGCGGGGGAGAACTCCTACACATTCGAGCTGCTTCCCGAGGGCGAGGCTGGCGTCCGCCAGTGGTTCTACTTCGCCATCGAGGGTGCCCAGGGACGCACGCTCACCCTTCAACTCCTCGAGACCCAGGCGACATCCGTACCCTCCCACTTTGACCGTTGCCGCCCCGTCGTGTCCAACGACGGCGGCAAGACGTGGAGCCGCATCGACAAGCCCGGCCTCCACGACCGCGAACGCAACGTCTTCTCCTTCGAGGTGAAGGTCGATAGCCCCCGCTTCCTGGTCGCCTACCACTATCCCTACACCTACACCGAGGCCTGCCGCAAGATTGCGACTTGGTCCACCCACCGTAACGTCACCACGCTCTCCATCGGCAGGAGCGTCGATGGGCGCGACATCGAACTCCTTCGCGTCACCGACGGCAGCGCAACCGGCGTCGGCAAGCACGGCGCGTGGATTTGCGCCCGTCAGCACAGCGCCGAATCCCCCGCTTCCTTCATGCTCGAAGGGTTCATGGACTTCGTGCTCTCCGCCGACAATCGCGCGGAGGTGCTTCGCCTCCACTCGGTCCTCAGCGTTGTCCCCATGATCAACCCCGACGGCGTGTTCCGCGGCCACTATCGCCTCAATTCCAAGGGCGTGAACCTCAACCGGGTGTGGCACAGCCCCAGCGCGGAGACTTCGCCGGAGATTCAGGCGGTCACCCAGGCCATCGCCACCTCCACGCGGTATGGCAATCCGTTCGACGTATTCATCGACTTTCACGCGGACTCGTCCGCCCACGAGCACTACGCCTTCCACTCGGGGCACGGGCTGGAGCCCGAGAACTACAAGCGGCGCGGCAAGTACTACGGGGACCTCACACGGTTCCTCGCCAACGTCGCCCGCCACTCACCCGACTTCCTGCCTGGCAAGGGCGCCGTCTGGCATGAGGCCGATGGCATCAGCTATCACCACATCCGCGGCCAGTATGGCGTGCTCGCGATGATCCCCGAGGGCGGCTATGGCGACGTGACCCACGGGCCCGCCGCCGACACCTGGCTGGACCCCGACCGCCATCGCGCCGTGGGCCGGGCATATGCCATCGCCTTGTGGGAGCACTGGTTTGGCGGCAAGGCCGCCGATTAGCAACGGATTGACACCCGGCAATCCGGGGCCAAATCTGCTGGCCTAGTCGAAACAAGAAGTCGCCGTTCCTTCCGCCTTGATATGGAGGAGTTGCTCGCATGGTTCACTCGGCGTTCTCTCGATGGGCAATACTGGCGCTTTTCGGCGGCCTCTTCGGCTTCGCCTCGGCGCAGGACGCCGCTTGGAAGGCGGGCGAGCGCTGGACGCTCTCCGACGGTACTGGCGTCACCACGTCATCCCTTACTTTGGTGACGGAGTCCCGCCAAGGCGCCTTTAGCATCGATGGCTTTGCGGCCGCCGTGTCCTTCGAGGCGCGGCCCATCTCCGGCGAGAGGCCCATGCGCATGACTCTCGCCAATAAGACTCCCACCAGCATCAAGTACACGGGTGCCGGTTGCGACATGACTATCACCCTCACCGGTCCCAACACGGCCCTTGCCGAGTTCAATACGACCGAGAATGGCACCGCCCTCGCCATGCTCCGCGTCCGCACCGACGACGGCGCCACCACGGGGACGACCAACGCGAACTTTAGCGGCGTCGCCGTTCGCACGCGCACCGGCCCCATCCACGCCCAAGTCTCCGCACGCCGCTCCTTCCGCAGCACCGATGGCGGCGTGCTCCAGTTCGTCGCGCCGATGGACCCCTCGATGCGCGTTCGTTTCTCCATCAGTCTCGCGGAACTCTCCAAGCAGGAAATCGACAACGCGCCGGTCAAGTAGGTGCGTCGCTGGTCGAAATCTTCAGACCAATCCAAGGAATCCGTTGATTCGCGATTCATTGCACGGTTCTTGACGCCACGGGCCAATGCCCGCTCAATCTTGCTTCCATTCTCGCCGCCGCGCTACTCCCCGCCGACGAAGGAAGCCCACACGTGACTCCCGAAGCTGCCCCCGCCGAGCCGCAATCCGCCCTGCGGATGCCCCCCACGCTCGTGATCCTTCTCATCATCCTGCTGCTCGCCGCCATCGCGGGAAGAATCCTGCCCGCGGGCAAGTTCGACCGCGAGCAGCGCGAGATCAAGAAGTCGGGGATCCAGACCATCGACTTGGTGGTAGCCGAAGGCGATACCATCGATACCATCGTCGCAAAGGGCGACGACGCCACCACGGCCAAGGGGATTCTAAAGGATGGCCAGCCGGTCTCGACGCTGACCCCGGGAGAGACCATCCAGCTCACCGTGCACGTCACCGAGAAGCGCACCGTGGTCGTGGCGGGAACCTACAAGCCCGCCGTGCGCGAAACCGAGGGCAACATTCTGGAGGTCGCTGTCGCGGTGGTTGCGCAAGTGCTTGCCGCTCCGCTCCGCGGCTTTCAGGACAAGGCCGACATCATCGCGTTCATCCTCCTGATTGGCGGAGCCTTTGGAATGCTGCTCGCCACGGGCGCCATCGACAACGCGCTGCTGGAGGCCGTCCGCGCGCTGGAGAAGGGTGGCGCCCCTTGGCTCGTGATTCCCGCGCTAATGATCCTGTTCAGCGCCGGCGGCGCGATCTTCGGCATGAGCGAGGAGGTTATCCCCTTTGTCATGATCACGATCCCGCTGGCGATTCGCCTCGGCTACGATTCCATCACCGGCCTGATGATGAGCTGGGTCGCCGCCGGCCTCGGATTCGCCGGCGCGTTCTTCAACCCCTTCACGCTTCAGATCGCCCAGGGCATCGCGGAATTGGCGCCACTCAGCGGCACAAACTTTCGCGTCTGGGTGTGGATTTCCGTCACGGCGCTCGGCATTGTCTATGCGCTGTGGTGGGCCGCCCGCGTTAAGGCCAAGCCCGAACTTTCGCCGACCTACGAGAACGACCGCCTCCTGATGGCGGAGGCCACCGCTGTCTCCCACGCGCAAGGCTCCAAGGGAATGCGCGCCGGCGACTGGCTTGTGCTCGCGTCGCTCGCCGCCACGGTGGCCCTCATCATCTGGGGCGTCACCGCCAAGGGCTGGTACCTCAACGAGCTGAGCGCGGCCTTTCTTTGCCTGGGGATTCTCTCCGCGGTTTTTGGCGGGCTCGGATTCGAACGCGGCGCCTCCGCTTTCATGAAGGGCGCCTCCGAACTCGCCCCCGCCGCGCTCATCGTCGCCTTCAGCGCCGGCATCCTCAAGGTCATGGAGGACGGCATGATCCTCGACACGATCCTCAACTGGATCGCCTCCTCCCTGGAGGGCACCCATAGCGTCGTCGCCGCGAATCTGATGTTCCTGCTCCAGAGCGCGCTCAACTTCTTCGTCCCCTCCGGCAGCGGCCAGGCCGCCATGACCATGCCCATCGTCGCGCCGTTGTCCGATCTGCTCGGCGTCACGCGCCAGACCTCCGTGCTCGCCTTCCAGTTCGGTGACGGCTTCGGGAACCTCATCATTCCGACATCCGCCGTCACCATGTCGGTCCTCGGCATCGCACGCATCCGCTGGGAAACGTGGGCCCTCTGGGTTCTCCCCTTCATGGGCCTCCTGTTCCTGTTCAGCATGGTCACGCTCACGATCGCCGTGCTTACCGGGTACAACTAACTGAATGGATGGGGTAGGAGGGATGAGGCATGAACGGCAACTGCGCCACGTATATACGCTGCGTGGTTTACCGCCCCTTCTCAGCTAAACAAGTCCCATCGGTCGGGTAGGACCGAGGGGACGAATAGGAGGAACGAAAAAGGGCCGGTGTCATCCGAGACACCGGCCCCCAATCCCTCATCCCTCATCCCTGCTACTCACTCTTCCTCGTCGTCTTCGTTGAACACGAAATCGGCGAAGGACTCGGCGTCGGGGAACCAGACGGTCTCGCCGCCTTCGTCTTCGGCGCCCTCCTGCTCTTCGTCGTCCTCGCCATCTTCCTCGAACTCGCCCTCGTCGGGACCATCGAGGAGAAGGACACCCGACTCGGCGGCGGCGGCGACGGCGTAGGCCACGGCACAGCCCGCCTCGACGGAGGCCGCGCTGCCTTCGAAGGTGATGATGATGTCGAGGGCGTTCTTCGTCACGATGGGGGCGAGGGAGGGGTCCTGCTCGACCATCTGGGCCACCAGCTCCTTGATCGCGTCGTCGCGGTCGCCGCGGGGAATCGCGGCGTAGTCCAGGATCGGGTCGCCTTCGTCCTCCTCCAGCTCGGGAAGCGCAACCCACAGGGCGCCCTCCTTGAGCGGCTGGTCGCGCCCGGGATAATCCTCCAGCTTAACGGGCTTGCCGTCCTTGGCAAGGGTGACGGGAAGGCCAAGGAGCCCCTCCAGCGTTTCGGAGATTTCGAGCAGCGACAGCGGAGTGGGCTTGTTCTGAAAGATGACGATGACGGACATGGTTGTGCCTCAATGCTCCCGGGGATACGCGAGAGATGGAATGGGTTCGGAGGCGAGTGCAAGGGTCCGGCCCGGCGGGGTCAATGCGAACGCGCGGGGCCGCGCCGCCGTGGGCGCCAAAATTATGGATCTTTTGGGTTGGATGATGCACAGTGGCCAAGACATGATCCCGCCCATGATGGACGGAAGTGATCCGATCGAGTGTTTTCTCGATCTCCTTGCGCGGAAGAATCGCGGACTTCTCCTGCTCGACTACGACGGGACCATAGCCCCTTTTGTGCCTCATCGGCATGCCGCCCAGCCGGCCGACGGCCTTGGAGAACTGATCGAGCGCCTCCTCGCCCAGAAGGGAACCCGCATCGTATTTGTCACAGGGCGTCCTTGCCGCGAACTCGTCCTCGTATCCGGGCTGCGCACCCCCGTCGAGATTTGGGGATGCCACGGGCGCGAGCATTTGGATCTGGCTGGCCGCCTGGCGATTGTCGGCGTGTCGCCGGCCGCCTCCGCCGCACTCGGACATGCAGCCGCGGTCGCCAGCCGGATTCTGCCCGTCGAGGCGCTGGAAACCAAGACGGGCTGTGTGACTTTTCACTGTCGGGCCCTCGCGTCGCCAAGCGTCGCGGCAATCGAGGAACAAGTCCGGCGCGCGTGGGCCCCGCTCGCCATAGACGGTGAGCTTCTGCTTAAGGACTTCGACGGTGGCATCGAGCTATGCGCGCCGGGGAGGACCAAGGGCGATGCGGTGGAGGACCTGCTGGCATGTTATGGCAGGGAATACGATGCCGTCGCCTTTCTCGGCGATGACCTGACGGACGAAGATGGTTTTCGAGCCCTGAAGGGGCGCGGTCTCTGCCTTCTGGTTCGCAACGAGCCCCGCGAGACGCTCGCCGATGCACGCATCTCCATGCCCGAAGGCATCGCTCAATTTCTAGGCGGGTGGCATGCCGCCCTGCAAGGAGCAGCATCATGAATCGGCCAATGCTAATCGTGTCGAATCGATTGCCGATCGTCGTTCGCAACGAAGCGGACGGAAACTGGGACGTGATGCCGGCTTCCGGGGGTTTAATCACGGCGCTGCGCCCGATCCTGGCGGAATACGGCGGCGGCTGGGTCGGCTGGCCGGGCACTGCCGAGGGCGCCCCGCTGGGCGAACTCCTTGGCAAGCTGGGTGCCGAACTCGGTTGCCAGTTTGTCCCGGTGGAATTGAGCGACCGGCTTGTGGATGGATTCTACTACGGCTTCTCCAACGAGACGCTGTGGCCGCTGTTTCACGACCTGCTGGGGCACGCGCGCTTCGAGCAGGACAAGTGGCTGGCCTACGAGGAATCCAATCGGATCTTCGCCGAGGTGGTGGCCAAGACCGTCGAGCCCGGCAACGTGATCTGGGTGAATGACTACCAGTTGATCCTGGTGGGGGAGGAACTCCGCAAGCTGGGCGTCAAGAATCCCATTGCGTGGTTCCTGCATATCCCGTTCCCCGGCCCCGATCTTTTCGCCCGCCTTCCCTGGAGAGAGCAAATCATCCGCGGAATGCTCTCCAACGATTTGATCGGCTTCCAGACACAGCGGGACCTGCGCAATTTCGCCGCCTGTGTCCGCCAGTTCATATCCGACGCCGATGTGGATGTCGGTCGCAACATCACCACCATTCGCACCTGCCACGGAACTGTCCGCGCGGGGGCGTTTCCCATCAGCATAGACTCTCGCGATTTCGAAGAGAAGGCCCGCGCCCAGGAGGTGCAGGAGGCCGCCTGGTATATACACGAGGACTATCCGAACCAGCAGATGCTTCTTGGCGTGGATCGGCTCGACTACACAAAGGGCATCATCGCGAAGTTCCGCGCCTACGAGCGCGCTCTGGAGAAGTATCCCGATCTCAATCGCCGGGTCACCCTGCTCCAGATCGTCATCCCAAGCCGCGCCGATATTCCCGAGTACGGCAATTGGAAGGCCCGCATGGATCAGACGGTGGGGGAGATCAACGGCCGCTTTGCCGTCGGCGGATGGATGCCCCTGCACTACATGTATCGCTCCGTGGGATTCACCGAGTTGCTTGGCTACTACCGCGCATCGGAGGTATGCCTCGTCACGCCGCTCAAGGACGGCATGAACCTCGTCAGCAAGGAGTACTGCGCCTCCTGCGTGGAGGACAACGGCGTGCTGATCCTGAGTGAGTTCGCGGGCTCCGCCATCCAGCTCCGCGATGGCGCCCTCCTCGTCAATCCCCACGACAACGAGGCGATGGCCGACGCGATCCACCGCGCCGTCAACATGCCCGCCGCGGAACGGCAGTCGCGGATGAAACGCCTTCGCACCGGCATCCGCCGAAACGACGTGTTCCGGTGGATCGAGGGATTCATCGGGTCCATCCCTCAGGAGCTTTTGAGTTCGAACCAGTAGAACGTATGCGGCCCCGCCGTCACCAGATAGGGAAGCTCTCCGATCGTGGGGAATGGGTCCCCGCTGAAGCAGTCGATGGGCACTCGCCCGTTGAAGCGCCTCAGATCAAGTTCGACGAACTGGCAATAGCGGGAGAGGTTGTTCACCACCAGCATCGTCTGCCCCTCGTGGTGACACAGGTAGGCCACCACCTTGTCGCTGGCATACTCGAGGAACTCGATGGAGCCCCGCGCAAACGCGGGATATCGGCGACGGATTGCGATGAGTCGCTTCAGCCAATTCAGGAAGGAGGATTGCGAGCGCTGGGCGCTCTCCACATTCACGCCCTGATAGTGATAGATCGGATCGGTGATCACCGAGCAGAAAACCCGGCTTGGGTCCGCGCGTGAGAACCCCGCATTGCGATCCCCCGACCATTGCATCGGCGTGCGGACGCCGTTGCGGTCGCCCAGGTAGATGTTGTCGCCCATGCCGATCTCGTCGCCGTAGTAGAGGATCGGCGAGCCAGGGAGCGACAGCAGAAGGCTGTGAAGCAACTCCACCGCCCGGCGGCTGTTTTCCATGAGGGGAAACAGCCTTCGCCGGATGCCGATATTGATCTTCATCCGCGGGTCCTTCGCATACTCGCGATACATGTAGTCGCGTTCCTCGTCCGTCACCATCTCCAGCGACAATTCGTCGTGATTGCGGAGGAATGTGGCCCACTGGCAATCTTGGGGGATCGGCGGGAGCTTCTTGACGATGTCCACGATGGGGTTCTTGTCCTCGCGCCGCATGGCCATGAACAGGCGTGGCATCAGAGGGAAGTTAAAGCACATGTGGAACTCGTCGCCCTTGCCGAAATACTCCACCACATCATGGGGCCACTGGTTCGCCTCCGCCAGCAGGACGGTGCCGGGGTAGCGTTCCTCGACCCACGCGCGCAGCTTGCGGCTGAACTCGTGCGTCTCGGGAAGGTTCTCGCAGTTGGTCCCCTCCCGCTCGAAAAGATACGGCACCGCGTCCACGCGGAATCCGTCCAGCCCCTTGCCCAGCCAGAAATCGACTACCTTGAACATTTCTTCCTGAACCGCCGGGTTGTCATAGTTCAGGTCCGGCTGGTGGCTGTAAAATCGATGCCAGTAGTGCTGGCCCGCCAAATGGTCATAGGTCCAGTTGGAGACCTCCGTATCGCAGAAGATCACCCGCGCATCTGGAAAGCGGCCCGGATCGTCGGACCACACATAGTAGTCCCGGAAGGGCGAACCTCGGTCGCGGCGGGCCTCCTGAAACCAACGGTTCTCCGAGCTCGTGTGATTCACCACCAAATCTGCCACCACCTTCAGGTCCAGAAGGTGGGCCTGCGACAGGAACTCCTCGAAGTCATGCATCGATCCATAGTCTGGATGGATGCTGTAGTAGTCGGCGATATCGTATCCATCATCGCGCAGCGGCGATGGATAGAACGGCAGCAGCCAGATCGCCGTCACGCCCAGATCGGCGATGTAGGGCAGCTTTTCCGTCAGCCCGCGGAAATCGCCGATGCCATTTCCCGACTCGTCCAAGAAGGCGCGGACCGAAACTTCGTAGAAGATCGCGTCCTTGTACCAATCGTGATACCGCGTTTGGCTCATGATGAAGTGGCTTCCTTGCCCGGATTGGTACCTATGAAACCCACGATTGCCTCGCAACTCGCTCCTGATCGGAGCAGCCATGTTGCAGGCGCCCGTCGCCTTCCGTCAACCCTTGGATAGACTGGATTTGACTTCCCGTTTCGTCAAATCCTCACCCTTACGGCTCACTTTTCGCTCGCCAGTGGCCGCGACCCCTGCCATCGTGCCCCCCCAAGCGTCTTGCGGGGCTCTCCGCTGGCGCGCACACCATCCTACCGAGAAACCCAACCAAGTTGAGTCAGACCATCAGTCGTCCCGAAGAAAGCCGCCTCGATTCCGCATGGGATCCCAATGGATGGAGGTCGCTCCCGATCCTCCAGGCGCCGGCGTATCCCGATCCCGAGGCCCTTGACGATGCCGCGGCGCATCTCTCCACGCTCCCTCCGCTGGTGACGAGCTGGGAGATCGAGAAGCTCCGCACCGCCCTTGCCGAGGCCGCCGTTGGAAAGCGGTTCCTCCTGCAAGGCGGCGACTGCGCGGAGACCTTCGCGGAGTGCAACTCCCACAATATCACCAACAAGCTCAAGATTCTGCTCCAGATGAGCCTCGTGCTCCTCGACGGGCTCAAGCGCCCCGTCATTCGCGTGGGGCGCCTCGCCGGCCAGTACGCCAAGCCGCGCTCAAGCGCGCTGGAGACCCGCAATGGCGTCTCGCTCTCGTCCTACTACGGCGACCTGATCAACGGTTCCAGCTTCGACGCGGCCAGCCGCACGCCCGACCCCCAGCGCCTTGTCTCCGCCTACCACCACTCGGCGATGACGCTCAATTTTGTCCGCGCGCTGATCGACGGTGGGTTTACCGACCTGCATCACCCGGAGTACTGGGACCTCAACTTCCTCGGCAAGGCCGGCCTCCCCGAGGAACTGCGCGAGACCTATCGCAGCCGTACCGAATCCATCGGCAATGCCATCGATTTGATGGAGGCCCTGACCGGTCGCCGCATCGCGGAGATCACCGAGGGCGCCTTCTACGCAAGCCACGAGGGGCTCAGCCTCCACTACGAGTCGGCCCTGACCCGTCAGGTCCCGCGCCGCGCCGGGTTCTACAATCTTGGATGCCACCTGCCGTGGGTGGGTGAGCGCACGCGCGCCCTCGGCCATGCCCACATCGAATACTTCCGCGGCATCCGCAACCCTATCGGGATCAAGATCGGCCCCAAGGTCACTCCGGACGAATTGGTGTGCCTAGCGGAGGCGCTGGACCCCACGATGGAGCCGGGCCGCCTTGTCCTCATCGCCCGCATGGGCGAGGGGAACGTGGAGCGCGTGATGCCGGGCCTCATCGAGGCCATGCGCCGCACGGGTCGCCTCCCTGTGTGGGTCTGCGATCCCATGCACGGCAACACCGTCAGCACGGGGAGCGGCATCAAGACGCGCCACGTCTCGGCAATTCTCAACGAACTCAGCGACGCCATCGCGGTGCACCAGCGCATGGGCTCCGTGCTCGGCGGCGTTCACTTCGAACTAACGGCAGACAACGTGACAGAATGCGTCGGCGGCGCCAGCGGCGTGACCGAGGATGACCTGAGCACCCGATACCAGTCCCTCTGCGATCCGCGCCTGAATTACGAGCAGGCGATGGAGCTGGCTTTCGCGATCGCGGATCGGCTTGAGGGAAACTGAAAAGCAGGGATGAGGGATGAACGGCAACGCTTGCGATTCGTCTGTCCCTTCCGCCGCGCCTTTCCCAACACACATCCTGCCCAGTGCCATCGCGGGGGCGTTGATCGCCGCGATGGCATGGGCGGGCGTTGTCTATACGCCCTATTGGCAGGATGACTACGCGCTGCTGAGCCGGGCGCGGGCGTTATCGCTGGCGGAGCAATTGCTGCCGGCGGCGGGGGATTCGTTTTGGCGTCCCCTTGGCGTGGTGCCCTATTGGGAACTGGTGGCGGGGCCGCTGGAGGGAAGCGCGCTGGCGGCGCACTCGATTTCGATGATGTTGTTCGTCGGGGCGGTCGCGTCGATGGGTTGGTTTGCGGGGGCGGCGGCGCGCGTGATCAGGCCCGATGGTTCCATGCGGATGGCGACGTTCGCCGCCACGCTCGCGTATGGATTTCACGGCGCGTTCTTTATGCCGTTGGCGTGGGCGAGCTGCGCTCAGGAGCTGGTGGCGCTGTTCTTCTCCGGGTTGTTCCTGCGCGGAGTGGTTGTCTTGTGGAGCCCTTCCCCCTCGCGATTCGAGGGGGTGATTCTCTTCGCCACGCCGATCCTGCTTGCCTGCGCGCTCCTGAGCAAGGAGGGGCCGGTGATGCTCCCGGTCCTGGCGGTGTCGCTCGCAATCCTGCTCGGCAGGCCGTCGTTTCGCAAATGGGCGTTGGTCGGCGCGTGCTGGCTTGTTGTCGTCGCCGCGTGGCTTGGCGTGCGTTCGGCGATGCTCTCCGCTCCCGATACCGATTCGGCCTACGGGATGCGGATTGGGATCAACGTGCTGCGCAATGCCGCGGGGCTGGGGGCGTTCTCCGTCGGGCTGACGAGAGAGGTGCCGCGCCTCCTGTTGGGCGAGTGGCATCTCGTCGCCTTCATCAAGGGCGTGGTCGCCAGCCTCGTGTTTCTGGCTCTGCTGGCCATCTCCATCCGGCAGGCGCGTCGGATTGTCCCCGCTCGCCGCCTCGCGGGGCTCGGCGTCTTCTGGCTGGCTGGAATCGCGCCCTATCTACCGCTGGGGTGGAACTGCTATCCCTACTACGCGTTGCTGGCACTGGGCGCATGGCCCGTGTTGGTGGGCATTGCCTTCCTTGCGGCGATTGACTGGAAGTGGCATCTGATCACCGTGATCTGCATGGCTTACTTGGCGAAGTCGCTGCTGATGCAGGCCGAGCGCCTCGCGCCCTATCCCGCCACACTGGCGCGCGCTGCCGCGGCGGAGTCGCAACTCGCCGACCTCGCTCTGCAATTCGGGAAATCATACGCGGGCCGTCGCGATGTCATTCGCGTCGGCGTGGTCGCGGAAGACCGCCCGTTCTTCGCGGCTATCGGGGGTGCCGAAGGGCTCTCGATCCGCCTCGGCGTCCCGCGCGCAAACGTGCAGAACCCCCGCGACTCCAACGAGGATTTCCCTGAACCGGATGTTCTTGTGATTGCTGGGGACCGCGAGCTGCGGCTTCAGCCCGCGCGGCCGGAGATGTAGTTCTCCGTGACCGGGTCCTTGGGGTTGGTGAAGACCTCCCGCGTCGGCCCAATCTCGATCAGCTTGCCGAGCCACATCAGCGCGGTGTCGTCGGATACGCGGCCCGCCTGCTGCATGTTGTGCGTCACGATCATGATCGTATATTCGCGCTTCAGTTCCTGGATCAGCTCCTCGATCTTGCCGGTCGCGATCGGATCAAGTGCGGAGCAAGGCTCGTCCATCAGAAGCACATCGGGCTGAACCGCCAGCGCGCGCGCGATACACAGGCGCTGCTGCTGCCCGCCCGAGAGCGTCAGCGCGCTTTGCTTCAGGCGGTCCTTCACTTCGTCCCATAGCGCGGCATGCTTCAGCGCCCACTCCACCACATCCTTCACGGTTCCACGATCGGTCAGGCCGTGAACCTTCAGCCCATATGCCACATTGTCGAAGATCGACTTGGGAAACGGATTCGGGCGCTGGAACACCATGCCCACGCGCTGGCGCAGATTGATCAGGTCCACCCCGGGGGCCAGAATGTTCTCGCCGCCGATGCGCACCGCGCCTTCCGCCCGCGCGCCGGGCACCAGATCAATGATCCGGTTTACCGTCTTGATCAGCGTGGACTTCCCGCATCCCGACGGCCCGATCAGCGCCAGCACGTGATTCTTCCTTACGCTCAGGCTGACCTCGTGAACTGCCTTCTTCTCTCCATAGAAAATGCTCAGCGCCTCGATGTCCACATACGGCAGCTCCACGGGGGCCACCGCACGCGGTGCTTCGACGACGGGCTTGGCATTGGCGATGGACATGGGTTGCTGTCCCTGCGGATCGTGTGGCGTGTTCCCCTCATCCAATTGGGGCCCAAGCCGGGGAGTATATGGGAACGACCAGAGCCACGCCAAGTGACAATCCTGTGGAGAAATGCCCTCGCCCTAGCGGGGCTCCAAGCTCTCCCTCACCACGCGTTCCCGGTGGCGAAAGGATTCGTTCAGCTTGGAGACGACGAAGCCAATTCCCGCAAGGCGATCCAGCAGCGGATTGGCGCTTCCAAATTCCAAGGAGTCTTCAACCGCGGTGCGATTCTCTCCCAGAGACCGGAACTCGTGACGATGCTCCCAGTGGGAGAACGGTCCCTTGATCAGCCGGTCGGTAAACCCCTCATTGGGTTTAAAGTCCGCAATCTCAAGGAACCACGTCACTTCCAGGGGCGCAAAGCGCGGTCGTGTCGCAAAGAGAATTCGGGCCCCCTGGCGCATCGGACGGTCGGCGCGCAAGATGCGCAGATTCAAGTCTGGCATCGCCATCCGTGGGACGTTGTCCACGTTGGTGTAGAAGGAGAAGACGGCCGAGACGGAGGCCGCCACTTCGAAGCTGTGCCGTAGTTGATTCACTGCACACCTTGGAGGCAGAATGGATTCGCCGCCCCACGAGCACTCGCGAAGCGAGTCCAACCATGGTCGCGGCGGGGTCTGCCCTCAAGCCCCGTGTTCTGATTCCCTTGATTTTACAGTTGATGGCATCCCTTCCAAACGGGTACTCACGCCCAAGGCGTGATGGTTGAAGCGGAAACCAATGGCTCTCGCCGGTGGTTGGCGAAGGCAACATTTCTGGATTGGAAGGGTTCGCGCATCATGGCGGAGGTTGCCAGCACTGGCGATCAGGGAGGGGCTCGCGGGAATCTTCAGACTCCCCCGGGCTCGCTCCGTTCTCCGGCAAACCTGATGCCGGGCCAGATCGTCGGGGGAAACTACGAGATCGTCGAGAAGATCGGCGAGGGCGGCATGGCGATGGTCTACAAGGCCACGCAGAAAAGCCTCAACCGCCCCGTCGCCATCAAGGCCCTGCATCCCCGATTCTGCGCCGACGCCTCCTTCATCGAGCGCTTTGCCGCCGAGTCCGGCGCCCTTGCCACGCTCTCCCACGCCAACATCATCACCATCATCGACCGTGGCTCGGAAGGAAGCGTTTACTTCTTCGTCATGGAGTACGTGGACGGCGAGGACCTCGACAAGAAAATTGTGGAAAACCGACTCACGTCCGCCGACTGGAAAAAAGTGATCGCTTCCTGTCGCGATGCCCTCGAGTACATCCACAAGCGCGGCGTCGTTCACCGCGACATCAAGCCATCCAACATCCTCGTCAATTCCGATGGCCAGGTGAAGCTCGGCGACTTCGGCATCGCCCACATCGTCACCGGAGACGCCGTCGCCGAAGCGACGGGCTCCGGCGGGCCCATCGGCACCACGCACTACATGGCGCCCGAGCAAGCCAACGATTCGGGCAACGTGGATCACCGGGCCGACATCTACTCGCTGGCCGTGGCCTTCTACAAGATGATGGCGCGCCGCATGCCCGTGGGCGAGTTCGCCGCGCCCTCCGAAGTGAACAACGAGATCCCCGTCGCCGTGGACGCCGTGATCTTTCAGGCGATGGCGCCCAACCGCGAGGACCGGTATCAGTCCGCCGCCGAATTCTGCGACGATCTCCTCAAGGCACTCAAGGATCAGTCTGTCAGCATCACGTCGCTCTTCAACCGCCGCTCGACCTCGACTTCTTCGTCGCTCTATTCTGGAACGGATTTCAGGAAGGGCTCCGCTGGCTCCGCGTCCTCCTCCGAGGTGAAGAAATCGCCGGAGACAACCCGCCCGCCTTCCGCGGAGCAGAACCGTGTCGTCCCGTCGGGCAAGACGCTGCCGCCAATCCATCGCAGCCCCAGCACTTCCGCCACGGGCGTCCTTCTGCGCGGCGGCGCCTCCGCCCCCCCGGCGGAAAAGCCCGTTGGCGCCAACAAGATCATCAGGATCGTGACGGGATTGTTATTCGCGGGCTTGGTGATTGGCCTTGGCGTGCTCGCCATCATCAGCTTTTCGTCCGATCCCCCCGATGCAGTTGCTCAAACTCCGATGGACCCCGCCACGCCCCTGACCGGCGCCATATCGCCCGCGCGCGAACGCGAACTACGCGAGGCTGAAAACCTCCGGCTTCGCGAACAGGAAGTCACCAATGCGACGCTGGAGTCCGACGCGGTCGCCACCCCAACTCCCCCTCCGGAACAAATGGAACGATGATCCGCCAAGCCCTGGTCGCCGCCGTCCTTTGCGCAATCGCCGCGCTCCCCGCCTGCTCCCGCAAGCCCAAGGCGGAAGCCGAAGCCCTCAAGCGCGATGACATTAATCTGGTCGTATCGACCGAGTACGCCCCCTTCGTGGAGCCCACGGAGTTCGACAAGAACTTCGGCGTCCACGCGCGCGCCATCGGCCAGCGCGTCGTCGTCTCGTTCCGCAACAGCACGCAATACAACGTACTCGTGGGCCCCGTGAATGTGGCCATCATCAAGGGCCCCAACAAGCAGACCGACCTGGTGCCACTGCGTCCCCCCGCCATCGAGCTTGGCACCTTCGCCGCGCCGTTGACCCTGCGCCCCGGTGACAAGGGCGTTCGCGAGTTCATGGTGCGCGACGGATTCGACCCGCTCGGCAAGAAACTCGTCTTCCGCGCGCCCGATCAGGGCATCATGTTCCTCGTCCCCATCGTCGCCGACATTCCAGCCAACTGAGTGGCGCGGGCGCCCCGGCCCGCGCCTGCAATTGCGATTCATCCAGCCAATCCGATGGACCAAGTGGACTGCATGGACACGATGGACGTCCATCAAGTCCATTTCGTCCACGCAGCCCGCAACGGCCAAGTCAGCAGGATATACACAATCCCCCCCGGCTCCGAATCGTGGTGCCGGGGGGGATTTTTCAACGGTAACGGCAACTCGCGGGCGTGAGGCCCGCGCCACGCCCTACTTCTTGTTGTAGAAGGCACCCATGCCCGCGAAGCGCGCGGAGGCGCCAAGTTCGCGCTCGATGCGCAGGAGCTGGTTGTACTTCGCCACGCGGTCGCTGCGCGAGGCGGAGCCCGTCTTGATCTGGCCGCAGTTCGTCGCCACGGCGATGTCGGCGATGGTGGAGTCCTCGGTTTCTCCCGAGCGGTGCGAAAGGATCGACGTATAGCCGGCGCGCTTGGCCATCTCCACCGCGTCCAGCGTCTCCGTCAGCGTGCCGATCTGGTTCACCTTCACCAGAATCGAGTTGGCGATGCCAAGGTCGATGCCCTTCTTCAGGAACTTCGTGTTCGTCACGAAGAGGTCGTCGCCCACGAGCTGGATCTTCGACGCCAGCTTGTCCGTCAGCAGCTTCCAGCCGTCCCAGTCGTTCTCCGCGCAGCCGTCCTCGATCGAGATGATCGGGAAGTCCGCGGCAAGCTGGGCGAGGTGATCGGTGAACTGGGCGCTGGTCAGCTCCTTCTTGCCCGACTTCTTCATCACGTACTTCTTCTTCTTGGCGTCATAGAACTCCGACGCGGCCACATCGAGCGCGAAATAGATATCCTTGCCGGGCTTGTAGCCGGCCTTCTTGACCGCCTCGGTCAGCGTCTCCAGCGCCTCCTCCGGCGTGGCGATGTTCGGCGCAAAGCCTCCCTCGTCGCCCACGGCGGTGTTGAGGCCCTTCCCCTTTAGCACGGCCTTCAGCGCGTGGAAGGTTTCCGTTCCCGCGCGAAGGGCCTCCGCGAAGGTCGGGAAGTTCACCGGCATGATCATGAATTCCTGGAAGTCGATCGTGTTGTCGGCGTGGGCCCCGCCATTGATCACGTTCATCATCGGCACGGGAAGCGTCCTGGCGTTCACGCCGCCGATGTACTGATACAGCGGGAGGCCCGCTTCCTCCGCCGCCGCGCGCGCAACGGCCAGCGACACGCCAAGGATCGCGTTCGCGCCCAGGTTCTTCTTCGTGTCGGTGCCGTCCAGCTCGATCATCTTCTGGTCGATGGCGATCTGATCCATCGCGTCCAGCCCTTCAAGCTCCGGCGCGATGCGCTCGTTGACGTTGGCGACGGCCTTGAGGACGCCCTTGCCAAGGTAGCGCTTCTTGTCGCCGTCGCGGAGCTCCACGGCCTCGTGCTCGCCGGTGGATGCGCCGGAGGGAACGGCGGCGCGGCCCACGATGCCCGACATCAGGATGACCTCGACCTCGATGGTCGGGTTCCCGCGAGAGTCCAGAATCTCCTGCGCGTTGATGTATTCGATGATGCTCATGAAGTGGTTGGTCCTTGGGAACATTGGTTGGGCCGCTGCCAAAGGGCTCGCGGGCCTTTATGCGGGGAGTTTGGCTCCGGCGCGCCCCGGGGGGTCAAGGGGACGCCTGAAAACAAGGCTCCCCACGCTGCAATTCCACGGAAACGCCTTATTCCATGATCCGGCGCAGCTTCTGGCTCTCGGCGTACAGCTCGTGAAAGACGTGGTATTTCTTCTGGTGATAGGCGGCCAGCTTCCCCTTGCGCGGCCTGACCGAATCCCCCGCCTGGCTCATCGCCTGCATCGCCGCCGGAATGTCGGCGTGGTTGCCGGAGGCCACCGCGCCAAGGATCGCGGACCCAAGCAGGACGCTCTCCGGCTCGCGGCCCAGCACGATCTCGCAACCGGTGATGTCGGCGTGCTCCTGCAGGTACACGCGGTTCCTGGCCCCGCCGCCAGTGGCCAGAATCGTGGAGATCGAGTAGCCCTTCTTCTTCATCTCCTCCACGATGTGGCGCGTGCCATAGGCGATGCCGTGCAGAGTCGCCAGATACAGGATCGCCAACTCGTCCGCCGAGTTGTCCAGCGGCAGGCCCGTCATCATTCCCCTCAGCGAAGGATCCGCCCGCGGCGACCGGTTGCCATGGAAGTAGGGGAGCACGTGGCGGTCCGCGGTCAGGAGCGCCGGCGCGGAGACGCCGCGCGACTCCGCGATGGCGGAGAGTCGGCGATTCAGCAGCTCATACACGGTCGTCCCCTCGATGCGCGCCTCTTTCTCCAACTCGCCGGAGCGCGCGTGCGAAAAGACGATGTGATCCAACAGCGCGCCGCTCGCCGACTGGCCCGCCTCCGTCAGCCACATCCCCGGGATCATCGCGGAGAAATACGGCCCCCAGATTCCTTGTATATACATCGGAGCCCGGCTCGCCGCCATGTGGCAGGAGGATGTCCCGGCGATCAGCGCCAGGCGCTTCTCGAAATCCGCCGGGCCCAGGCGCTTCTTTCCCGTCGAGATTCCCATCAGCCCCAGGCCCCCCGCGTGGGCGTCGATGATCGCCACACCCACCGCTGTGCCCGGTAGCAACCCCAGCTCCTTCGCCGCCTTCGGCGTAAGCCCCGCCCCCATCGCCTCGCCCATCGGGCGGACGCGTGTGCCGATGCGCTCGAAGCCCTCGCGCGCCAACTCTCCAAGGCCGATCTTCTCGAAGTAGTCCGCCTCCCACCGCCCCACGCTCGGCGAGCCGGCGGGCGCCTGCTCGTGGCCAAGGTAGGTCCACTTGCACACCGTCGTGCAGAGCGACCGTGTCGCGTCCCCCGTCGCGCGGAACGCCAGCCAGTCCGGCAAGTCGAAGAAATGCCCCGCCGCCGCAAAAGCGCCGGGCATGTGGTTCTTCAGCCACAGCAGCTTGGGCGTTTCCATCTCCGGAGAGATGCGCCCGCCCACGTACTTCAGCACCGGATGGCCCAGGGCGTTGATCTTCTCCGCCTGCGGCGTCGCGCGATGGTCCATCCACGCGATCACGTTCTGGGCGGGCTTGCCGCTGGGCGACACGCCCAGGGGTTTCCCCTCGCGATCCAGCACCACCAGCGAACACGTCGCGTCGAACCCCACCCCCGCCACCCGGTCCGCCCGGGCCCCCGCCGCGTCCATCGCCTCGCTCACACATCGGCACACGGCGGACCAGATATTGTCGGAACTCTGCTCCACGAAATCCGTCTCCGGCCTCCAGATCCGGATCGGAGTCACCCCAATGCCCAGCCGATTTCCCTCCAGATCAAACAC
>JBBQYG010000017.1:0-38669 GCA_038208905.1 Candidatus Sumerlaeia bacterium | reverse complement strand
CCTCCATGGCGAGGCGGTGGAGTTGAAACTCCTGCTGCAGCCCGCGAAGGACGGCCTCGTTCCCGAGTCCCTCCACCTGGATCCAGGCCACGTGGCTTTCCTTGATTCTCTGACGCAGTCCGCTGACCGATGCGATATCCGACTCTGCCCTGTCCGTGTCGTTGTACTCGAAGAGCCGCACCTTGCTGGAGGGGGCCGATGGATCGATGGTCAACTGCCCGGGGATCGATCCCGGGGGGAGCCGATGCTTCGAGTTCTTCCGATTGGGTCTGCGCCGGGCGTCGCTCATGCGGACGTGGTGCCAGACAATGGGGGGCGGCGTGAAGGAAAATCAGTCGTGGCCGGGTTGTTGCTTGGGCGATGATGCAGGAGAACCGGCATGAAAACCCGCAAGAAGTCCGATCTGCCCACGCGAGTTTGCGAGACCTGTGGGCGGCCCTTCGCCTGGCGCAAGAAGTGGGAGAAGGTTTGGGATCAGGTGAAGTACTGCTCTGACCGATGCCGAGACAACCGCGGCGGCAAGCAAGTCAAGGGATCCTGATTTCCCCTTACCCCCGGTCAGATACTTTGCGACGATTCCACCAGCCATTTTGGCAGAAGGGTCATCGTTCACCATCCATGAAGTGCCTGCTAGCCCAGATCAACACGACGGTCGGCGACATTGACGGGAACTTGCGCCTGTCGCTGGGTGCACTCGCCATCGCGCGCGAGCGCGGGGCCGACTTGCTGGTGCTTCCCGAGCAGACGATCCCCGGCTATCCCACGAAGGACCTCCTCACGCAGGCCAGCTTCATTGCCCGCAATGAGGAGGCCCTTGCCCGCTTTGCCCCGGAGACGGCAAGCGGGCCCGCCGCGTTGATCGGCTATGCGGAGTCCCACGTCGGACCCGGCAAGGGGCTCTACAACTCCGTGGCGCTCTGTCGCGGTGGAGTCGTGGAGCAGGTCTATCGCAAGATGCTTCTGCCAACCTATGACGTGTTCGACGAGGCCCGCTATTTCGATTCAGGATCGGATGTCTCGCTCTTCGATATCGGAGGAATGACCGCCGCGATCACCGTCTGCGAGGATATGTGGAACGACGAACTCTACTGGTCGCGGAGGCTGTACACGCGGGACCCGATCGCCGACTCCGCGCGGGCGGGGGGGCGGCTGATCCTTAATCTCAGTGCCTCGCCCTACACGATACCCAAGCGCCGCATCCGCGCCGCCATGATTGCCAGCGCCGCGCGTCGCCACGGTGCGGCGATCCTGCAGGTCAATTCAGTCGGCGGAAACGACGACCTGATCTTCGACGGAGGATCGGCCGCATTCGATGGAACCGGCACGATGCGAGCGCAGGCGGCGTCGTTCATCGAGGACTTCGTGGAGGTCACGGTTTCATCCGCGGGAGATGCGAGTCCGCTGGTGCTCGCTGGACGCATCGTGCCGGAGGAGGCGGAACTTGAAGAACTTCGCCGCGCGCTGGTACTTGGCATTCGCGACTACGTGGGAAAGTGCGGCTTTACCCAAGTGCTGATTGGCCTCAGCGGCGGGATCGACTCCGCGCTGGTGGCGGTCCTGGCGGCGGAAGCCCTCGGCCCCGCCAATGTCCATGGAGTCTCGATGCCTTCGCGCTATAGCAGCGATCACTCCAAGGACGACGCGCGTCAGCTTGCCGAGGCGCTTGGCATTTCCTATCGCACGATTCCCATCGAGGCGATGTTCTCCACGGCGCTTGCCGTGCTCACGCCCCACCTTGGCGATCCCTCGCGCGGGGCCGCGGCGGAGAACATGCAGTCCCGCCTGCGCGGGCTTACATTGATGGCGCTGTCCAACTCCTCCGGCGCGATGGTGCTGACCACGGGAAACAAGAGCGAAATGAGCGTCGGCTATTGCACGCTCTATGGAGACATGTGCGGCGGGCTTGCCGCCATCGCCGACGTGCCCAAGACGATTGTCTATACGCTCTCCCGCCATATCAACGACACCGCCGGGCGGGAGGTCATCCCCTACAACACCATCGAGAAGCCGCCCTCGGCGGAGCTCGCGCCCGACCAGAAGGACACCGATTCGCTCCCGCCCTACGACGTGCTGGATCCGATCGTGCGCGGGCATGTGGAGGAAGGGCAGGACGAGGAGCGCCTGATCGCCCTCGGCCACGATGCCGCCACCGTGCGGCGCGTGCTGCGCATGATTCGCCTCAACGAGTACAAGCGGCGCCAGGCGCCCCCCACGCTCAAGGTCACATCGCGCGCCTTTGGCTATGGCTGGCGGATGCCGCTTGCGCGAAAGTAGTACCAACCCAGCAGCACGAGAGGGAATCGCATGAAGATCACCTTTTGGGGCGCCGCCCAGACAACTACAGGATCGTTTCACCTTGTCGAACACGGTGACCAAAAGGTGGCACTGGATTGCGGGCTCTTTCAGGGGCGCCGCGCGGATTTCTACACGCGCAATATCGAGTTCCCCTGCCGCCCGGAGGACGTGAAGGCGCTCATCCTGAGCCACGCCCACATCGATCACTGCGGCAACATCCCCAACTTCGTGAAGCAGGGCTTCGACCGCGGCATCCACTGCACCCACGCGACGCTCGATCTCGCCCGCGCGCTGCTGCTCGACTCGGCTTTCATCCAGGAGAAGGAAGTGCGCTTCCTCGCGAAGCATCGCGACCGCAATCGCGAGCATCCGCGCGAGGAACCGCGCAAGCCACTCTACACCATCGACGACGCGGAGAGATCGCTCCCGCTTTTCGTCGGGATCGGCTACTATCGCTGGTTCTCCTTCGCGCCGGGCTTTAGTGGCAAGTTTCTGGAGGCGGGCCATATCCTAGGCAGCGCCCAGGTGGAACTCGATGTCGAGATTGGCCCGGATCGCAACCACCGCATCGCCTTCAGCGGCGACATCGGTCGCGGGCACAGCGCCATCCTCCGCCCGCCGGAGATCCCGAGCGAGGTGGACACGCTCATCATGGAGAGTACCTATGGCAATCGTGACTCCTCGCCCCTGGCGGGTCTAAAGGACGACCTACTGGCCATCGTGCGTCGCGTCTCCGCCCGAGGCGGAAAAGTTATCATCCCCGCTTTCAGCGTCGGCAGGACCCAGGACATTGTCTATCAGCTCAACCTGCTCTTCAACGAGGGTGCCATCCCGCGCATCCCCATCTACGTCGATTCGCCGCTCTCCACCAACGTCACGCGCATTTTCAAGGAGCACCCCGAGTGCTACAATCGCGAGACGCGCGACCGGCTCATGTCCGACAGTGATCCGTTCGGGTTCGAGACGCTGACATACACGCGAGATGTGGAGGAGTCCAAGGCCCTCAACGACACCACCGATCCGTGCGTCATCATCTCCGCCAGCGGCATGTGTGAGAACGGGCGAATTCTCCACCACCTGCGCAACTCCGTCGGCGACGCGCGGAATTGTGTCCTCATCGTGGGCTATCAGGCCGAACACACACTCGGCCGCCGCCTGCGCGAGCGCCAGCCCGTCGTCCGCATCTTCGGCGAGGAGCACGCCGTTCGCTGCGAGGTTGCTGTGCTCGATGGATTCTCTGCCCACGCCGACCGTTCTGAGCTGCAGGAGTACGCCTTCCGCGTCCACGCGCGCAGTGGCGGGCACCTTCGCCGCATCTTTCTGGTGCACGGCGAGCCCGAGCCGTCGGCGGAACTGGCGGCCTACCTTCGCGAATCGCTCAAGATCGACGTGTTTACGCCCAATCGCGGCGAGACTTTCGAGTTGTAGCCCCCCCATTCGGGAAAGGATTGCGCTTCGGGGCAAAGTGCCCCACCCTTCCACCGAAAGCCATCCCAGCCGGAGGTTCGCCGAATCATGCCGGAACGCGTATCGATTTTCGTGGAAAGCGCGCCCAGCGCCTTTGGCCATTTTTCTCAGGTCGTAAAGTACGGCAATGCGCTGCATATCAGTGGCCAGTTGCCGCTCGATCCAGCGACCAACCGCCTCGTAAGCGACGACCCGGCGGAGCAGGCGCGCTCCATCCTCACGCACCTCACCGCGATCGTGCAGGCCTGCGCCGGCCAGCTCTCCAACGTAATGTCCACGCGGCTGTATCTGGTCGATCTCAGGGACCACAAGGCATTCGATACGGTCAGCAAGGACTTCTTCTTCTTCATCCCGCCCGCGCGGACGGTGATCCCCGTGGCATCGCTACCCTTCGGCGCGCGGATGATGATTGAGGCCGTGGCGGAATTGACGATTCTGGAGAAGAAAACTGGCAGCCTGCTCTAGAATGAGGGAAAGCTGATGGGGCGCATTCTTGCAAAAGTCGTCGTCGTGCTCATCCTGCTCGTTGCGGCCGCGGTGGGTGCCGCGTTCTACCTCGGCATCCTCGATTGGGAAGACGCCAGCACCAAGGCCCGCGCGGGGACGGCAAACACGATCGCAGGCGTTGCGGGAACGATCGGCGATGCAGCGGGTGTCGGCGGGCCCGCGCGCGATGTGAAGGCGGGGGCTCCGGCCTGCCGCGACAATCTGCGCCGCATCGAGGCCGCCAAGCGCGTCGTTGCCGGGAAGTCCGCCCAGAACATTGGAGAGGTGAATCGCGACGCCGTGATCAAGGAACTCAAGGGAGAGATGCCCCATTGCCCCTCGGGCGGGAGCTACCTCATCGGCACCAACGAGCAACAAGTGCGCTGCTCCATCGGCGGCAATGGGACCAGCGACACCACTGACGATCACATGGTCGCCGCATTCTGAGATTCAGAGGATAATTTCCAGATCCTTGCGCCGCGCGCGGAGCGTGGCCAGTGCCTCGTCGTCCACTGTGACGCCGCGAAGGTTCACGCTCTTGAGCTGCGGCATCCGAGTGCCCAGAATTTCGAGCGCCGCGGCGCCGATCCCTGTGTGTGCCAGATCGATATATTCGATGGAGTGCGAGTCGGCGATGAACCCCACGCCGCGATCCGTCACGTCGGAGTAGTCGAGCACCACCTTGCGAAGTGCCGGAATCCACGCGATGGCGGCGGGGGAATTCGCGTGAATCTTGCAGCCCGCGAGATCGAGAGTCCACAACTGGTCGAATCCCGCGATGGCATCCGCCATGCCCGGGGTCACCTCCGTGTCGCGGAGCCGAAGTTCCGCCACCGGCGGCGTGGGCATGTGCAGGTAGGGGAGCAGATCATCCGCGACCGCGCGCGCAATTTCCAGCCGCATCTCGCAATCGCGCCGAATGCGAAATCCTCCGCCGCGGGGTTCCAGCAAGCTCCACAGCGCGGGCGATGGTTCGCGAAAGTGGCGAATCGACAGCTGGAGGCGTGGGCGACTCTCCTCCGTCAGTGCGATGCGGCGCTCGGGATGGTGGACGCGCACGGCAGGAATCGACTCGGCGAAGTTGGCGCTCCGGCGCGGAGAGAGTGCCGACCGCCGCAGGGTCAGTTTCTTCAGCGCGCGAAACTGCTGAAAATAGAGATAGTCGAAATCGCCAAGCCCCGGCAGGGAAATGTTCAGCGCCTCGATGGTTCCAGAATCGCGCAGCGGCAGCGCCTCGTTGACTTCCTGATCGAAACCGAGCAGCGCCAGCCGCCGCAGCTTCGGCAGGCGCGCCAGCACCGCCGCCTCCTTCCACGTGAGCCGAAGCCAGAGGTAGAGATCGCTCAACTCCGGCTGGCGCGTCAGCTGGTACAGCCCATCGTTTGTCAGGCGAGTGCAGGCGAGCGAGAGCGAGCAGAGATTCGCAATCGGCGGGAGGAGCCTCAGCACCTCATTGTCAAATCCCGGCGGAAGGGAGAGGATTTGCAATTCCCGCAGCGCGCCGAAATCGTAGGCCGACTCGAAGGTCAATGCCGACGCGGACGCCTCGATGCTCTCGATGCGATGCAACCGCGACACCGTCCGCATCCACGAATCCGTGGCCGCAGCCGGAAGGAGAATGTCTCGTAGCTCGCCAAGCGCGCCGACCACCTCGAACTGCGCGGCGCTCAGATTGCAGCCCCGCAGCCACAACGTCCGCAGGTTCCGCAGCTCGCCGACGAAACGGAAAGACCTCTCCTCGAAGGCGATGTTTTCGAGCACCAGCCGGCGGAGATTCGTCATCTGGCCCAACGGCCTCATCTCCATCGCGCGAATGGGTCTGCTGGATGCGATGCGCAGCGATTCCAGTTGGCCAAGCGCGCCGATGCGTTGAATTGCTGCATCGGAGAGGCTGTGGCTCTCAACTTCCAGATGCCGAAGTGAGTCGAGCGAGGCAAGCTGCTCTGCCTGCTCCTCTCCAAACGTCTCGCCCGGGAAGAAAAATCCCTCGATTCCCGAGGCGTCGAATTCCTTCAAGGGTAGGACGGACTCGCCCGGCATCGGCTCCAGCCGAACGGTCAGCGACCAGCCTGGCGGAACCGAAATCGCGCCGCGAGCCTCTGTCACCACGGGAGCCCCACCCGCCACCGGGCGAAGGATCGCCTTGCCCAGGCTTCGCCCGGCGGGAAAGTGAATGCGTCGGCTGGCTGACGTATCGGCAATCATCAGTTGGAGAGACGGCGTATCCATGGCCAAGCGCAAGCGTGAATCCCCGGCGGCCTTCGAGATCACCGAGGCCCAGCCGGGCGACGAGGAAACGATCGCGGCGTTGATTTACGCCTTGGCCGAATACGAGAAGGCCCCCGAGCAGTGCAAGGCGACGCCGGGGAACGTGAAGCAGCAGTTTTTCTCCCGCAGGCCCACGGCCTATTGCCTGATCGCGCGCGTGGGTGGCGAGGCCGTCGGTTATGCGATCTACTACCTCACTTTCTCCACCTGGCTATGCCGCCCGGGGCTCTACATGGAGGATCTCTTCGTCAAGGCCGAGCACCGCAAGCGCGGCATCGGCGGTGCCCTGATGCGTCGGCTTGCTGCGATCTGCGTCGAGAACGGCTATGGCCGCATGGAGTGGATGTGCCTCGAGTGGAACGAGCTTGCCAAGCAGCAGTACCGAAAGGTCGGTGCGGCGCCGCTGGATGAGTGGCGCACATGGCGTCTGACCGGCGAGGAGCTTGCCGCCCTGGCTGCTCAACATGTCGTCAAGACCGTGGCGACGGAACTGCCGCTGGAACTCCCGGAGCCACCAAAGCCCCCCGTCCTGTCCGTGTCGGGAACCCGTGTTGTTGTCTATACAGATGGCGGCTGCCGACCCAATCCTGGAGTCGGTGCTTGGGCGGCGGTGCTTGAGACCAATGGCAAGACCCGCGAAATCGTTGGCGGCGAGCATGACACCACCAACAACCGCATGGAGCTCTCCGCCGCGATCGGCGCGCTGGAGGCGCTGAAGCTGCGCTGCGAGGTGGTCATCCACACGGATTCCCAGTACGTGAAGAACGGGATCACCACGTGGATCAAGGGCTGGAAGAAGAAGGGCTGGGTCAGCTCCCAGAAGACGCCCGTAAAGAATGTGGACTTGTGGAAGCGCCTCGACGCCCTCTGCCAGAGTCATGACGTCAAATGGAGCTGGGTGCGCGGCCACGCGGGCGACAAGTACAACGAGCGCTGCGACGAGTTGTGCTCCGCGGAGATCGACCGGCTTGACCACGCCGGTTCTTGATCACACGGCGGGCTGCTGCTGGCTCACGCAGTGGTAAGCGCCAAGACCCCACACTAGGTCGGCGGAGGGAATTCCGACGATCCGGCGACCGGGAAACAGGTCGCCCAGAACCCCCAGCACCTGCTGGTCGCGCTTGCCGCCATTGTAGGTCGGCACCAGGACCACGGCGTTCCCGATGTAGAAATTCGCATAGCTCGCCGGCAGGCGAGCATCCTCGTGAATCACGGGCGGCGGCATGGGTAGCTCGACGATCTCGAACTTGCCGCCTTCCAAGTTTCTCAGGTCGTGGAGCCGCTCGAGATTCTCCCTCAGCATCGGGTAGTTCTCGTCGGACTCGTCCTCCTCAACGACGGTAACGATGGTATTGGAGGAGACAAACCGCGTCAGGTCGTCGATGTGACCGTCGGTGTCGTCGCCCACGATTCCATCGCCGAGCCATAGGACCTTACTCACGCCGAGGAACTGCATCAGCCGCTCCTCGATCTGCGCGCGCGTCATGTGAGGATTGCGATTGGGATTTAGCAGGCACTGCTCCGTCGTCAGGAGGAGGCCCGCTCCGTTCACGTCGATGGAGCCGCCCTCCAGGATCATCCCGCCCTCGACCACGGGAATCCCAAGGCGTTCCGCAATGCGCTGCGGCACGCGATTGTCGAGGTCATAGGGAGGATACTTGTCGCCCCAGGTATTGAATCCCCAGTCGAGCGCGATCAGCGGGTTCGCCGCATCGTCGCGCTTGACGAAGATCGGCCCGAAGTCGCGAATCCACGAGTCGTCGGTCGGGATTTCCACCAGCTCGATGTTCGACGAATCGGCGCCGTGATCCTTCAATATCTTGCGCGCCACGGCGTGCATCTCGTGATCGTTCACAAGGATCCGGACAGCCTCGCCCTCCGAGAGTTCCTTCGCCATGCGCGCCCAATAGGGCGGAACCACCTGAAACTTCCCCGGCCACGAGGTTTCCCGCTTGGGCCACGACAGCCACGTCGCCGCGTGGGGTTCCCACTCGGCGGGCATTCTGTATCCAAGTGAGGCGAGCGAGGCGGTGGCTTGAGTCATGGTCTCTGGAACGGTGCGGGTGGTGTATGCGTCGGAGCCGTCAACTGACACAAGGCGCCCCCGCGTCCGCGAGCGCAAAGTCACGGGAGCGTCGGATTCTGCTCGCATCTCGACACCGAATTGGACTGGAATGCGTCAACGACAATGCCGCGCAAGGAGCCAATCCAGATGCCGCACAATCCCCAGGAGCTTCATCGGCTTCTCCACCTTCAGGGGGAGATCAAGGAGATCCAGAGCGCCTTCGATTCCTACCAGCGGGCGTGCTTCAAGGAGCGCCCCGCGGAGTTCTTCGCCCTCGAGCTCAATGGCGAGGCGGGAGAGCTGGCCAACAACGAGAAGAAGCTCTGGAAGGGCGAAACAGTCGCGCGCGAGCTAGTCGAGGACGAGGCCGCCGATGTCTTCATCGCGCTGATGAACTACTGCAACGCTCGGGAAATCCCACTGGGCCGCGCCGTGGCGGCGAAGCTCGTTACCATCGAGAAGCGTCGGCAGGATGCCAATCCCGCGCCGGATGCCCCTACCGAACCCGAGGCAACGTGAATGCCTCGCTGAACTTCCGCGTCTCGATGTTCGTCGTCACGCGAAGCTCCTGACGCTGATCCACGAAAAACCGACCGCCGGCCCCCATGTTGGCGAGGCCGTCGAGCTCCTGCCGCAACCGGCCGATCTCGAGGCGCCGACCTTCCGTACGGCTGAAAAATTGGGTCTGCGCTGTGCGAAAGTTCACCGCCGCCACCGCTGTCCGCGCGCGGTCCGTGGTGCTGAACATGAATGGCTTCCCGCCTGGGACCGACGGCGCGAAATAGCCCTGCGTCAGAACCCCGACAATGAGCACTCCCATAAGAAGTGCCAAGAGCGAGTTGCCGCGACGTGATCGGGAGCGAAGAGCCATGGGTCGGAGCCTGACGCAAGCCGCCCACTCGATCAATCGGAATTGGGAGCGAACGACAGCCAGCCCGCCAACGCCAAGGCCAGAAAGATCGCGCCTATGGCGATCCGATAGTACCCGAATGGCGCCATGCCGTGGCGATTGAGGAACCCCACCATCCACCGCACCGCCGCCAAGGCCACCACAAATGCCACCACATTTCCCACGACGATCAAGGCGATGCCGGGACCAGCGACAGGATCGAAGAGGATGTCGCGTTCCTTGATGAGCTTGTACACCGTGGCCCCGCCGAGCGTCGGCAGCGCCAGCAGGAAACTAAGCTCCGCCGCCGCCGCCGTGGAGAGCCCCGCGAATCGCCCACCCAGAATCGTACACATCGACCGCGACGTGCCGGGCCACAGGGCGAGGCACTGCGTGAGGCCGACCAGCGCCGCGTCACGGAAGGTGAGGTCCTCAATGCGCTTTCCCTCTCCTGACTTTCCAAGTGCGCGCTCCACCACGATCATGGCGATGCCGCCCGCGATCAGCGCGATCGACACGGGGACCGGGCGGAAGAGATAGCCGTCGATCAGATCCTCAAGAAGAAGCCCCGCCACCACCGCGGGCAGGAAGGCAACGAACAGGCGAAGGAACAGCGCCAGGCCCGCGGCGTCGCGCCCCGCGATCCCGCGTAGCATGGCCGCGACCCGAGCGCGATAGAGCGTCACCACGGCCAGGATAGCCCCGAGTTGGATCACGATCGTATAGACGTTTGATGCCCGCCCCTCGATCCCCAGCAGCGCATTCGTCAGAATCAAGTGCCCCGTGGATGAAACAGGCAGGAACTCCGTCAGGCCCTCCACAACGCCAAGGACCACTGCGTCGATCCAGTTCATCGGTCATCCCTTCAGCCGGAGTACCAGAATCGTCCACAGCGCGGCGAACCCATCGGCCCAATAGACCTTCTTTCCCTCGGCGCGCCCGCGCGGAAAGTACGAGATGGGAATCTCCGTCAGACGGTAGCCTTCCTTCACCAGCCTGACGGTCAATTCCACAGTGAACGCGAAGTCGTTGGCCTTGATCTCCACACCATCCAGGCACTCGCGGCGGAACACTTGGTAGCAGGTCTCCACATCGGTCAGCCAGAAGCCGCGCAACTCGCGGCGAAAAAGGATGTTCACCGCCCAGTTCACCGCCTTGTTCCCCCAATACTGCAGGAACGTCATGCGCGGGCGTCCGCGCAGGAAGCGCGAGCCAAAGACCACGTCGGCCTTTCGCGCAATGATCGGCGCCAGCAGTGCCGGGTAGTCATTTGGATCCAGCTCCAAATCGGCGTCCTGGAAAATCACCACGTGGCCGCGTGCCTTGCGGATGCCCAGTTTGAGAGCGTGGCCTCGGCCGCTGCGGCGCTCCTCGTAGAAGACGCGAGTCCCCGGCACCTTCTCCTCAAGGCGAAGGAGTTCCACTGTGCCGTCTTCGCTCGCGCCATCGACTACGATGATTTCCTTGTCGATGGGCACGGCGCGAACCTTCTGAAGCAATACGTCGATGGTGCGCCGCTCATTGTACACGGGCACGATGACGCTCAGCAGTGGGCGGCGCCTGGATCTGGGCTTCTTGGCTGTCATGGCAGGGTCGTCTGCGCGGTGGGCATTCGTGTATCGATGCGGTAGAGCACCGGCGGAGCAATCTGAATGGAGCCCGAGGCGAGGAGGCCTTCAATCTCCGGCGCGGTAAGGAGTTCCGCCGCCGGAACAATACCGTACTTCGCAGCCAGAAGCCCAAGCTCGTCCGGGTCGTTGATCGTCGTATAGACAGGCCCGCCGGAGACCAGCGGACTAATCGCCAGCTCGTCCAGTAGGGCAACAAACTCCCTTGCCGAGTTTGGAAGCCCGGGGCGAAATCCCACCATGCCGCGCCGGGGATCTTTTGGATTCATTGTCATGCGGAACCAAGGAAAGCGGCTAAAATTGGCGCCATAGGCGAGAACATCCAGCCGTTCCTTCTCGGCAAACTGCTCGTGCCAGATCGTGTAGGTGTCCGCGTCGCCACGTGTCACGATGGCGGCGCCCTGTGGCAGGGCGGCGAGGAGGCGCTCACGCCAGAGCTGGTGAATCGCCCTCGCGTCGCCCTGCTGGTCCGAAAAGCTGGAAAGCAGCGCCACCACCGCCAGTGCCCCCGCAAGGACGCGGCTCGCGCGATCAACCTTCGCTGCATCCATTGCCCACCGCGAGACGAATCCGCGCAAGCCGACGCCGAGCCCCAGCAGCAGGAACGGAAACGCGACCAGATGGACCCCCAGGAAGTAGTCCTCGATATCGGGGATATTGTAAGTGAACACGAATGCGAGTTGAAGAACGCCGGCGACAATCAGGCAGATTGACCACGGCCTCGCGCCGCGCCGACGGACCGAGATGGCGATTCCATAGCCAACCACAGCCAGAACCATTAGCCCCGATATGAAGCTCGTGGCTCCTCTCCCGAAGTAGATTCCCCCGAAGGAATCCGACAGGCCAACGACTCGATTCCATGCAAAAGGTAGATAAGTCGCAGCGGTAAATGCGCGGTTGGGCGACTCCATCAAGAACTGAAACTGGCGATACTCGCCGCCCCGGATCATGGCGCCAACGCCGACAATTCCCCGTGGTTCATTCCAGAAGATTCCATATCCACTCTCCTCCGGAATTCGCAGCGGCATGGTTCCATAGAGAATCGTTGGAATCGCAATCATCGCGACGACACCAGCGATAGCCCAGTATCGTAAATCGGAAACCGCACATCCCCGCAGGAAAATGAGAAGCACCAATGGCCCCATGCAGAGCGAAGTAAGGTGGTGACTGGCCGATAGCCCCATCGCTACCCCCGCGAGGAGCAGCGTCGCGCGACTCGCACTCCGCAGTGACAGCAGGATCAGCAGGGAAAGAAAGAATCCATTGAGCGCATAGACCTCCACCATCCGCGCGCCAGCGAGCATGAGGCCGGAAAAGCAGAACGCCACGGCGAGGATCGAGGGAATCGGACTGTCCTCGCGACCCACGGCAAACTGGCGCCACAGCTCGCGCGCCGACAGGATCACGCATGTACCTGTCCCGAGAATCGCGAGCCGACAGAAAAGCAGGACTGCCCGATAAGGCGAAAGGGGAACTGCCTCGATGAACAGCCAGGAAATCAGCGTGAACAGCGGATAACCCGTTGGATGAGCAATGCCTAGGTGGCTCGACACGGCGACGAATTCGAGCCCGTCGCCCCAGGCATAACCTGTCCACGGAACGAGGCAGAGGACTATCGCGAGCGCCCCGATCGCAATGAGGTCCGCGCGACGCGCCCACGCGTGAATCATGGCCCGCCGCGGGTGCCTAATACCCGGTACACCTTTGTCTCGAATGACTGGGGCATATAGCGATATAGCCACGCCATGGGGCTCTGCTCGATCTGGCGATCCTGCATGATGTCGGGGAAGATCGGCGTCACGTGGCTGCGAAAGCTGCCGATCTCCTCCAGTGTATACTTCTGCATCAGGCCCGCAAGATTCTCTCCGGCCACATCGCGGCCCGAGATCACCAGCACCGCGCCCGTCTCCACGGCTGCGCGCCCCGCATAGTGCGCGGGAGTCAGGTGCTCCGCGGGCTGACGGGAGAAGAAACGGACCTTCGTCGCCGCGATGTCTGGGGCGCCGTTGGCCCCGCGGCGGTAGATCTCGTTCGTATAGACGCGGAGCCCCGCCTCCTGCCGCGCCATCCCCCGGACGAATCGGCTCGCCGCGGCAATGTCGCCGAAAGCGCCGCGACTCCCAAGCAGGACAAGCGTCGCGATGAACAGGCTCCAGATCGTGACGAGCATCGGCGTATAGGATCGCACGCGCGGCCAGCGACGCCGTGCGCGGTCATCCACCACCGCCATGCCCAAACCTGCCCACACGAAGAGAATGCCGTAGAAGGGGAGGAAATAGCGCTCCTGAAAGCTGGCGAACAGCGACTGTGCCACCAGCAACACGGCGAGCGTATACACAGTGATCGGCGTCATCATGTACCGATCGCGCGCCTGCCCAACCATCATCCCGATCAGGGCCAGGAAGGCCACTGGGTAGGTGAGGAAATAGGGCATCGTGAGAAGGAACGGTTCCGAAGTGAGCAGGAAGGTCATCCACGGACCGAGATACGCCATGCGCTCGCCAAATTGCTCACCGTGGATGTTGCCGACGATATGACTCCAAACGGGAGCCGCCAGAAAGCACGCCAGTCCCAGCATGCCCTTCCAAGGAAGAAAGCCGCGATGCATCCTCAGGTAGATAGCCATCACGACAACCGGGGGGGCGAGCATGAGCCCCTGGTATCGCGTCAGCGCGGCCAGCCCGCCCCAGAGGCATGAATGAAAGAGAGCCTTGCTCGCCGTCTTCTCGTCCTGCGCGCCCTGTGCGAGATGAAGGCGGTCGATGGAGAACCAGAAAAAGAAGGCAAACATCGAATCCGTCATCACGCGGGGGGACCACCGGAGCGACACCGGAGCCACCGTATAGACGAGCGCCGCAAACATCGCCGCCCTCATGCCGAAGCTGCGCCGCGCAAGCAGATAGAGAGGGATCACTCCGAGCGTGCTGAACACCGTGCTGACAAGGCGCCCCGCCCAGAGCTGTCCCATGACAAAACTGAGCGGCCAGCACACCGCCGTGTAGAGCGGCGGATAGATCCCCGTCCACTCGGAGAACTGGTTGAGCTGGATGATGCCGTCTGTGTATTCAGCCTGATTGATCGGGAGCAACAGCAACCGCAGCGCGCCGCCGAGCACGAGGAAGAGCGCCAAGCCGGCGCTCCATCGGATTGCCTGCCGGGCGCGGATCTTCTTCAGCTCGCTCAAGGCGATTCCTCCGCGTCGATGGGCCGTCCGCCGCGCAACGCGTTCAGGAAGAACCAATCGCAATAGCCCAGACGCCACATCTCCGCATAGCTCGCCCATTGGGTGTGCTGGGGGAGGTAGATGGAATCGATCATCGGTGCGGGAAACGCGCGTGGGTCGGTCTCGCCTATTGGGCGACGCTCGGAATCCATCGCGATCAGCAGGAAATGATCAGAGATCGAAGCCAACTGATTCGGAGTCAAGTTAACGCGATGATATGTGCCGTCGCGATAGGTGGAGAAGTACTCGCGATAGTAGTCGAGCGGATTCTGAGTGCTGCCGTATATCTGGACAAACACAGCAACCGCCAGAATCGCGGAACGCGAAATCCTCGCGGCGAAGGAAACCGGGCCCCAAAACAGGAACACCGCGCCCAGCATGATCGGCGGGCCGATCTGGACGATGTGTCTCGGCCCCCAGCACCAGCCGCCGTCCCAATTCTGCCACATCGCCATTCCCAGGAAAAACGGCAGGTAACTCGCAATCGCCAGATTGCGAATCCACCGATAGGCCGCGGGAATTCGGCACCATCCCCAGACGCCAAGGACCAGAGCGGGGGAGAAGAAGAAGAGCCCCTTGCCCGGCGAGAACAACAATCCGTGCAGGCCCACCAGCAGTGGCGTCGTGAACTTCACGCCCTCGCTCTGGTCGCCGTATCCAGAGGTTAGATCGACCCCGAATCTTAGCCCGTTAAATCCCTGCAATAGCAGCCATCCGCCCAGCGCGATTCCACCCGCCGCAACCGCCTGCGCGATCGGCGTGGCCGCCGATCCCGCGCCGTAAACCTCGCCTCTCAGCCAACGCCACATCGCCAGCACGCCCATTGCGGGAATCATCCCAAGGACGATCAGCGGCGCATCGACTCGCGTCCAATTGCCGAGCGCCAGCGCGACTCCCGCGGCGAGCGCGTGGCGCCAGCCCCGGCCGCTCCGGTCGAGGTGCCACCGAATCACCTGATCCATTGCAACGAGAGCAAAGAGCCCCGCCAGCGGCTCGGTAAAAAACGTCCGCGCATGGGGCCATGCAATCGTGCCAAACGCCCAAGCCGCGCCTGCCGCGATTCCAGCAGACCGGCTTCCAGTGAGGAGCCGCCCGAGACGCGCGAGCACCACCGCGCACAGCGCGCCGACGAGCGGATTGAAGATCATCACCAGTAGCCCGCGCCGAAAGACCGCGCGTTCGTGGTCAACTGCCATAAGCCCCGACAAGTATCCCATCGTCATGCTTGGCCACATCCGCGCCGCGAAGGGTGCCGCGAGGGCGCCCTCCGTCGCCTGCGCGAGCCATACGAATGGCACGGCCAGCGCGGGTTGCAGAGGGAGGTACTGTGCATAGAACACGCCATCAAACTTCCCGGCGCGCGTTGCGAATGTCATCCCCGGCGGCGTGCCTTCGGGGAGCGCCCCCGTCGCGAGGTCGGCCTCAAGAGGAACAATCTGGCTGCTGCCCCGCGTCGCCATCGACTCGGCCATGCGATAGAGAAGTTCCTCGTCCGGCGACATGAGGTGCCCGCCGGTTACGAGAAGATGAAGAAAGAAGACCGCCGCCCCCAGTATCAGGAGCGGCGCGCGAAGTCGCGTGGCGGGGAGTGGCTCGCCCGCCGCCGGATCGTCAGTTGACGCCATCGGTTGTCGCGGGGGGCTGGCTGGGCGCGGTCTCGTATCCAAGCTTCGTGTCGTAGAAATACTCGCCTCGCTGCTGCACGAGTAGCGAGCGGAGCGCCGTGATCGACTCCTGTAATTCGTCGAAGGGCTGGGGATCCTTGACCAAGGCGCCGATGGTCCCTTGGCCGCGATTCACTTGGCCAAGGATGTCATTGATATTGTCGGTGGCAAGGAGGAGCTTGTCAGAGAGAGCCTTGATCTCTTCGCGCGTGGATACCATCAGGATGTTGGTATTCTCGCCGATTGTGTCGGCCTTGTCCATCAGCTTGGCCGCGCGCTTGTCCAAGGCCTCGCGAGTCTCGCGGATTTCCTTCACCAGGGCCTCGGTGGATTCGGCGATGGCGAGAACCTTCGCCTCCGTCTTGTCGGCGATCTCCAGCGTTCGGACGGAAAGCTTCTCCACATTCTCCACGGTGTCGCGGATGCTCTCGCGATTCTCCTCGATGATGGCGGAAAGGCGCGCCGTGGATTCTTCGATGTTCGCGATCGTCGCGTCGATCTTGGCGATGCGGTCCTTGTCCTCCGTCAGCGCGCGCGTGTTCGCCAGCGTTGCCTTCAGATCGGCGACCATCTCCTGGGCGTCGGCCAGAAAAACCGTCAGGTCGGTGGGGGGAATCGAGCGGACCGTATCGTAGTTCTCAATTTCGCCAGCTTCCTTGGTGCCCGGGTCGATCTCCAGCCGTTTGTCGCCGATGAAACCCTGCTGCACCAAGGCCACGCTGGCGTCCTTGTGGATGGGAATCTTTCGCGCGACCTTGGAGGTGACAACCACCGTCGCCTCGCCTTTCTTGTCGATCCCCGCGGTCATGTCGATCACGCGGCCCACGCGGAAGCCCTGCACGAGGACGGGCGAACCGATCTCGAGGCCCGAGACATTCGCAAACTCCGTGTTCACGTAGTAGGGGCTGACCCCGGTGCTGCCGCGAATGATGAAGGTCATCGCAAAGAAGACAACCAGGGCGAAGATGATGAACAGGCCCACTACGATCTCGTTCTTGTACGAAGGTCCCTTCATCTGTTCCTGTCGAATCCTCTCAGAGGTGAATCTTGGATCGGTCGATAACCATCGAGGCGCGGGTCTGCACTTGCTCGTCCTCGCCGGCGGTGATGGGGCCCACCGCCAGGCCGTTGACAAACTGATGCACGATCGGGTCGTTGGAATTCCGCACTTCGTCCGCCGAACCCGTAAAAATGATACGCCCCTCGTAGAGCATACTGATCCGGTCGCCCACCCTATATGCCGACTTCATGTCGTGGGTGATAATCACCGATGTCATGCGCTGGCGTTCCCGCGCGCGGACCATCAGCTCGTTGATTACCTCGCTCGTCACAGGATCCAGCCCCGTCGTGGGTTCGTCATACAGGATGATCTCCGGCTCGCAGGCCAGCGCCCGCGCAAGGCCGACACGCTTCCTCATGCCACCGGAAAGCTCCGCGGGATACAGATGCTCGGTGTTCGGCAGGTCCACCAAGTCCAGAAGCTCAGCCACCAGCCGCTCCAGTTCGCCACGGGTCTTTCCCTTGTTCTCGAGCCAGAAAAAGCCAACGTTCTCGAACACCGTCAGCGAATCGAAGAGCGCCGCCATCTGGAACACCATCGCCACGCGGCGGCGGACGTATTCCAGCGCGCGCGCGTCGGAGAACATCCGAAATCCGTTCACCACCACATCGCCGCGATCCTGTTCCATGAGGCCAACCAAATGCTTGAGCAGGACGCTCTTACCCTCGCCGGAGCGCCCGATTACCACGTGGGCCTCGCCCTTGCGCACCGACAGGTTCAGGCCTTCGAAAACTTTCTTCGGACCAAACGCCTTATGGAGATCAATTATCTGGATCATGGGACGGCGGGGGGGGAATCCGGCGGGCGCGTGGGTAAAGGCTCGTTAGGGTGCAGCCCCTCCGATGGCGTGTCAACAGGGCTACCGACCCAACCCAGCGCCCGCGCGAGCAGGGGAAGCGCCACATCCCGCGGGTCGGGTCGGTCCACGCCCACGCCCGCTGGGTGGTCGCGGTTGCTCAGATAGACAATGAAGCCCCGTTGCTCGGGCAGGAGCCAGATGCTGCACCCCGCGGGGCTGTCCCAGCCAAAGCTCGTCGGCCCGAAGCGCCCCACCTCGTAACCCAGACCCATAGACTCTCCGCCTGAAATGTTTCGGTCGGGGAGAAGGACTTCCACCAGGGGCCCGGTCGTAAAGAAATCCGCCGCCTTCAACCTCACCTCCGCCATCGCGAGCAGAGCACGCGCGGGAACCGAGATTTCGTCCGCCGAGGCGATCAGGCCAGTATGCCCGGCATTGGGAACCTTGTGGATTCCGAATGGGTCCGTCGGCTCGGCCCAGGCTAGGCGACCGATGGCGCTGCTATACTCGCCCGGGGCGATGTACTGACGCCGGGCCGGATTGGCCCGGTAGGTGAGTAGGCCGTCGCGGAAGTAGAGCGGAAACGATTCCTGCGCCTGCGTCTCCAGCGGCTTTCCGCCCGCTCGCTCCGCGATCAGCCCCAGGACGAGGAAGTTCAGCGGGCTTTTGCGAACTGCCGTGCCCGGTGTCTCGAGCGGAATCTTCGCGAGGGCGGCGAACATCTCCTCGTCGGACATGAATGGCTCGGAGTCGTAATTTTCCGGGAGGCCGGAGGTGTGCCTCATCAACGACTCGATGCGCAGGGCTCCAAGCGGCGATCCCGCCAGCTCCGGCAGGCGGCGCTCGACCCTCTCGCTGATCGACAGCTTCCCTTCGGACCACAGCTTGACGATGAGCGGCACCGTCGCGACGGGGCCGGTAAGGTCCTGCAAGTAGTACTGCGTGTCATACTTTGCTTTCCAGGGCTGGGGGTCTGTCATCAGGTAACCCACCGCGGCAGGGAACACCTTGGTGCCATAGCGATCAACCAGCACCACGGCGCCGGGAACCTCGCCGCGCTTCACTGATTCGGCGATCAAATCCAGCGCGCCCATGTAGGCGTCGATATCGATATGGCTCTCCGCGAGCCAGTCGCGATTTACGCCAAGAGAGAGAATCTCGCGATGGCGATCCAGAACAGCCTGCTGCTCCGCAGTAAAAGGCACGGTGCCGCCGGAAAGATAGGGCTCGGCAGAAAGGGAGGAGGGATTAGGGGTGAGGAGGAATAAAAAAAGCGATAAGCGATGAGGGATGAGGGAAAGAATACGCAAAAGCAGGGATGAACTTTGGGGGACAGGGTGCGCCGGCTTGGGCATGTTACCCTGTCCCCCCGTTGATTCTCGTCTCGGTAAATCCGTTACAACAGGTCCACGAGTTCCTGAACGCCGGCGGCGGACTTGTGCAGGTCGGCGCGTTCGTCGTTGGTGAGCGTCACTTCCAGCACCTTCTCGATGCCGTTCTTGCCGAGCAGGACGGGCACGCCGATGAAGAGGCCGTTGATGCCGTACTCGCCCTCGAGCAGCGCGGCGCAGGGGAGAATGCGCTTCTTGTCCTTGATGATCGCCTCGGCCATCTGGACGCCCGCCGCGGAAGGCGCATAGTAGGCCGAGCCCGTCTTCAGCAGCCCCACAATTTCGCCGCCGCCAGTACGGGTGCGCTTAACGATCGCGTCGAGCTTGTCCTTGGGGATCAGCTGGGTGATCGGGATGCCGCTGACCGACGTATAGCTCACCAGAGGAACCATCGCGTCGCCGTGGCCACCGAGAACGAGCGCCTGAATGTCCTCCACCGACACGTTGAGTTCCATGCCGAGGAAGGCGCGATAGCGGGCCGTATCCAGAATGCCCGCCATGCCGATCACGCGGTGCTTGGGAAAGCCCGACGCGCGATGGGCCACGGTGCACATCGCGTCGAGCGGGTTGCTGATCACGATGATGACGGCGTCGGGGCTCTTCGCGGCGGCCTTGCTGGCGCACTCGTGCACGATCTTGGCATTGGTCTTGAGAAGGTCGTCGCGGCTCATGCCGGGCTTCCGGGCAAGGCCCGCGGTGATGATGATCACGTCGGAGTCGGCGGTTTCGTCGTAGCCATTGGTGCCCACGATCCGGGCGTCGAAGCCCTCCACGGGGCCGGCCTGGGCGAGGTCGAGTCCCTTGCCCTGGGGCACGCCCTCCACCACGTCCACCAGCACAATGTCGCCCAGTTCCTTGGAGGCGGCCCAGTGCGCGGCGGTTGCGCCGATGTTGCCCGCGCCAACGATCGTGATCTTCGCCCTTTTGCCCATTTTTGAGATTCCTTGGATGAGTGATGGCGCGATTCGCCGCGCAACAGTTCAACCTTCACGGTCGCCGATCCGGGGGTCAAGTGCTGGCGAATCCATTTCGCTCCGTGTTTGCTTCCACGGGTCGCCGGGCGCGCTACTTTGACGGCACAAATCGGACCTCGAAGATCGTCGGCCAGAGCTTCCCGGTGATATACGTCTTACCCGTAACGGGATCGTGGGCGATGCCATTGAGGACATCGGCTCCCTTTCGCTCGGCGGGGGAGAGCAGGCCCGTTGCATTCACCACTCCATCGACGACCCCCGTGGCCGGGTCGATCATGACGATGACGTCCGTCTGCCAGACGTTGGCGTATATACGATTTCCGATAAACTCAAGTTCGTTGAGATAGGGGACAGGCCTGCCATTGAGCGTGACGGGAATGCGCGCAAGCTCGCCGAACGTGGCGGGATCGCGCACGTTCAGCGAGGCGGACCCGTCGCTCATGTAGAGCACGCGGCCGTCGAAGCAAAGCCCCCAGCCCTCGCCCGCATAGTCGTACTCGCCGGTCCGCTCAAGCGTGGCGACGTCGTACACCAGCGCCTTCCCTTCGCGCCAGGTGAGCTGGATCAGCCGGTCGCCAACGAGCGCGAGGCCCTCGGCGAAGAATTCCTGGGGCACCTTACGCACGAGTTCCAGTGTTCCGCTCGTAAGATTCACTCGCCGCAGCGTCGATTCGCCGTAAAGCCCCGTGCTCTCGTATATCTTCCCATCGTGGATCAGCAGGCCCTGGGTGAAGGCTTTCTTGTCGTGTGGGATTCGCGAAACAACCTCCACACGGTACTCCGTGACGGCGAAGGACCTTCCTGCGGCAAGCAGCAGGGCGAACAGAGTGAGGAGCAGAACTCTGAATCCGGGGAAGATCACGTTGGCACCTTTCAGAAGGGATTCCGGTCAGGCGGATACTCGACGCGTTCGAAGCACAGGCCGCAAGCGGGCTCGCACTTGACGATGGTGGGGCGCCGGCCCGCGCCGAGTGCCGCGCGGAGTTCCTCCAGCCCGAGACGACCACTCCCGACGGCAACAATTCCTCCGACCATGAAGCGCACCTGATGGTGCAGGAAGCTCCTGGCACGAAAGCGAATGCGCCACCAAGGCGCGGGCTCGGTCGAATCATCCTCTGGGACGTGGGGCGCCCAGGCGTCGGCGTCGTCGATGGTCAGCAGGGTGCGCTTCCCTTCGCAGTAGGAGCTGCGCCATTCCCTCAACTCCCGCTTGCCAACGAAACTATTCGCCGCCGCGATGGTCAGCTCCGGATCGAGCCGATAGATCGACCGCGCCACAACGCCGCGATACATCGGCGGCGGGGCTCCGGGCGCGCTGAGGCGATATACATACCATCGCCCCCGCGCATCGAGCCGCGGGTTGAAATCGGGATCGCACTCGACTGCGCGGCGAACGCGAACGGCGTCGCTCAGGTAGGCATTCAGCGCCAGGGCGATGCGGTGGGCGGGAAGTCGCTCTGGAATATCCATGACGATCACCTGGCCCTGTGCGTGAACGCCCGCGTCAGTGCGCCCCGCCGCGATGAATCGCGGCACGGGGCAGCCAATGGCCTTTGCCGCGCTCTCCAGCACGGCCTGCACGGTATCGGGTGTGTTTTCCTGGCGCTGTAGCCCGCGGAATGCCCCGCCGTCGTACTCAACCAGCAGGGCGACGCGCCGCATTCCCGCAAGGGGCGACGTTACTGCTTCGTCGCCGACTGGCGGATCGCTCGGTCGATCGCTTGACATGTGGAGAGCAGGCTTTCCAGGGCGTTGAGGGGAACCATGTTGGGACCGTCGCTTTTTGCTGCGTCGGGGTGGTCGTGGGTTTCGATGAAGAGCGCGTTGACGCCCACCGCGCAGGCCGCGCGGCACAGCAGCGGCACATGCTCGCGCTTGCCTCCGGTCGCGTTGCCCAGCGCCCCCGGCTGCTGGACGCTGTGAGTGCCGTCAAAGCATACGGGCATTCCCGTCTGCTCGCGCATGATCGTCAGCGCGCGGAAATCAGTCACCAACGCGCCGTAGCCAAAGGTAGTTCCGCGCTCCGTGAGAAGCACCCGCTCGCAGCCAACCTCCGCCAGCTTGTCCACGATGTTCTTCACGTCCCACGGCGCCAGAAACTGGCCCTTCTTCACATTCACCGCCGCGCCGGTGCTCCCCACTGCCTGCACGAAATCTGTCTGGCGACAAAGGAACGCGGGAATCTGGAGAATATCGCAGACCTCCGCCACCCGGGGCGCCTGCTCCTCCGTGTGGACATCTGTGAGGATCGGCAGGGCGAACTCGCGCTTGATGCGCGCAAGGATACGCATTCCCTCCTCCAGCCCGGGACCGCGAAAGGATGACTTCGAGGTGCGGTTGGCCTTGTCGTAAGACGCCTTGAAAATCAGCGGCATGTTTAGCTTCCGGCAAACTTCCGCGATCTTCTCCGCCAGGAAAAGGGTGTGGTCTTCCGACTCCATCACGCAGGGCCCGGCAATCAGGCACATCGGAGCGTCCCCCCCAACATCGACCGGCCCCACGGAAAACCGGCGACACTCCTGCGGCGTGGCATCGGAGCGGAATGTCACGGAGCTAGCTGTCATTGCGAGGTTCCTTGGAAGGCGCTGGGGAGGCGAGTTGTGAAGCGGGCGAAGGCTTGTCGCCCTCGCGCAGGCGGCGCAAGAGGGCATTGGCGCGAGTCGTCTCGCCCGGCCCCCAGACCGCTCCGTCGTAGCGGGCGGCGTAGTAGTACGCAGTGAGGGGGACAAACTCTTCGAGGTGGTCGCTGTGGGTCACCACCACACGCGCATACTCCAGCGGCGTCTCGCAGGGGGGCCGCGGCCTCACTTTCTCGAACTCTCCCAGAAGCGAAAGATACTCGGGGATCGCCGTGCCGCCTACTCTTGCCCCGGCACCCTTGCCAGAGAATCCGCGACGCGATCTTCGTCTCAACCTTGCCAACAGCCACCATCCCCCTGCGATGCCTGCGGCGAGAGCGGCTAACGCCATTCCGAGTAGGACTGGATAGCCGCCTTCGACGCCGCTCCCCGGCGATCCATCGCCGAATGTCAGCAGCGCTCTGAAGTTGGGCAGCTTCAACTTTCCGTACAGCATTGATCGCACGAAGGCGGACTGGTCGGTGGAATCGAAGTCGATCACCATGTCGTACCACAGCAGCTTGACCATGTCGCTCCAGCGCGAAAGTCGCCGATACAGCGTGTTGGGAATCCGGCCGCCGCCGATTCCCGCCGAAGGCGTTGGATCGAACGGTACCCATCCCACGCGCGGCATCCGCGCCTCGACCCAGGAGTGCGCATGCTCCTGCCTCACCAGGAAGTAACCGTTGGAAGCAGAAACCCACTCATCGGTTGCATATCCATTGACGATACGCGCGGGGATCCCCTTCGCGCGCAACATCAGCGCCATCGCCGTTGCGAAATACTCGCAATGCCCCCTCTTTTCGTCCTCGAGGAAACGGGTCAGGTGGCGGGGGTCGTTGCTGTAAGTGATGTCGAGCGAATAGTCATAGCCGCGCTTGAGGGCCATCTCGATCGCCTTGGCCACCTCGTAGTTGCTCGTGGCCGATGCCGTCCACTCTCCGGCTAGCCTTTTCACCGTCTCCATGTCGGGATGGTCGGGAAGCTGCAAGTCCTGCCCCGATGTTTCTCCCGACCGCTCGACGCGGCGGAGCGAACGGCCCAGCTCGCCGAGAAAGTCGAGCACGTTCTCACGCAGATTCGTGTCCTCTGCATCCGCGCCCGCATCGGCCCTCCGCCGCGCAGCTGCCGGGTTCGGGTCGGGAAAGCGGATACTGTACACATCGTACTTCAACGGCACTGTCCAGTTGGAGGTGTTGATCTGGACAGAACGCGCCTCGGAATCGACCAGCGTTCTAATCGGCCCCTCCAGCACGTAGTTGCGGGGCATCTCCGGCCCGAATAGATATCCCCGTCGATTTGGTTCCAGAGTTATGGAAGTGCGCAACTCCTGATACTCGCCTCGCCGCCCGCCACGACTGAACCAAACGTTAATGCTGCGGTTCTCTTCGATCGCCGACGCCGTCGAGGCGCTCTTGCGCCATTGGGTTCCGTCGTAGTTGTCCAGCGATGTGCCGCGCAGCTTGAGCAGCGAGGGATCCGGGAATCCGCCCTGAAGGGAGTAGCCCTCCACGGGGAACGCACGCATGATGATGGTGGGGTCGGTCTGGATCTCGCCGAGTCCGCGAAAGTCCACCGTATCAGTAAAGCCGGAGACCGACCGGTTGGTTCCCGCGGGGCTCAACCCGCCCAGGAAGTACTGGGCCTGCAACCGGGGAATGATCATGAACAATCCGGCGCCGACGACCAGGACAAGCACGAGCGTCGCCGCCAACCAGCGAACGATCGGCGGCGTCAACCAGCGCCGGGCGAGGAAAGTGTTCAGGCGTAGCCGCTCGTAGTCCCGCAAGCGGCGCGCCATCGGCGGATGCGCCGAGTGACTTGCGGACCCCGCCTTTGCCGGCGGGGCAAGCGCCAGTTCCGCGTCGCGCTTGATCGTCAGCGTGATCAGCGAACCCAGCATCAGAAACAAGTATCCCGCCAACGCTGGCGCAAACGCGATCGAGGCCGTGGAAACCGACGCCGCCAACACTTGGAAGAACGTCAGGCCATACACGTGCAACGCGTCGCGATTCCGCTCGCTCGTCCACAGCTTGTTGATCTCGAGAAAGAGAAACAGATAGAGCACCGAGTAGAGATGCTGGAGAAAGATAAACCAACCCGCCAGCGCCATCCCGAGAGCAGCGAGGCTCAAGATGAGCCAAGTGGTTGACGATATACGCACCCTAAGCGGCTTGCGAAGGGCGCACAGGACGAAGAAGATCAGGAAGATGGAGATCGCCATCGCGTGCAGCTCCGCGAAGACCGCCATCATGACAAACGCCCAAAGCGCCGTTGCAAATGTCAGGAACTGAAAGGCGGCATTGAAACTCATGGCGCCGCCGCCGTGACGCCGGGGATCGCAGCCGCGGCCTCGTCGTGGGGAATGAAGGCCGCGCTGAGCTGATCCGCGAACTCTTCGATGGAGAGCGGAAAGCGCCCTTCCGAACGGCCCTCCGGCGCGCCCATCAGGATTGGAAACGCGATGGAATCCTCGCCGCTCGGCGCCAGAATTCCGGCCTCGGCCACGCCGCCGTCGATCAGCTCCAAGGATGCCAGCGACCGCTTGCACCGAGTCAGGTGGGGCACTCCCGAGCCATAGGCGATCACGCCACTCGCGGTCCTTAGCTCCACCTCGTGCTGCTGGGAACAGAGCCAGTCAAGCACCGACGCGGCCAGCACCACGGCCCTCTCGAAGGCCTCGCGCATCGCCGGCGTCTCGCGCCCGGCGCGGCGGTTGTCCAGCACCACGCTTGCGCGGCGCTTCTCCTCCGACTCGTACTCGCGGGCGATCAAACCGCCGCGCCGGGCGGATACCTTCCAGTGAATGTCGCGAGCCGACTGCTCCCGCGAGTACGCGCGAAGTCCATACAGCCCGCTCCCGGCGCCGCGCTGATGGCTCTGGTGGTCGCCCATCGTCACGCGCGCCCGCTCCAGGTGGGCTCCCACCTTGATTGTCTGGGGCATGACCAGAATCTCCCACGGATCATCCCAGGAAAGGCGTCGCTCGATCAGGCCAAAGGGAAACCGCGTCGCCAGCTCGAACCCCTCCAGTCGATAGACGCCGCGAATCAGGAACAGGCACTCGTACTCCTGCGCCACCTCGCCGCGGCCCGACGGCACCACGTCGAAGAAAACGCTCCCCAGCGCAGTTCCATCCTTCATGCGATCGAGTACCCGCAAGCTATAGCTCGACGTGAACCGCTTCCCGTTGCGGATACGGACTTCCACCCGCATCGGCGATTGGGCCTGCCATACCCGCGGCGCATACCGGGTCAGCCCAAGCGCGCGGATCGAATTCGTCGCAAGCATCGCAGACAGCACGAAGAAGGAGCACATCATGGAGAACATCAGGTACAGTAGTGGGGCCGCCGTGTTCAGCGCCGCCAAGCCAATCAGCATCATCGTCGCAACGATGCACCATCCCTCGGTCGTCAGGCGGAGCGCAAAACGCCGCCGAAAGGACTCGGCGATGGAGGAGCGGATAGCGTTGATAGCCCGGCGCGGCCGGGCGAGAAGGGCGCGTGTCATCGTGCCTGTTTCGATTGGGGGACTACCGCCCCCCGGAGTCGGTTGAAAGGCTATTGGTCCCACGCCCCAACCAGCAAGGGCTAAGCAGCGTGATTGCATCAATGGAGGAGCGACTTCCATACCGGATAACCCTTGCTCGCCCGGCCGGACCGCCGAAACGTCGGCAAAGAGGATTTGCACAGCCCGCTCCGGAGCCCGTCATGCCCTTCCACGTCGTGGACCACCCCCTGATCCAGCACAAGCTCGCCATTCTCCGCGACAAGGACACCAGCATGAGGAAATTCCGCGAGCTCGTCTCGGAAATCACCCTCCTTCTTGCCTATGAATCCACCCGTCGCCTCCCAACTATTCCCGTGGAGGTCGAGACCCCCCTGTGTCGCACGACCGGGGCGACGCTCGACTGCGTCGATCTCGTGATCTCGCCCATTTTGCGCGCCGGCCTCGGGATGCTCCCCGGTATGATGGAAATCATGCCCACCGCCCGCATCGCCTACATCGGCATCAAGCGCGACGAGTCCACCAAGGAGCCGCAAACCTACTACTTCAACGTCCCCAACCACCTCGAGAACACTGTCGTCCTCGTGGTCGATCCCATGCTCGCCACCGGTGGAAGCCTTTGCGGCGCCATCGAGTTGGTGAAGCGCAAGAACCCCCGGGAGATCATCGCCTTGTGCCTCATCGCTTCGCCGGAGGGCCGCGACCGAGTGCTGGAGGATCACCCCGATGTCTCCGTCTTTGTCGGCGCGCTCGACGAGCGGCTCGACGAGAACTGCTTCATCGTCCCCGGTCTCGGCGACGCGGGTGACCGCATGTTCGGCACGTCGTAGCGCAGAGAAAAGTTGGCTATCTCAGGAACCGGTCACTTCGCGCATCACGGAAGAGTTCGCCCGTAAGGAGTGCGTGAAGGAACGCGGGGAATCCCTCTCTCGGCGGGGGAGTGGCGGGGGCCTCGTCGGCAAGCCATTGGTCGGCGTTGTCTTCCAGATCCACGAGCATCGAGCGAGTTCGCCGACGGAAGTACAGCGGCAGAAGCCCCAGGATCGCTATGATTCCAGTCAGCAAGATCGCGCCCCCAACCACGGGCCCGATGGCCCACGCCAATCCCAGGTGCTCCGCCAGCTTGAGCACCGCCACCGCGGGCAGGATCAGAATCCCCAGGATGGCCGCGTGCCCGGCATAGACGCGCGCCAGCGTCGCGAGCGAAGCCGCCGCAGGTCGCCCGCCCGACGACACGGTCAGCCTCGCGCTCAGCAGCAGCATCGCGCCATAGCGGAAAGCCTCCCAGCAGAGCCACGAGCGAAATGCCAGCAGCGCCAGCAATGCCCCAAGTGTTGGGCCAAGTAGCATCCATAGCGATGGCGCCAGCATCATCATGATGACGACCGATATGATCGCGTGGAGCCCGATTAGGCGCCCCGCCCGCTCGTGCAGCCGAGTCAGGAAGCCTTCCAGAATGTCGCCGGGGGGAAGGCGTGTGCCGACAAGCTCATCGAGTGGGAGGCGCGACTCGATGCGCGCGATGCGCTGGGCCATGGAATAGATTCCGACCGCAGCGGCAAGCAGACCCAATAGGACGATCTCTGGTAGATAAAGGATCGGCGCGGCACCGGGCGAGGTGACGCTGGAAAGCAGTGAAAGGGCGATGCCCTCCGCTGCGGCCACGAGTGCCCAAGGCGCCTCAAGAGCCAGAACGTCTGACGCTGACGGGCGCGTCGCGAGGGTGGCGATGGGGTTCTCCCGCTGTCTCAAGCCTGATCTGCCTCCGGGGAAACACCGAAAATCCCCGCCCGCGCCCACCAATTCGACCAAAAACAGCCTGGGTCGCGAGTTTTTCTTTGCCTTTGTCCGGCATGGGCGCCCACGCTCCACATGCGGTCCAACAGAGTTTCCGCACATTGGCAGGGCAACAAATTCGGCACCAGCCCCCCACCACCCGTCCTGCCTATTCAATTCCCAAGGAGTAGGGGCTTATGTTCCTCAAGTTGACGGATAACGAGACGCAGGGCGACGTTTACCTTAACCCGGACCATATCGTTCGCTTCGTTCCAAATAACGCGGGCGAAGGGACGATCATCTTCATGGCAACTGACGCGACGGTCGGCGGCGATGGCCAAGTTTTCTCCGTCCACGAGAACGCCGAGGAAGTCTTTCGCATGATCTCCCGCCAGGAAAAGCCCCAGAAGGCTGGATCAACGGGTGGCCGCGGGCTGATCTAGCCCGGATTTCTCACGAGCCTTTGACTCCGGCATCGAACCATCCCGCAAACTGCGTCCTCCGCCGCCTCCTCGACACTCATGTGCCCCGGCACACGACGCGCCGACTCAGTGACGGAAAGACCTGATTTTGCGGGCGCTTCATCGCCTCGCCGGAAAGTTTGCGAGAACCCCGCGCTCGTCCCGGGCGGGCTACATCGTTACCGTTGCGGGAGCACCCGACACCAGAACGCTGTCGCCCTCTGATATCCCGGATGTAATCTCGGCTCGGGCGTCGTTGGAGCGGCCCACGCCAACCTCCACGCGGCGCCACTGGCGGCCGTCCTGAACAATGACGTAGTGCTTACCCTGATCGGTGGTCACTGCCTCAAGCGGCACCGTAACCACATTCGTCCGATGGTCGAGAACGACCCTCGCGCGAGCCGTCAGGCCTGGCTTCATGCGCGGGTCGGCGCGGGCGATCTGGATCTCCACTTCGAATACCTTTTCCCCACTCATTGTCTGCCCGCCTGCGGTGATCTGCCCCCCGGCGGAGGTCTCCCGCTCGATGGCGACAGGAGAAATTCGCAGGATGGTGCCCTCGCTCTGAAGATTGCCAAGGGCCTCGAACACGAGTTCGACAACTGTTCCCGGCTTGACCAGAAGCATTTCGGATTCGGGCACCTGGGAACGAACGATCAACAAGGCCATGTCGGGAATCGTGCCCAACTGCTCGCCTTCGTTCACGTCCTCCCCGGCCATTTTCTCTGCGCGTCGGCGCACGGACCAATTCCACCGCTTTGTGCGGATGAAGATTCCGTCGCTGGGGGAGCGAATCTCCGCGTTGCGAATGCGCTCCTGCGTTTGCTCGATGCGCTCCAGGCGCTCCCGCCCGCGCAGGCCGAGACGATCCATCGTCACCTCGTTCTCCATCTCCGCGCTCTGGGTGCCAGTCACTTGGCTGCGGAGTTCCATGTCGCGGCTGAACGTGCTTATTTCCGATCGGCGGACGTCGTAGGCCGCGGTGCGCACCTGATCCTGATTCACGATATTCGCCGCGCGCAGGTATTCCAACTCGCCCAGATTGCCGTTCACGTCGGCCAACTGGACGCGCGCCAGATCAAGCTGCGCCAGCGAGGAACTCATATCGAGCGCGTTGCTGCGCAGGTCGATGGTCATCTGCTCGATGGCAGATTCGAGATCCTTCTTCACGGCCTTGAGGTTGTCGAGGTCCTCTTCGAGGCTGTCGTAGAGCTGTGTCGTGTCGAGCGACGCCAGCACATCGCCCTTCTTGACCATGCTCCCGTCCTCGAGAATCCGGATCAGGCGTCCCCGCGTGGGGGCGATGATCGACGCGACGCTTGTGGATTCGATAACCCCAAGTTCCTCGATCACGAGGTTGATTTCGCCCCGCTCCGCGGGGGCGGTCTCGATGGCGGGCCCGCCACCCGGACCGGAATTGCAGGCAGACAGGACAATTGCGGCGCTCATCGCGAGCGCCGCGATGGCGCGTCCTGTCCCTGCAATTCGCGGTCGATTGCTCATTACTTGCCCAGTGCCTTGTTAATGGTGATGCGCCGCTTGAGCGCCTCTTGGCGAGAGCGGTTCTTGTTCTTGTACTTCATGGCCGGATCCCGCGTCACGTCGGTGTTGTCGGAATGGCGACGGTAATGGTAAAGCACCTTGTGTACCCGGTCCACATCGTATTTCTCGCCGACCTTGAGAACCATGTCATAGTCCTCGCCAAAGTTCCCATAGTGGACCTCGTCGTAGAGGCCAAACTCCTCCAGCACCACCTTGGGGAAAATGCGGACCGCCCCGCCTCCGTCGCGGCGGAGAATCTGGTTCCGGCTGTATCCCGAGTGCGTGATCGGGGCGATATCGTCGATAATTCGTGCGTGCTCGTCCATCAAGCGGTAGTAGCTGATCGCGAGGCCACAGTTGGGATGCGTCTCCAGATGACCCAGCATGTCTCCCAGTGTCGTGGGGGCGTACTCGTCGTCGCTGTCGAGCTGGCAGATATACTTGCCGAGCGCGGCGCGGATGCCCTCGTTCAGCGCCGAGGCAATGGTGCCCCCGGTGCCGTGAATCAGGCGGATCCGGCTGTCCTGCTCCGCGATTCCCTTCACCAAGTCGATGGTGCCGTCGGTCGATCCATTGTCGATGATGATCATCTCGAAGTCCTGAAACGTGCCGCTTTGGACTTTCGCGATGGCGTTGGCGATGAACTTCACGCGGTCGAGGATCGGGATTACGATGGAGCCCATAACCTCGTAGTGGCGGCCGCCTTGGTTAACCGGCACCGAGGCATGGTCGATCCACGCCTTTCGTCGGCGAAGCGCGTCCTCCCAAGCACCGGTGACTTCGCGCTCCATGTTTTCGGGGTAGAAAACATAGCTGAATCCGCCTAGCGGGCCCATGCCGGGCGAGTAAACCGCCGAGCCCTTGCCGTCCTTTGCCGAGGGGAGAAAGTTCGTGTAGAGCGACTCGCGGACGGCAACGAAATGCCCCGACTCCATCAGCTTCAGGTGCAGGTCGTATTCCCACGCGAAGTGCAGGTCCTCGCGAATACCTCCCACGAATCGGATCGCGCTCGCGCGGTAGGCGATCACTGGGCCATACTCGAATCGCTCGTGGGGGCAGCCTTCGTGATCATGGGGGGCGACGGGCTTGGACTCTCCATCGCGGTTCTCGTCGAAGTTGGAAAACGCCAACGGGACGTCGGACCGAAGGGCGGACGCGAACGTATCGAGCGAGCCGTCATTAAAAACGACCTCGGACGTGAAGGTCACAAGCATGCCTGCATCCGGGTGCTTGCGAAGCGCCTCGGCGATCAGCGCGCCGCCGGGGCGGCCATCCGCCGCCATCACCTCGGCACCGGCCGGAAGGGATGCCATCTGGTCGGAGTCGGCGAGGAGCACGAGGCTGTCGCCCTCGCGCATGATCTTGGTTTTTAGAAGCTGGGCCAGTAGGGCAAAGTCATCGCTATTGACCCCCTTGGAGACACGCAGAACGAGCAGCGCGCTGGAGTTGGAGGTCGGCTTGGTGGCGGTGGACATGGGGGGGACGAATTCCTCAATTTGAATTTTCTGCGGAGTCATTTCAGGGTATGTCTCAAGCGAGGCGGGAGGTTCGGCCTCCTCGGCGACCGGCTCAACAAGGAAATCTTCCTGCGGAGCAAAAGCCTCGTCGGGCGCCGACTCCTCCAGTGGCTGGGAATGCTCCGGCAAGCCAAGATCAGGCACAATTTCTTCCAGAAAGGCTTCAACAGTTTCCTCGATAATACCCCTCTCCTCAGTCACCGCCGGCTCCTCGGGTCGGGAAATCCCCTCGGCATCTGCGTCCACGGGGGCTTCCTCCGACAGGGCCAAGTCGAAGAGATCGTGCTCGATGAAGTCGGGTTTCTCGATGGCCTCCTCGGTGAGGGGCGATTCGATCTCGAAGGACGATGCAAAGGTCTGCCATTCGGCCGGGGAGGACTCGGAATCGCCCGCCCCGGGTGAGGGCGCCGGTTCTTCCGTCGCCACCGGGACCGGAGCCCGGTCATTCGTTTCGATCTCCGAGGGATGGTAGTCGGGAATCGCGGCGGCGAGGGCGGCTAGTACCTCGCGGCGCGAGCCGCGGCCGACGAGACGCCTGAACTCCGCCAGATGGCCCTCGACCTCTCCCCACGCGGGGAGGCGCGGCGGGTGGGCGGAGTATATCTTGGCGATCTCCGTCCGGCGCGCGCCCTCGTGCTCGGTGATCAGCTCCTCGTGGAGCTTCTCCCCCGGGCGCAGGCCCGTGTATTCGATCTTGATGTCCACATCGGGGCGAAGGCCCGCCAGAGTGATCATGTTGCGCGCCAGATCGCGAATGCGGATCGGCTCGCCCATGTCGAGGAGGTATAGACAGCCGCTCTCCTCGCGACTACCCGCCTGCAGGACAAGGCTCACCGCCTCGGGGATCGTCATGAAGTAGCGCGTCACGTCGGGGTGCGTCACGGTCACGGGTCCGCCGCGCTCGATCTGCTTTCGGAAGAGGGGGATCACCGATCCGCGGCTACCGAGCACATTGCCAAACCGCACCGCCACAAAGCGGCACTCCGACCGGCCCGCCATCGCGAGCACGATCATCTCCGCCAGGCGCTTCGTCGCGCCCATCACGCTCACGGGGCTCACGGCCTTGTCGGAGGAAATCAGCACGAATCGCTTGGCGCCGTGGCGGGCCGCGAGGCTCGCGACCACTGCCGTCCCCAGCACGTTGTTCTTCACGGCCTCGTCGGCGGCGTCTTCCATCAGGGGCACGTGCTTGTGTGCCGCCGCGTGAAAGACCACAGTGGGGGAGTGACGCGAGAAGACGCGCTCCATCCGATCGGAATCGCGCACGTCTCCGACAATGGCGTCGATGGTGAGGCTGGGATACGTCGCGCGCATTTCCGCCGCGATCTCGAAGACCGAATTCTCGCCCTTGCCAAGCAGCACGATCCGCGCTGCGCCGGCCCGCGCCGCCTGTCGCGCAAGTTCGGACCCGATGGATCCGCCGCCACCCGTGACGAGAACCGTTTCGCCCACCAGATAGTTCTGGCCGGCGGGCAGCTCCATCCTCACCGCGTCGCGGCCCAACAGGTCTTCAATCTCGATCCCGCGAACCGACGACACCGCGACCCGGCCTTGCTCGATGGCGCCCAGCGACGGGACGATTCGAAAGGAGACCTCCGCGCTTTCGCACGCGGCGACCACCTGGCGAAGGACCGTCGCCGAGCTGTCGTCCAGCGCGATGAGCACCTGCTCTATCTTGCTATCGGCGATCACCGCCGGAATCTTGTCAATGGTCCCCACCACCGGAATCCCGTGGAGCCGGAGTCCCACCCGCGCGGAAACCGCCGCCACGGCGCACACAGGGCGAAAACCCGGGTTCGGCGAGCGCAGCAAATCGCGCAGCAACGAATCGGCAACATCCCCCGCCCCCACAATCAGCGTGGCGGGCGCCTCGCGGGAGTCACCGCCCGACAAGCGTTCGAGTGCCCAGCGCTTCGAGAAGCGGACGCACGCCACAGCGCCAGACCCCAGCATCGCATAGACCACCAGGATAATCCACGGAACGCGGATCACCTCCGTCGCCGGCCCACCTTCCACCCACCGCTGGGGGAGTTCAAAAAGGCTCTCCCGCGAATCCATGAAGACATTGAGCGCCCCCAGTAGCACGAAGTGAATCGCCCCCGCCACCGCGATTGCCTGCGCCTCGCGAGAGCCCGCATAGCTAAGGATCCCCTTGTACAGGCCCATCGCCCAAAGCAGCGCCAGATGGCTGGCAAGCACCCACGGCAGCAGCAACTTCAACTGAAGCGCGTAGTTGTTGCCCTGATTCAGCGATTCGCTGGACGGGACCGAGAAATCGAATCGGAAGGTATAGGCGAGGATCCAGCACAGGCTGAGGAGTAACGCATCGATAAGCAGCAGCAGGGCGATCTTGGCTTTTGGGTTCATCGGGAAACTTTCGCGTGCAGTGCGTTGGGCGGAGGCTTCAAGCGGGCAAGTCACAGGGTCGAGAGGGAAAAGGCAGGGAACGGCAGGGAAAATCAGGAACGGCAGGAAGAAAACGGTACCGACCCCTGCCTTTTCCTGCCGTTCCCTGTCTTTCGCTGCCTTTTCCCGCTGTTACGCCTGATGCTTCTTCAGCATCTTCCGCGCGATCATGCCGGTAACAAATCGGACCGCGAGGCGTGGGAGGATGCGAATTCCGAGGTTTGCCCAAGCGCGCTGGGTCACGAAGACAGCGCGGCCGCGGTCGCTGGCGAGAAGTCCGAGGCGAACGACTTCCGCGGCGCTTTGGCCCTGCTCGAAGGCCTTCGCGTCGATTTCCGCAGCCACGTGGAAGTTGGTGGGAGTAGGACCCGGGCACAGCGCCAGCACCTTGACGTCGGTGCCGCGCATTTCCTCCGACAGCGCCTCGGAAAAGTGGAGCACGAAGGTCTTCGACGCGGCATAGGCCGCAAAAAACGGGATCGGCTGAAACGCCGCGGTGGAGGCCACGTTGATAATCCGCGAATCGCGATGGAGCCTCATCATCGGCAGCAGCAGCCGCGTCAGGTCCACCAACGTGACCACGTTCAGCATCATCAGGTCGTGAAGTCGATGGGGCTCCATGGAGTCCACGGTCCCCACCAGCCCAAAGCCGGCATTGTTGATGAGCCAAGCGGGTTGAATACCCTCCTCGACCAGAAACTTGTGAACTCGCGCTGCGGCGCCCTCTCGGGCAAGATCGCAGGGAAAAACACGGGCCGTGATTCCGTAGCGCTGCTCCAGATCGGCGGCCAGCTCGCGCAGGCGATCCTCGCTGCGCGCGATCAGAAGCAGGTTGTGACGCCGCGCCGCCAACTGGCGGGCAAACTCCTCGCCAATTCCCATGCTGGCGCCGGTGATCACGGTCACATGCATCGTCTCGCCTCCGGGTGGGCCCATCTGGAGTAAGTGTCGGTGTTCCGGCGCGCGGGGACAACCAGAGACTCCCGTTGAGCCCGTCACCCACTCGCGCCAGTTTTCCACCCATGGAAGCCAACGACCCTGCCCCGCCACCAATCGCCGTCGGATACGGCTACGACGTCCACCCCTTCGCGGAGGGTCGTCCGCTGGTCCTCGGCGGCGTCACCATTCCCTGCGACCGTGGCCTTCTGGGGCACAGCGACGCGGACGCGCTGCTTCACGCACTCTGCGACGCAATCCTGGGGGCGGCGGGGCTGCCGGATATTGGTCACTACTTTCCCAACACCCACGAGCGGTGGCGCGGCGCCGATTCGCGGGCGCTCCTGCGCGAGGTGATTCGCCTCGTCGGCGAACTCGGTTGGCGCGTCGCCAATTGTGACTTGGTCCTGGTGGCCGAACGCCCCAAGATCGCCCCCCACATCCCCGCGATGAAGGTCAACATCGCGGCGGACATCGCGACGCCCGCCACCCGCGTAGGCATCAAGGCTACCACCAACGAGGGCATGGGATTCATCGGCAGGGGAGAGGGCATCGCCGCGATGGCGACCGTGCTGCTCTATAGAAGTTAGTCGAGCCGGAACGGAATTGTGCCGTCCGCGTTGCGCACCGGTGGCGGGTTGGAGCCATACAGATCGTCGTCAGTGGACACCCGGGCGGATCCAGACTCACTTGGCCCCGCGAGCGTCGAGTCGGTCGTGGGCTCGCGATACGACCCGCTGCCCACTGGCGAATCGTAGTAGGACGGCGCGGGCTGGACAACGACGAGCGCCTCAATCATCGCAAACAATTGCCCTGCGCTCACCATGGCATCCTTGTACTTGATCGTGCGCGGGGACCAGTCGGTAAAATCGCCTGTGAATTCGCACCGGGCGAAGTACTTGCGCGTTTTCGCCAACAGGTTGTTGAATGCACGCACCCCGTCGTCGTCTACGATTTGAGTCGGATTCTGGGCTGTGACGAACTTGATGTCCTCATAGAGGCGGTGGGACATGTGGAGGAGTAGTTTCTTCGAATCCATGATTGCTCCCTTCGCGGCGCGCTCCCCGTTCTACGATTCGGGAAACGGGAATCGACCGATGACGATCTCGCGCAAGGACACACCCGCGGCGGTAAGCTTGCCAAGGGCTTTGTCGCACTCCGCCACCGTGAGATCATCGGCCACCACGGCCACGTGTCCCGGCCCCTCGGAGACAACATTTCCGGGGAGGCCCACACCCTTCGCCGCGGAGACGCTCGCTGCACTCCCTCCCACGCGGAGGTAGCGCTTCGCCACGCACTCACCCGGCACCGCGACGCGCGCGGCAATTTCGGGTATCGAAAGCGGATAGGGATTCGCCGCGCCACCCGAGCGCGTGCGCGCCGCCAGCATCAGGTCGGCCACCAGCCCGCTGCCCGTGCTACCCTGTCCCGCGCCGCGACCATAGTAGAGCGTGTCGCCGATGGGATCCGCCTGGATCAGCACCGTGTTGAAAACGCCGCGAACGCCCGCCACCACATGATCGTTGGGAACGAACGCCGGGCCGACGATCAGCTCGACGCCGCCCGCGCGCCGTATTGCCGATGCCATGAGCTTCAGGCTGTGCCCGCTCTTGCGCGCATACTCGAACTCCGGTGCACCCAGCTTCGTGATGCCGTCCAGCCGCACGTCCTCGAACCGGAACCGCTGGCCAAACGCGAGCGACGCAAGGATGACGATCTTATAAGCCGTGTCATGTCCCTCCACGTCGAACGTCGGATCGGGTTCCGCATAGCCAAGCCGTTGTGCATCCGCCACGGCGGCGTCCATCGTCAGCGCCGGGTCGCGGTCGATGTTTGTCAGGATGTAGTTGCAGGTGCCGTTCACGATACCGTGGATCGCGTTGAATTCGTTTCCCGCCAGGGAGAGCTGCATCGCGCCAATCAGCGGGATTCCCGCGCCCACGCTCGCCTCGTAGAGGCAAAGCGCGCCGGACTTCGCCGCGAGGGCGTGAAGCTCCGCGCCGTGGGGCGCGATCAGGCCCTTGTTGGCCGTCACGAAATCCTTCCCCGCGCCCAGCACCGTCTTCGCGATGTCCAGCGCCAACGTCGGCTTGCCGTCCGCGCCCACGCCCACCAGCTCCACCACCCCATCGATATCGGGCGACGTCGCCAGCTCACGCCAATTCGTCGTCAGCCGAACGGATGGGGGCGGCGTCACGTCGCGGGGGCGGTCGAACTCCTTGTCGGCAATCTCCACCAGCTCCAGCGGGCGCCCCAGCCGCGCCGCGATCAGGTCGCGATGCTCGACCAAGTGCCTCACAAGGCCCGAGCCAATATTGCCAAATCCGATGAGCCCGACGCGATAGGGAGCGCTGTTCTGTTTCATCTTCCATCCTTCCGGGAATTCGTCCGTCTCGTCCTATTGAAAAAGTCGCTTCGCAAAGGCAAAACCGTAGTACCGTCGCGCGTCATAGTTCGCGTCGAGCGGGTTCATGCTCGTGTACTTTACCGTCCCCGAGGCCTCGATCATCATGTCGTCGCCAATATAGATCGCCGTGTGGGAAATGCGCCCGTTGGCGCCGATGAAGTAGAGCAGGTCGCCGCGGCGTAGCCCTTCGCGATACCACCGCGTCGCGACGAGCCGACCCGACACCGCCTGCTGATAGGCGTCGCGCGCCAGGCTCACGCCCTGCGTTCTATACGAAGTCTGCACCAGACCCGAGCAGTCGATTCCGTCGCTCGAATTGCCGCCCCACACGTAGTCCGTCGCATACAGGTCTTCAGCCACGGCGATGGCCGCCTCCGCGCGGGCATCGGTGTCGTCGGAGTAAACGCGCGCCGCACCCGCCGCCAGGTCCACCTCGACGCCATCTGGCAAAAGGACACGCAGCGGCCCGCCCTCCTCGCCGGCGATCAGTTTCAGCCTCGCCCCTACGGGAAGCACGCGATCCGATCCATCCACCCGCGCGTTGCGCAAGGGCACCGCCCGCGGCCCCTCGTTGTAGGCCGTCAGCCGCGCCGCGTTTACGCGCACCAGATCGGTACCGTCGATTTGCGAGATGTATCCCTCCGACGTGGCGCAGAGAAAAAATCCGTTCTCCGACTCCTTGAGCAGGAACACCGTGTCGCCCATCAGCGCCTCGTTCATCGTCTCGCGCGGTTCGGTCGGCTTGTCGTATGTTCTGGTACGCGTGGCCGTCACGATGGCGAAGCGATTCTCGCCCAGGTCCGCGGACGGAAGGACTTCCGCCTCGTTGATGACATTCTCGAATCCGAGGTACTGGAACAGCTTGCCGAGGGCGATCTTGTTCTCCTCGAAGGGCACGTATCCCGCGAGCGTCACCGCGCCCGACTCCGCATCGGCGGTCGCCGTGACCGAGGCCGCGAAAAGGCGCGTGTCGTGGATCATCTCCGACTCGAAGAGATTCGTATAGACGGAGAGCCGGTCGGTGCTTCCCTTCAGCGTGGGCTCAACCCGGGCGATGATCCGCTCATAGCTGACCTGCTCCCTCGACTTGCCGTCCTCGCCACCCATGCGGATGCCACGGCGTATCTCCTCGGGGTTCCGCTCGCTCGACGGTTCCATGTCCTCCGGCGCCATGTCCTGCGCGGTGGAAGGGGCACACCAGCACAGAAAGGCTAGGGTTGCCGCCGAGCACCGAATGCCTGCCGAAAGAATGAATTTCATCGCGTCACCCCGATGTTCCCAGTGGCCAAA
>JBBQYG010000016.1:0-38986 GCA_038208905.1 Candidatus Sumerlaeia bacterium | reverse complement strand
CTCTCCGCGGAATGCAAGGCAGCCATGGGCGGGCTCTTCCTGCGGAGCGCGTTTCGCCGACTCCAGCTTGGCGATCGAGGCGGAGCCAGCGGGTCCTGGCGCGCAGCGCTGGAGCTGGGGCTTGCCAACCCAGAACAGCATAGGCTGGGCGAGACGGTCCTAAGTACGGCGCGGGTTCCTGTCGTGGGTCACGCGGCGCGCGCGCTGGCCAAGCGGCTCTGGCCCCGCGGGCTCTATCCGGAGGCATCTAAAACCTTCCTGAAGTCGTATCCCGCGAGTTGGGACGACCCGAGCGAACATGTGCTCGATTTGCCGAAGGCTGACCGCGACTCTCTCCATTTGACCTGAATCGGGCGGCGGCGCTTCCCTTGCAGCCCTCGCTGCGAGGCGGGATCGACGCGCCCCCATTGGAACGGAGTCCATGACCCAACAGCCCCGCCACATCCTCGTTTGCGTTGCCTGGCCCTATGTCAACGGCGAGCAGCACATCGGCCACATCGCCGGTGCCTATCTGCCCCCGGACATCTTTGCGCGCTTCCAGCGCATGAGGGGCAACCGCGTGCTGATGGTCAGCGGCTCCGACACCCACGGCACGCCGATCACCGTGCGCGCCGATGTGGAGGGCGTGACGCCGCGCGAAATCGTGGAGCGGTTCCACCCGCGCTTCATCGAGAGCTACCTGAAACTCGGGATCACCTTCGACCTGTTCACTCACACCGACACCCAGAACCACTGGGACGTCACGCACGAACTGTTTGTCAAGCATCTGGAGAAACAATACATCTATAAAGATAGCCAGCGACAGGTTTACGATCCTGTCGCGAACCAGTTTCTGCCGGATCGCTATGTGGAGGGCACGTGTCCGCAATGTGGGTACGCGGATGCGCGCGGAGACCAATGTGACAACTGCGGCGCAACATACGACGCCATCGACTTGGAGAGTCCGCGGTCGAAGATCACAGGCAACACGAAGCTCGAAGTGCGGGAGAGCGAGCACTTTTTCCTCGACCTCGGCAAGGTCAACGAGCCGCTCCTTCAGTGGATCGCAACCGGCAAGGAACACTGGCGCCCCCAGGTGCTGAACCAGACTCGCGGAACGCTGGAGGAGCGGGCCCTGCGCGGGCGCGCGATCACGCGGGACATGAGCTGGGGCATCACGATCCCCGTGCCGGGCTATGGCGAGAAGCGTATCTACGTCTGGTACGATGCGGTGATCGGCTATCTATCCGCCTCGCGGGAGTGGGCCTCGCTGACGGGCGACGCCGACGCATGGCGCGCATGGTGGGATTCCACATCGGCGCCCGATGCGCGCTCCTACTATTTTATCGGCAAGGACAACGTACCCTTCCACACGATTATCTGGCCGGGAATGCTCCACGCGCTGGGCGGACTGAACCTTCCGTACGACGTGCCCGCCAACGAGTACCTGAACGTCAAGGGCGCCAAGGTCAGTAAGTCGCGTGGCACCGCCATCGGCATCAACGATGTGCTGGAGCGCTATCAGCCCGACGCCTGGCGCTATGCCCTGACGGCGATGGCGCCGGAGACGAACGACGTGGACTTCACGTGGGAGGATTTCATCGACCGCGTGAATAGCGAGTTGCTGGCGAGCTGGGGCAATCTGGTGAATCGCCTGACGGGATTCCTGGTGAAGCGCTTCGACAATCGCATCCCAACGTCCGGCCCGCTAACCGAGGTGGACGAGGCACTCCTCGCGGAGATCCGCGGCGGCTTCGATTCCGTGGCGGCGCTCTACGACGCCGTGAAGCTGCGCGGCGCCTGCCAGGAGCTGCGCCGACTCACTGACCGCGTGAACAACTACATCACGCAGGAGAAGCCCTTCACGGTGGTGAAGACCGACGAGGCCCGCGCCGGCACGATCATGTTCGTCGCGTTCCAGGCGGTCGTGTGGCTCAACACGATGTGGGCGCCGATCCTCCCCCACTCGTCGGAGAGGGTGTGGACGCTCCTTGGTTTTGATGGCACGATATTCGGTCGCCAATACACGGAGAACATCCCCGACGCGCGCGGCACACACCTCGTCCTCCGCTACGACCACGCGGGCGCCCTTGGCCGCTGGGAGGCCGTCGAGCTCCCCGCAGCCCAGGCCCTTGGCCCGGCGGAGCCGCTCTACACCAAGCTCGACCCGGCGGAAGTCCTCCTGCGGGAGCAGCCTCCGGCGGAGTAGTGCTCGCCTGAACGGCAAACTCCCGAGGGCAGGAGGAACCTCATCGTGCGATACGGGAATGCTCGCAGGTTTACCGCAGGCTACTGCGACAGCGCGGTCACCGTGCTGTCGATTTCCGCAACGGACATCACGCCGGGAACGCGGGTTTTCACTTCGCCGTTGCGGTCGTAGAAAATCCAGGTGGGGACGCGATAGACGCCAAGCTGCTGGTTGAGCTGGGGGTGTTCGAGGGCGTTGACCCAGGCGAAGGAGCCCTTGTCGAGGATCGATCGCGCGGCGGGGTCGGCGAGGAGGGCGCGTTGGTCGGCGCAGGGCTTTGCGCCCTCGACGTTGAAGTAGAGCACGAGCGGCTTGGCGGGATTCTGGGCGTAGGCGGCGCGGGCGAGGTCCACGGAAAGGAATCCGGGGAGTGCGCCGGTCGGCGCGGCGGCGGCGGCCTGATAGCTGTAATTGCCGCCGGTGGTGACCGAGGCGATGGCGGTGCTGTGGGCGGCCCGCTCGGAGGTCCAGGTTTCCACGGCGGATTGGCGGGCGCCATCAGTGAGGCGGAAGGCAAGGATATCGCCCAGCTTGGGCGAGTTGCGCGTGGTGCGTCCGCCAGAGACGTAGATGGCGCCGCGGCGGTAGTCGGGCGCGATCGCGTGGTAGATGTTCATGGGAATCTGAGTGGGCTGGCGCTGCCAAGGCTGGATGCCTTCGCGGGTAACGTAGGTCCACCAGACGTCATTGGACAGCTCGGTGCGGCCGTAGCTGGCGGAGAAGGTCATGAGGTAGGGCCCCGCAACGGAGGAACATCCCGCGTAGAAGGGTTTGGGGAGCGTAACTTTCTCCGTCGTCCAGGTGCCGATCAGTCCGCTGGCCAGGATCGGTGCGGAGAAGACGCTCGAGGAAGGTTCCGGCTTTGTATAGTCGGTGTTCGTCAAGCCGCCCCATGCATAGACGCGGCCCTGGGAAACTTGGGCGTGATGGTACCAGATCGGCCTGGGGAGGGGCGGCCCCTTGATCCATTCGCTGATGGAGCCATCGGGGAGAATCCTGCCGGAGATCACCGCGCTTGAGACAGAGGCCTCCGCCATAGTTCCGGTGCTGCTGTATCCACCAACGATGTGGATATAGCCGGGAGTCGAAACCGCCGTGGTGTTGTTCAGCCTTGATCCAAAGGACGAGGAGGTACGCCAGGGCTCCAAATGGCCGCTCTCTCCAGGCCGTGTCCACAGGACGGTGTCCTGGCTGGCGCCGTTGGCTCCATCGGATCCACCGACGATATACACGACATCGCTGAGCACGAGCGTGGCGTTGCTGATATAGTATCGCGGCTGGGGGAGCGACCGGGTGAACTCCCACGCGCCGATGTTGCCCGCGGCGTCGATCTTCGCCTTCATCACGGAGTTTGGAACCTGCTCCACCTTGTCCACAGCGGCGGACCCGCCAAATACATAAGTGTAGTCGCCCAAGGTGACGGCCCCGTGAAAGGCCCGGGGCAGGGGTAGCTTTCCGGCGGGTACAATGAACTGCGCGGGGAGCGGCGTGGCTGCGGCTAAGACGGCAAAGGCGGAAGCAAAAAACAGTTTACGGAGCATATCAAGGAGGGCCCTTGGAATTGTTTCAAGCGGGTACGTGTCCTCCGGTAAAACCCTTGGATTTGCACCAAGCGCTCCCCTAGTGGGACCGTTTGCCACCTATTCGATATTCTATTCCCACGTTGTCGCCCATGTCAAGACTCGATGGATCGCGAATCTGCTATCGCGTTCCATGTAAAAGGAGATCAGCGTCGCAGCAATTCGCGTCTTGGGATTGTTGGAGAGAATCCCAATAGAATAGTGGGCCGGCATCGCCTTAGACGCCGCGGATTGACGCAGAGCCCGTTCCCCACGATACCCGACTGCCTCGCCCGCGAAGAAGGAATTGTGGCGACTAGAATAGTGTCCACTCTGAACGCTGTTCTGGAAAATCGGAAAGGGCGAGCGGCAGAATGCTAAGCAACACCGTGCTCTGGTAATCCGCGGAATAGTCGGATAAATCGACCCGCTGGGCTTCCAACGAGGCACCTGCAAGGTCGAATACGTTGGGATCGCCTCCACCAACGGTGCCGCCTCCGACCTCGTACTCACCTGGGAAAATCTCGACTTGGCGAATTCCGCCAAAGGTTTCGAGCGCTGTGTAGACAGAGAGATTGAAGGGCTGATTAACGAGTTCCTGCGAGAGGCCAATCGCCATGCGCGGTATGGCTATTTCGACGACGCCGGTGGCCTGGGAAAAACTTGAGGTCGCTGGCTCCGCGGCGCCGGTCAAACGATTGAGGAGCAGGGCTCCGCGAAGTCCGGTGAAACTGACATCGAACTCAGGGGCCGCGTCGCTTCGAACAACCAGACCGGCCACGCCACTCGTGCCGATTGCCTGATTATAGCCAATCGGTTGCATCCCTCCGCCCACGGCGAGATCAATCGCCACACCCAAATACGCGGTAAAGAAACTGGCATTCGGATTCACCGCGGCGGGCTTGAAGAGAAAGTAGACATTCACCGCATCAAAGGCGAATCGAAACTCATCAAGGTCGGCATCCTCGCCGCTAAAGACGGAATTGGTGGGATACAAATAGGTGCCGGGGCCGTCATCGTCACCCAAGCTGTCGAGCCAGAGAAACGTCTCCGCCTGCTGCGCTGCGGTGTTGCGGTCTGCCGGGATCACGGGCCACTACGCTGAATTGCCGTCGATGACGACAGAAACGTCCGACCGGTGTAGCGTGGGATAGCTGGGCGGAAGCGGAGGGAGCGGCGGTGGGATCCGGCCCGTTCGCCAAGATGCAGACGCCGCCTCGCCCATGGTTTGACCGTCCGCCGATGTGGCGGATTCAGAGACCGTGACGGTGTAGTCCGAAAGTGGCGAAAGCAGCTCATCGAATTGGAGTAGCAAATTCTGCGACTCATCGTCCCAGAGATACCCGAATGGTATCGGTGGATTGATCGAAACGGCGCTCTCCGTTAGGGCTCGATTCATCGGCGTCAGGAATTCAATGGTCACCGAGGACAAATCGATTGGGACATCGACCTCCGATGCCGCGGGAGAGAATGCCAGCACCTGGGGCAGGATGGGTGGCAAATCATCGGTCCGGATAAAGATCGCCGCATCCCGACTTGATAGATTGAAGGCCCCCGGAATGCGAAGGGCGGAGCCGTGATGGCTCCGCCCGCGCTGTCTCTATGTAAGCCCCGGTTAGGCGACGGTTACTTCATCGCAGAGGTAAACGTCCTGGATCGCCTTGAGGAGCTTGACGCCATCGGCGAAGGGCTTCTGGAACGCCTTGCGGCCAGAGATGAGGCCCATGCCGCCTGCGCGCTTGTTGATGACTGCGGTGCGGATGGCCTGGGCGAGATCGTTCTCTCCCGAGCCGCCACCGCTGTTGATCAGGCCCGCGCGGCCCATGTAGCAATTCACGACTTGGTAGCGGCAGAGGTCGATCGGGTGATCGGAGCAGAGCTCGGTGTACATGCGCTTGTCCAGCTTGCCATAGCTGGAGTCGCCGGTATTCAGGGCGGTGAAGCCGCCGTTCAGCTCGGCCTGCTTCTGCTTGATGATGTCCGCGCCGATCGTCACGCCAAGGTGGTTGGCCTGGCCGGTGAGGTCGGCGGAGGTGTGGTAGTCCTTGGCGCCCACCTTGAAGTGGTTGTTGCGCGTGTAGCACCACAGGATCGTCGCCATGCCGAGCTCGTGGGCGTGGGCGAACATCTCGCTGACTTCCACGATCTGGCGCCCGCTCTCGTCGGAGCCGAAATAAATCGTGGCGCCAACGGCGGCGCAGCCCATGTCGGCGGCCTGTTCGATGGAGCCAAAGACAATCTGGTCGAACTTGTTGGGGTACGTCATCAGCTCGTTGTGGTTGAATTTGAGGATGAGGGGAATCTTGTGGGAGTACTTGCGGGCGACGCTGCCGAGGACGCCCAGCGTGGAGGCGACGGCGTTGCAGCCACCCTCGATGGCGAGCTTCACGATGTTCTCGCCGTCGAAGTAGATGGGGTTCTTGGCAAAGCTGGCGCCAGCGCTGTGCTCGATGCCCTGGTCAACGGGGAGGATCGAAACGTATCCCGTGTTGGCGAGGCGGCCAGTGCCGAGGAGGCGCTGGATATTGTTGAGCACGGGGATCGTGCGATCCGTGGGCCCAAAGATACGGTCTACCCAATCGCCGCTGGGAACGTGGAGGTGTTCCTTGGCGACCTTGGGGTTCTTGAAGTTCAGGAGGCTGTCGGCATCCTTGGCGAGCAGGTCGCTGATTTCGGTGAGGCCAAGCTGCTTCTCGGCTTTGACTTGCACTGCGGACATGGGAGGACTCCCTAAGAGAGAAAATGTTTCTGAGGACTGAGGCGGCGCGCCAAACAATCCCGTGCCGTGCCCCGAAGCTAGGGATACCCCCGAAGTGCCGCAAGGACAGGGACCGCAAGTGGACCGATTGCACACTCTTGTTGGAGCCTTGTTTTAGTAAAATTCACGAGGAAAGGGGTTTTCGAGGGTGAAAATCGGGACAAATACCGATCGGAGCGACGTTGACCGAAGGGGCGACGGGTACCAGACTATTCTCCTGAGCCGCCTTTGCTCCCGAGACTCCGGGTTCGGTCCCCGTCCATGCCTATGCCGGAACTAGCACCCAGCTTTATCCTGCAAAGCCGCAACGTCGTCACCCCCGATGGCATTCGCAGCGCCGCCATCGTCGTTCGCGGGGGGATGATCGAGAGCATCGTCCCGCCGGAGCGAGTTCCCACCACCACCGAGTTCATCGACGTGGGCGACCTGACGGTGATGCCGGGGCTGGTTGACCTGCATGCGGAGGTTCACGACGCGGGCGAGGGGTTCGGCGAGGATTTCCTCCACCTGACGCGCGCGGCGGCGGCGGGCGGCGTAACCACGATTTGCGTTCTTCCGTGGAGTGGCGCCGACTCGTGGACGGAGAGCGATCTCTCCGCGCGGATGGCGGCGACGGGCGGCAAGCTTCACGTGGACGTGGCCTTTCATGGGGGGCTGACGCCGGGGAACTTTCTGGATCTGGAGCCGATGATCGAGGCGGGGATCGCGGGCGTGGCGTGCAGCCTGGTGGGCCTCGGCAAGGCGGGGCTGGACCCCGTGGGCGAGGATCACATGCGCGCGGCGATGCACCTGCTGGCGGGGCATCGCGTGCCGTTGCTGGTTCATGCGGAGGCGCCATGCAGCGGAGGTCTTCGTGGCGGCACTCCCCCGCCGCTCGCGGACCACTCGGGGTGGCTGGCGTCGCGGCCAGAGGCGATGGAGTCCGACGCCGTGCGACTGCTGGCGGCGCTCTGCCGGGAAACCGGCTGCCCCGTGCACGTCATGGGGCTTTCCGGGTCGGAGTCGCTCGGCCTGATCCGCTGTGCGCGAGAGGAAGGCCTGCCGATCACGGCGGGAACGTGCCCCCACTACCTCCACTTTGCGCACGAGCAGATCGACGCAAACAACACAGGCTTCAAGGCGGCGCCGCCGATCCGGACCGCCGCGCGCAGGGAGCGCCTGTGGGTTGCCATGTGGGAGGGGGTGCTGGATTGCGTTTCCAGCGGGCACTCCTGTCCGCCACCGGAGAGCAAGCACGCCGCCGACTATGCGCGTGCGGCTGTGGGGGTGTCGGGGCTTCAGTATATGCTGTTCGCGGTGTCTCTGCAGGCGGCGAATCGGGGATTCACGTTGTCTCAGGTTGTCGATTGGCTGGCGGATCGGCCCGCGCGCATCGCGGGGTTCGATGGCCGAAAAGGGCGGATCGCGCCGGGCTATGCCGCGGACCTTGTCGTGTGGGATCCGGAAGGCATCACGATAGTCGCGCCGGAGAGCTGCCTCCATAAGGCCCGCGAGACACCCTATGACGGGAGCGAGCTGAAGGGGAAAGTCTATCGCACCTATCTCGGCGGGCGGCTGGTCTATGAGCGCGGCAGCATCGTGGGAAAGCCGCATGGGCGCATCGTCGCGCGAGAGGCCGTTGCCGCTTCGTCTGCGTTTATTCGCAGACCGGTGATGTATTCCCGGGGAATAGTTGCTTGACTGGACCGTGGCATGTGGAGCCTTTTGGGCCATCTGATTTTGCCAAAGGCCCTTCATGCATATCCGCGTTGGCTACGAAATCGCCTACGATTGCGTTCAGCTCACACCGATGATCCTGACCCTGAACGTGCATTTCACGCGAGCTTCGGACCTCTTTGCGCCGGACCACATGGTGGTCACGCCCGCGGTTCCGATCCGCGGCTACCGCGACGGGTTTGGCAACTGGTGCAATCGCCTGGTGGCGCCCGCGGGGCGGATTCAACTGACCGCGTACGCGATCATTCGCGACACGGGAGAGCCCGATCCCTATGTCCCCAACGCGATCCAGCACGCAGTACAGGATCTGCCGGAAGAGACGCTCGTGTTCCTCTTGGGGAGCCGCTACTGCGACACGGACAAGCTTTCACAAATCGCGTGGGACCTCTTTGGCAAGACGCCGATGGGGTGGGCGCGCGTTCAGGCAATCTGCGACTTCGTCCATAAGCAGATCACGTTCGGCTATGGGCACGCCCGCAACACGCGGACGGCTTTCGAGGCGCTCAACGAGGGCCGCGGCGTGTGCCGCGACTATGCGCACCTCGCCATCGCGTTCTGCCGCTGCATGAATATCCCAGCGCGTTACTGCACCGGCTACCTGAGCGACATCGGCGAGCAGCCGCCCTTTGGCCCCCCGGACTTCGCGGCGTGGATGGAAGTCTACCTCGGCGGAGAGTGGCACCTGTTTGACCCGCGCAACAACGCCCGCCGCAAGGGGCGCATCCTGATCGCCCGTGGCCGCGACGCCGTGGACGTCGCCATCAGTGGCAACTTCGGCCACTGCTCGCTCGCGAGCTTCAAGGTCTGGACGGACGAGGTTCCCTAAGGCGAACGCCCCGCGCCGATCAATCGACGCGGGGCGTTCCTGCACTTTGGACTCTGCACCGGATCAGAAATCCCGGTCGCTTTCGCGCTGGCGCGGAGGCTCGGGCGTGTAGGTCCACTCCGGCTGGGGTGCGGGCTGGGCCACGGGCTGCCGCGCAACCCTAAGGTCCACCACGCGGTTCGGCGGAAGTGTCCGCGGGTTGTTGCGGACGGTGACGGTGTCGTACTCGACCGCGCGCGCCTGACCCGCAGCGTTGGAACCGCCCACGTTTACCGTCACGTTGGAGTTGTTGTTCCCGATATTCACATTCGCCGCAGACTCCGCGGGTGCGGCCGCGCGCGGAGCATCCCACGCCTGCACCTGGCTGGAGGACACGCTGTAGCTCTGCGGATTGCTCGACATCGGCATCGTGCTGGCGATGGGATATATCTCCGTCTTGCGGTAGAACGGGAACGCACGCTTGTCGCGGACGTAGTAGGCCCCCGTTGTATAGATTGGCCCCGACTGCGCGGACGGACCATACCCACCGCCGCCATAACCGTAGTTGGGCTGCTGGGCATAAACCGGCGCGGGCGGCGGAGGATAATAGGCTGGCCGGGAATCATGACGCCCCAGCGCATACCCGATTGCCCCGCCCGTCACCAACCCCACACCCCCCCAAACGCCCGGCTCGTTGTACCACTTGCGCGCCGAGGCCGCCGAGGGGATCGCCAGCGCAACGGCCAGGGTGACTGCGGCAAACTGGATCGTCTTCATGTTTGTGGCCTCCTTGGCCGAGGGGGGGGAACAGCCCCGATGTCCGATACCTTGATTGGCTCGCTTCGGAACCAAGTCAAGGGCAGGAATAGAGACTAGAGGTGGGAGCGGGGAGTTTGGTGGGGAGGGAGGAGCGGAGGTCAATCCTCTGGAACGCTACAACCGCCCAAGTTCGGCCGCGATAGCCCCTCGACCTCTTATGAATGGAGCGGGAGACGGGACTCGAACCCGCGACCACTAACTTGGAAGGCTAGCGCTCTACCAACTGAGCTACTCCCGCTCGGGGGGAAGGGTGATCCCCAACAGGCCCCCCCGCCGTCAACGGAAAACCGTTGGCATCCGCGCCCGGCGCCGCAACATGGAGCGACACGCCGCGCGCGCGGCCATCATTTTGCGGAGCCGAAGACGACACGCCATGCGCTGTCCCCATTGCGAGACCGAGAACCGCGACGACCGCCCGTCCTGCTATCATTGTGGCAAGGATCTGGCCATGCTGCGCCTGATCAACAACCAGGCTCGCCAGCACTTCAACCGGGCGGTTGATCACGCGGAAAGCGCGCGATTCTACGAGGCGCTGGGCGAGTTGAACAACGCCCTGGAACTGAACGCGCGGCTGTCGGAGGTCCACGTACTGCGCGGGACGATCCTGGCGCGGCTGGACCGCATGAACGAGGCGAAGGAGTCCTGGGATGCGGCGCTGGGGCTGAACCCGCAGTCGCTCCGCGCGCATCGTTATCTGTTGCAAGCGGGCGAGGTGGGCGGCGCATTGCCGGTGCTGAGGCGCGCGCGCCTTGCAATCCTGGCGGGTGGCGGCGCGGTGGCGGTGGCGGCGGTGCTGGTGGTGGTTGGATTTGTGGCGATGCGCGATCCCGACGCGGGTCCGCTCCGCGATGGTTATGCGGCATTTCGCGAGGGCGATCTGGCGGCGGCGCACCGCATCGCGCTCTCGATCCGGGAACCTCGCGACCGCCAGCGACTGATGGGTGCGGTGGAGGCGACGATCGAGGAACGCATGGCGGCGGCGGAGGCCCTTGCGCCTCTCGATCCAGTCGCAGCGGCGGAACGACTCGCAGCGCTGGCGGCGCACCCGCTTCCCCCGGCGGTGGAAAAGCGGGTCGAGTCCGCGATGGCGAGGCTCGGCCAGGATATGCTTTCGCGAATTGGCGCGGGCTATTCCGCGGACCCGGCCACGGCGGATTCGCTGGGCGCGGCGAACGCCCTGAGGGAACGGGCCGTGGCGGCGCTCCCCTCCATCGCGAATGACGCGCAGCGCCTGGCGCAGTCCGCCAACGAGGGAATCGCCGCGCGATCCGAGGAGTCGGCGGAACGGGCCGCGGCAGAGGCGACGCGCGATCCCGATGCCGCGCTCGCCTCGCTCAGGGATGCCCGACGCCTGCACGACGCGACGGGCTCCGCGGATTCCCCCGCAATTCGCCGCGCGGAGGAGGCGATTGCTGCGTCGCTCTCCAAGGACGTCGAACAGGCCGAGGCGAGCACGAACGTCGCCGCGCTGGAACTGGTGCTTGTTCGGGCCGAGCGCCTCGCGCGCGATGGGGATTCGCCGACGGTGTCGCTCCTGCGCTCGCGCGTTCAGGATGTCCTCGGTCGCATCCGCGTGGATGCGCTCGCGGCCGATCTGAACGATGCGCTGGACCGCGGCGACCTGATCGCGATCGCGGACGCCCATGGCAAGCTGGAGGCGCTGGGCACGGGCCTGAGCAGCTCGCAGGCCGCGAAGCTCGCCGACGCGCAACGCCTCGGCGCAGTCCGGGGCTATCAACGCCTAATGGCGATGGGCGACCGCATTGAGGCCGGAGATTTCACGAAAGAAGAAGCCGCGGAGATTATGCGCCTCGCGGAGATCGCGGAGGGACACCTTCCAGCGCACATGGCGACGCGGGCGGAGGAAAACTTGATCTTCTTTCAGATGTTCGCGGCCATGAAGCTGGAAATGGATGCTGAAGTTGTCGCGCAGTACATGGGAAAGCTTGCGGCCATCGAGCCGAAGAGCGCCTACGTGGACAAGTTCTTCAAGCCGTTCTACTCCGCCGACGAACCGGCGGCGAAGCAGCCTGCTTCGGATTAAGCGCGGAACTTCCAGTCTCCGCCAACCATCGTTCCCAGCACGTTGACTCCGAGGATGCTGTGGGGGACGATGGCGTGCAGGTCGGCATCCAGCATCACCAGATCGGCCAAGTACCCAGACGCCAAGCGCCCGAGGCGGTCCTCCATTCCGGCGGCCCACGCGGGGCCCTCGGTGAAGCCACGAATCGCCTCGTCTACGGTAAGGCGCGCCTCAGGATACCAGCCGTCGGGCCCCGGCGAACCATCGGCGCGCCGCCGCGTGACGGCGGCGTGAATTCCGCCGAGCGGAGCGAAAGGCTCCACCGGAGAGTCGGACCCGAAGGCAACGCGCGCCCCGTAGTCCAGTTGAACCCGCGCGTTGTAGCCGAGCCGGGCGCGGTCGCCCCACAGCCTATCCGCCGCCTGATAATCCGCCGTCGCGTGGATTGGCTGTATAGACGCGATGATTCCCAGTTCCGCCAGGCGCCGCGCATCGTCGGGGTGGATGACCTGCACGTGCTCGATGCGGTGGCGGCGCGCGTCGCGGGGGATGCCGAGGGAATTCTCCAGGGCACGGGCGCTTTCGAACACGTCGAGCACGTGGCGCACTGCCTCGTCACCGATGGCGTGGACGGTGGAGTGGAACCCGCGCCGCGTTGCCTCAAGCACCAACTCCATGATGCGCGCCTTTGGCGTAACAACAATACCGCGATTCGTGGGCTGACCATTGTAGGGCTCGATCATCTGGGCCGTCACGGATCCGAGCGCGCCGTCGGCGAAGATCTTGAGCGCGCCGATGCGAAGCCAATCGTCGCCGAAACCAGAACGAAATCCCGCGGCATAAGCGACGGGAATCTCGGGATCGTTGATTTGCTTCAGCATTCGGATTCCAAGGGTGCCGCGCTGGCGCATGAGATCGTAGGCCGCAAAGGCGTCCTGCCAGTCGAAGTCGTGCATGGCGCCAATCCCAGCCCGCCACGCGTGGGGCTGGGCGGCCTCGACGGCGGCGGCGATCTCCTCCGTGGTGGCCTTCGGGACTTGGCGGGAAACGAGCGACATTGCCTCTTCAAAAAGGATGCCCGTCGCACGGCCTTGCGCGTCGCGCTGAATCTCGCCACCCTTGGGATTCTCCGTTGAATCACCGATCCCGGCAAGATTGAGCGCGAGCGAATTGCACCATGATGCATGACCGCTTCGCGCAGAAAGCACCACGGGATTATTGGGTGATACGGCATCCAGGTCCGCCGCGGTTGGGAACGCGGCATCCCTCCACATCCCCTGCGCCCAGCCAAAACCCACGAGCCACTTCCCACCCTCGGCCCTGGAAGCGGCGCGGCCAACACGCTCGACCGCTTCAGCACGGGACGGAACGTCGAACAGGTCGATTTGACTCATGTTCCTCGCCGTCCATGCCCAGTGTATATGCGCGTCGCAGAACGCGGGAAGGATCGCGGCGCCACCCGCGTCGAGGCGCTTGGTGTTCGCGCTGGCGATGCCTTCAAGCTCCACGCCACCGAGGGCCACGATGCGATCCCGCTGGATGGCGATGGCCGAGGCGATTGGACGTGCAGGGTCGTTGGTGCGGATGATGGCGTTGTATATCAGGAGGTCGATCATGGGGCCAGTTGGTGATTGGATTGTGCCTAGATGGCTGCGATTGCACGCGGGTTCGCGCGAAGAATCATCGTAACGGTGGCGGGACCGAATTGGAACGTGGGTTCCGGTGAGCCGTTTCGCCTCATCGACTCGATAATCGTCGGAACGCCCTGCCCTTCTCCCTGCGCCAACTGCATCCGGTTGAGGAAGTAGTTGAGGCTCTGGTTGCGCCAGAATGGGAACGAAGTCCCCGCAAGCAGGCTTTCTCTGGAGACGGCGGAGAGAAGGCTGCCGGGGGAAACGATTTCGATCCGGTCCTGAAAGGCAGTCACCATAATGGGTTACGCCATCTCGTAGTCGCGGTGGGCAAACGCGTTGGCCATTGCTTCTTGAATCGCCCGCGAGGGATACTTTTGCTGGTTGGGGTCGGATGTTCTCTTATCGAAGACGGTCTGCAATTCGGAGTCCAGCGCACGGATCGTTTCCTCCACTTGCCGGGGGAGCGGACCTGTGATTTCGACACGACGCGATACATCCTCCGAACGATCAATTCCACCGTAGAAGGAGACAGTTGCGTAGGCCCCCGGTATATACGGAGGCGCGTCCTTCGCAAAGAGGAGGAGGGCGAAGTTCCGGGGACGCAATGCGCCTGTCAGGCTTTCCTTTGCCAAGAGCGGCGGAACAAAAGAGGACACAGCGTCGCGCGGAGAAAGGTAGCTCTCGATGGGCCGACTGTCGGACCAAACGCCCATTCGCTTCAGGTACTCCCTGAGAGCGATAAGGTCGATGTCATCAGACGTCGCATCCCTGCACGGGCGACCATCCCAAGGTTCCAGGGCGCCTTTCATCGTCATCAGGTCCCGGAACAGGCCATTCCGCGCGGCGATCGTGTTGCGACCCTGGCGAATGTAGAAGGTGGGGGAATCCTCTCCCCGTGCGCGAAGGGAATGCGCCAACGGTGATGCGGGAACGATAAACACGAGAACACGCCGCGCTGGATCGGCGGCGGGAAGTTCCTCGACGATGGGCGAAAGCGGCTGATCGACTCGCTCCTGGCACCAAGCCAGCGCCTTGCCTTCCACTTCCTTCCGGCGCTCGCTGGCAAGACCCGTGAGGAGCATCTTCTGAAAACCGCTCCCGTCTCGTTCTTCCTTCACTCCGCAAACCACGTAGCCGCCGCCCAGATTGGCGAAGTCGTTGGCCAGCGCGCAGATCGTGGCGACAACGTCGCGGATGTCTGCGACGTTCTCCTTCCACTCGACGCGCTCGCTTTCGCGCGAGCTGATTTCCTGAAGGTCGATCAACATCGGAGTGCGCCTGTCCCGGGCTCGGAGTTCACGGCCGTTTCGTAAAGAGTACCGAACCTAAGGCTGACGCTGCAAGCGTTCCATCACCCAGTAGTGATAGCTTCCCCACGCGGCTTCGCCGGGGAGTGGATCGATTCGGATCCTCCACGTTCGCCCGCCTGCCTTGTCAACGAGGTCCGCAATATCAATTCTGGCATCCACGACGCCGCGATCCATGCCGGCGATGGGAAAGTCGGCCGTGGCGGCGAAGCCGGTCGTTGCGGAGACCACGCTGACGCGAAGCCCTGTGGCGGCGGGGCCGATGGGCGCCATCGGTGGGCCAACCCGAGCGTGCAGGACAAGCTGGAGGGAGCCGGACTGGCCGGGCGAGAGTGGGAAGGACTCGCCTCGCACGGTGCGACCGCCATCGACCGCCTCTCCCCCGCCAACGATGAGCAGCGTGGCCGTGGTTCCCTCGTCTGGCGCCACTGTGGGGGCGCGATGGAACCGCGCCACGGGGGCGAGCGGCTGTGGCCAGCGACGCGGTTCGGAGTCGTAAAGACCGCGCTCGGCGCGGTAGCTCGCGAGACGCTCAGATTCCAGATCTGAGACGTCCAGTGCCAGCACCAGCTTCTCCTGCGGCGTCGCGGGGGAAGCATCGCCGCGCTCGATCAGTTGCCACTCGATTGTGCGACGCTGAAGCGATGTGCCGGAGGTAATGGATGTGCGCGGGATGGAGACGGCCCACTCCGTCGCGCCAAGCGGAAAGGCGGCGCTCCACCAGTTTGGATAGGAGATGAGGGTGCGCGGGCGGCGCTCCTGAGGAAGACGGGAGAGAGCCTCCAGCGTGGCGGCCTCGCCGAGCGTTGTGGCGGCGGTGAACTCGCGCGAGCCGAGCCCGACAAGATCGTACATCGGGGCGTTGGTATAGTAGGCGAGGACTCCCGCGTCGGTGATGGCGATGGATTCGCGTTCGTCCTGAAGTGAGAAGGTCGCCACGCGGAGTAGGTGATAAATGTCCCGTCCGTTGCGCCCGTACTCGGCCATCCAGAATGGGAGCGATGGCGCCGACGCCAATAGCAGCCCTAGCCCCAACGCCTTGACCACGTTATCCTCGTGCTGCTGAAAGAGCATCGCAATACGGCGAATCGCGACCACGGCCAGAATAATGGCGAGCACGGTGTAGGGGGCAACGTAGCGCTGCTGGTGGATGAACGGCAGGAGGCTAGCGGACAGGCTCGCGAGACCGAGCACCCACGCGAGTGCAAGGAAGCTGCCGCCCGCGGGTCGGCCGGTGCGCCACTCCGTCACCAGTAGATACGCGCCGCCGAGCAGGGCGAGAATCCCGAGGCCGATCGGCACATACGGCATGAAGCTGTCGCCCTTGAACTGCGCGTACAGGGCATCGGGGATCGTGTTGAAGTAGAACTTTCCGGCAACCCCGGCGAGTGTCTCCGCTCCATAGCCGAACTTCTCTACAAGCGTCATCGAGGGCTGGGACATCAGCCCCTTGATCGCGAGCCCGGCGGGACGCCAGTCGCCGGTGGCAACCTGCAGTAGGACAAGCCATACCACGAGCGGAAGGAAGCACGCGACCACAAGCCAGAGCGGAACCGACGGGTGTTCTCCGCGACGGCGCAGAAGGATGATCGCGGCGGCGACGAGAAGGACAGCTCCCTCCGGTCGCACAAGCGGGAGCAGCGCGAGGCAGGCCAGCATGATCAGCCGGCCATAGGGCTTCTCGCCCTGCCACCAGACCTGTGCCCCGAGCACGGCGCCGACGATTATGACGGTGAACAGCCCCGTCTCCATGCCGCTCAGGAAGTTCCAGAGCAGGTGTCCATTCGCGAGCACCAGTCCACCCGCCACTGAGCCACAGAGGGAGTTGGAAAGGCGCTTGGTCAGTTGATAGACCCAGATCGGCAGGAGCGCCCACAACGCCGCGCCCAGTGCGAAGGCCATGAAGGCGCCCTTTGCCCCGCCGATACCCAGAAAATGCATCGGCGCGAGGATCAGCACATAGAGCGGACTGGTCATCCCGCCGGAGGGCGCCATTCCGCGCGTATAGACAAGTGGAGAGTCCGCCGCGATCATTCTGGCGTACTGGAGATGGATATACGAGTCGTCCAGCGGCAGCATGAAATGCCCGCCCGCCGCGAACCACGCCACGGCAAGGAGGCCGGCCGCCTGAGCGAGAGCCACCAGCGCCAGCAGCAGGAACCAAGGGCGGTCTTCTTTTTCCGATTCGAAGGGGAACATCGCTGCTCCGGCGAAGGTGTTAAGCCATGTGCTGAAGTGGCGTTCCGACGGCGGCGAGAGCAAACAAAATCGCCGGGACGATCACCGGCGGTTTAATGCGGAGAGCAGTTGCGCCTCGTCCCACACCTCGACACCCAGCTCCAGGGCCTTGGCGAGCTTGCTCCCCGCGGCCTCCCCAGCGACAAGGACATTGGTCTTCTTGCTCACGGAACCGGCGGCTTTTCCGCCGCGCTTCTCGATCTCGGCCTTCGCCTGATCGCGGGTCATGGCAGAAAGCTCTCCCGTCAGGACGAAGGTCTTCCCCGCAAACGCCTCGTCAAGGTTGGCGGCGCGCTCCGCCGCGGTGGTGTCCTCTGCTGGTGCCACGCCGAGTGCCACCATCTCGTCGATCATGTGAGCATTGCCCTCGTTGCTCCAGAACTCGCGGATCGATTCGGCCACGGTGGAGCCGATTCCTTCCACCGATAGCAGCTCTTCCGCCGATGCGGCGCGGAAACGTTCCAGCGTGGCGAAGTGCCGCGCCAAGTCCGCCGCGGTGGTGGCGCCGACGTGGCGAATCCCGATGCCGAAAAGGAAGCGAGAGAGTGGCCGGGTGCGGCTGTGGTCGATGGCCGCGACCAGATTCTCCGCCGACTTGCGGGCGAAGCGCTCCAGCGCCTCCAGTTGTTCGACGGTCATACGATACAGGTCCGGGATGCCGTTGACCAGCCCCGCGTCCACCAGCTGATCGACCACTTTTTCGCCGAGCCCCTCGATGTCCAGTGCATGGCGCGAGGCGTAATGGCGGATCCGCTCGCGGGCCTGCGCGGGGCAGGCGACGTCGATGCAAACGAGGTGCATGTCGTCGATGGTCTCGCCGGAAACGCTGTCGGCGCCAGGCTCCCGCGCGAGGGGTGAACCGCAGGAGGGGCAAAACGCGAGTGCCTCAACCGGGGTGGCGTCGGGCGAGCGCTTCTCCATCACCACCGTGATGACCTTGGGGATGATCTCCCCGCCCTTCTCGATCAGGACGTGATCGCCCACGCGGAGGTCCATCTTCCTGAGGAAGTAGTTGTTGTGCAGCGTGGCGCGCTTGACCGTCGTGCCCGCGAGAAGCACGGGGCGCAGGTTGGCGACGGGCGTCACGGCGCCGGTCCGGCCGACGTTCCATCCCACGCTTTCCAGCACTGTCTCGGCCTGCTCGGCGCCAAACTTATAGGCGACCACCCAGCGGGGGCTCTTCGACGTCGCGCCAAGGTCCGACTGCCATTCGCGGTTGTTGACCTTGATGACGAGGCCATCGGTTTCATAGGTCAGCGTGCGGCGCTTTGTGTTCCAGATTTCAACTTGCTGCATGATGCCTTCCACCCCGCGCGCAGCCACCGCATGGGGGTTCACGCGAAGGCCGAGCTCCTGATAGAGTGCGAGCAGTCCGAGGTGCGTAGCCGGAAGACTGCGCACATCGAAATAGCCGATCGCATAGATAAAGGCAGTAAGGGGGCGCTCGGCGACCTGGCGCGGATCGAGGAGCTTGAGCGTGCCGGACGCCGAATTTCGCGGATTGGCAAAGGCGGGAAGCCCCGCTTGCTCGCGCGCAGCGTTCATTGCATCAAAACTCGCACGCTCGTAGTAAATCTCTCCGCGCACCTCCAACGTTCCCTCCAGAGGCCGCGCAAGCCGATTCGGAATCGCCGCGATCGTGCGGACGTTGCGCGTGATTTCGTCCCCTTTGCGGCCATCGCCGCGCGTCACCGCGCGGACGAGTTGACCGTTCTCATAGACGATCGACACCGCGACGCCGTCGATCTTCAGCTCAACGACGTACTCGACCTCCTCGTCGGCGGGAAGGCCGAGGCCCTTCTTTACGCGGTCGTCAAACTCGCGTAGCTCCTCCGCGCTGTAGGTGTTGGAAATCGAAAGCATCGGCACGCGATGCTCCACGGAGGCGAAGCCTTCGACCGAGTCGTCGCCGACCTTGGCCGTGGGTGAGTCGGGGGAAGCGAGCGCCGGGAAGTCGGTCTCGAGCGCCCCCAGTTCCTTCTCCAGCATGTCATAGTGGAAGTCGGAAATCTCCGGCTCGGCCTGCTTGTAGTAGAGGTCGCGATGGCGTGCGACCTCCGCGCGGAGTTGGGCTGCGCGCGCGCGGGCTTCGTTGAGTGTCATGGATGCGATGGCCCCTGCGGGGAGTGCGTCGTGGGAGACCCTGTTCCATACGAGATGCGCCCGCGGGCCAAGTCGATTCCCTCAGGCCGCGGGAGGAGCGGCAATCTCTCCCCGGAGGACGGTGACGGCGTGACCCGCCAGGTCCACGCGCTCCCCGCGTAGCGTCACGTCGAGCACGCCCACGCGTCGGGAGACCTGTTTGGCGTGGAATTCCGTCTTCTCCAGCCGCCGGGCCCAGTGAACAGCCAGGGCACAGTGGGCGGCGCCCGTCGCGGGATCCTCGGGGATGCCGACGCGCGGAGCGAAGTAGCGCGAGACGAAATCGGTACCCTCGCCGCCCTGGGCGGTGACGATCAGCCCCTCGCAGGGGAGGTCCGCGACGAAACCGAGATTGGGCCGAAGGGATGGCAGCCGCTCCGCCGAACCAACCTCCACCAGGATGTCGATGCCGGCCCGCGCCGTATAGACAACCTTCGTCCCCAGCGCCTGGTCCATGCCGGGAACCGCCATCATGGTCTTGATCGGCGTCGCCGGGAAGTCCATCGCGATACGCCCATCGCCAAGGCGGCGACAGGTCAGCGTCCCGCTCTTCGTCTGGAAGGCGATTGGCGTAGCCGAGGGAACAACTCCCTCCGAGAAAAGGATATGCGAAGAGGCCAGCGTCGCGTGACCACAGAGATCCACCTCCACCGCGGGGGTGAACCAGCGCAGGGCAAAGCCCCCCTCCACCGGATGGAGAAATGCCGTTTCGGAGAGATTCATCTCCGCGGCGAGGGCCTTCATCCAAGCCTCGGGTGCGGGGCCGCGCAGCAGGCAGATGGCAGCCGGGTTGCCGCGAAAGGGCTCGGAAGTGAAGGCATCGACGATGTGAAGGGGGAGGGTGTCCATGGGCGTCTTGTCCGGTATCTGTGGATGATTTAATGCGCTGATCCAGTAGGGCTTTTGTGGGATTGGCTTGACTCGGACCGTTGCTGGTACTCCCCTCTTCCCGAGCATGCGCGGGGACATCCGTAGGTCGTCTGATGACGGCAGCCGCCAAGCGGTGGGATCCTACGGCCCGGGGCTCACGTCCCAATCTTCAAGCCCTTTGAGTATTTCACCCCTGCGGCGAGCCTCTTCCGCCTCGGCGGGCAAGAGTTTTGCGCCGTAGCCCCAGGCGTTACCGTTGTGCCGATAGATGATCGGTGAAAGCGCCTGTGCATAGGATGGCTCGGTCATGCCGAACCTATTCTTTGTGACGGCAAAGTAGAGCCCTGAGGCAACAGCGTCGGCCACCTGCAATCCCAGTCGCTTGCCAGCCGAGTAAGTTTCGACCTGGCTTGGCCTGATTACGGAGGATTCCGCGCGATAGTCGAGTGCCTCTCGCGAAGTTTCGAGATGGCGCAGATAGTCAGAAATCGCTTCGCAGTCTAGCGTGCTTCGGTTGGAAAATGTAAGGAGAACTGACCCGTCACCTTGATCTCCGCGTTGGCGGGGGGCGTCCCCGCATAGCCACGAGACGCGCTCTACCAGCAGCCTTACGGCGTAGTGATAGAGGCTGTTGTCCTTCCGGAAAATCTCGGGCGATGTCAGCAGCGTCTTATCGATGAGCGCCGCCAAAGCTCGGACTCTGGTCTGTGCGATTTTTGCGATCCAAAGGCGGCGTTCGTCGTGCTTCGGATTCCGGAAATGCAAGGGCTGCCTATCTGCGAGGCGCTGGCCCTTGCCGGGATTGATCCGTTTCCAATTTTCGTTGATGGCCGAGCGGACTTCGTCGATGATTTTAAGCTGGTCGAGTTCGGCAGTTCGGCGATAGACGGCGCATGCAAGAACGAACCATTGGGAGGAATCCCTGTGAAAGGAGAATCCCTCGTCGCCGGATTCATCGATATACGCGACGTATGAAGGAGCGGGCATCAACCGTTCTGCTATGGGTGGGAGTTCCTGCGGAAGACGATCAGGGAGTTCCGGATGGGAATCAAGTCCGTCCTCTGCAGCCGCCCGGATTTTACTTTCCTCTCTCACGCCCGTGCTGGTTCCCTCCCGCGCTGGCTGAGATTGAACACACCCTCGCGCGAGGTTTCCCTGTGCGTCGATTCCTGATTTGCTGTGCCGCATTGATAGTTCCGGGTCTGTCCGTGGCCGCCCCCTCGTTTGGCGGGCTGGCCGAGGCCCTGCCAGCGCCGGGGGCGGCGGTCCTGAGATGGGAACGGGCGGGTGGCGACAATGCCAAGGGCTCCGTGACATATCTCATCCACCAGAAGGCCGCCAACGGCTGGGACATGGCCAAGCCAGTGGCGGAGGTGAAGGGAAACGAGTGGGTCCTGACGGGGCTTCAGCCAGGGCGCGACTATGAGTACATGGTCCGGGCGCGCGACGCCTCTGGGACCGATGGGAATACTCGGTCTCTGAAGGTGAGGCCCACGGACGCCTATCCGGCGGCGGAGTTTCGCGGCGCGTGGGTCCAGCGCTTTGAGTGGACACGCGGCGGCGCACCGGACATCCAGCGGAAGCTCTCCGAGGTCTTTTCCACGATGGGCCAAGCCAACTTGAACGCTGTGGTATTCCAGGTGCGTGGCCAGGGAGACACGCTGTTTCCCTCCGCGGAGGAACCGTGGTCGCCACTCCTCTCCTCCGGCGCGCGCAGCATCGACCCCGTAGCGTTCGCCATCGCGGAGGCGCGCAAGAACGGCATCGAATTCCACGCGTGGATGAACCTCTCGGTGATCTGGCAGGCGGGCGATAAAAAGCCCCCCGCCGACCGCAGCCATCCGTTCTATCGCTTTGCGGATACCAGCGCGCCGGGCCGCGCCAACGGCGTTCTGCACGACGCATCGGGGAAGCCCCGCGTCTTTGGCGATTCAGACTATGTGTGGCTGACCCACGGCAATCCCGAGGTAAATGCCTACGTGCGGCGCCAGGTGATGAACTTCCTTGAGAAGTACCAAGTGCAGGGGCTGCACTGGGATGATCGGACGGGGAACCCGCATGGCATCTCTCGCGATCCGGTGAGTGTGGCGCGCTTTGCCGGGCGCGGGAATCCGAACCTGATGAAGGACTATGGCGGGTGGCAGCGCGATCAGCTTACCCGATTCCTGCGCGACGTGTATGTGCAGGCCAAGGCCAAGGACACCCGCCTGCTGATCACCGCGTCGCCGTTTGGAATTGCCGACAAGTCGCGTATTCCCGGCTACAGCCGCTTTAACGATTGCGGCGGGTTCGGCGTGGAGCCCGAGCGCTGGCTGCGGCTTGGCGTGCTGGATGCGCTCATGCCGCAGGTGTATTGGGACCTTCCCGATCCGGAGCCCAACGTGGGGACGCTTGCGCGCGACTGGGTCCGAAACAACAAGTCGGGGCGGCCCATCTGGCTTGGGTCGGCGTTGGGAAAGTATGGCGATGTCCAGCCACTGTCGCCAATGCAAGTGCGGTATGTGGCGCTGTCGCGGGCGCTGGGGATGAACGGGAACCTGATGTACCATTTCTCCGCGGGCAAGCCAGAGGAGTGGATCGCCGCCGGACGCCAGATGTATCCGCGCAAGGCGACCGTGCCCGTGCCGGCGCACATGGCAGCCGGCCGCGCGGGCCAATTGATGGGCTACGTTGTGAACGCGGAGGGGAAGCCCTTGGTGGATGCGTGGATTTCCCTCCCGGGCGATTCGACGATCTACCTTTCCAGCGCGGATGGATTCTTTGGAATTCCGAATCTGAAGCCGGGTTCGTATCCGATCAAGTATTCGTCCAAGAAGGGCGAACTGCTGACCCAGCAGGTCGCCATCCAGGCCGACCGCACGACGCAGGTAAAGCTGGCGGTCCCGTAATTCCGTGCGGATCGCCACGTATATCACGGGCCACGGCTATGGCCATGCGACGCGGTTGCTGGCGGTGCTTCGCGCGATTCGTGTCCGGGACCCCGACGCGTGGCTGGCGATTCGGACGATGGCGCCAGAGCGCTTCTTCCGCGAGGCCCTGGCGCCCCCCCTGCACATCGAGCGGGTCCAGATCGACGTTGGCGCGATTGAGCGCGATGTCCTCTTCACCGATCCAGTGGCAACCATTACGGCGCTGAGGGAGCTACACTCGCGGGAAGAAGAGATCGTATCGCGCGAGGTGGACTTTCTCCATCGGCAGCGCGTGGATATTGTCCTGTCAGATGTGCCGCCGCTCGCGTCGGAGATCGCCCACCGTGCGGGGATTCCCTCCGTGGCGATCGCGAACTTCACATGGGACCGCATCTACGAGGACTATCCCGGGAGTGCCGACCTCGTCGCGCGCATTCGGGGGTTCTACGCAAAAACCACGCTGGGACTGGAAGTCCCCCTCGGCCATCCAATCACCGCATTTCCGCGGAAAGAAAGCATCCCGATCATCACGCGCCATCCCAAGGCGCCGCGTGAGGAGACGCGGGCCGCCCTTGGCATCGCGCGAGACGAGTTCGTGGTGCTGGTCGTCCTGCGGGGCGGCGAACTCGGATCGCGCAGCATGGCACCGACACCCCGGGGAGTTCGATTTGTTTCATTCTCCCCGTTTCACGCGGATCGTGTGCTGATTCCCGGACCCGATTGGCAGGACCGCTTCCCCGACCTCGTTGCGGCCAGCGATGTCGTCTTCGGCAAACCCGGCTATGGAATTGTTGGTGAGTGCATGGCCGCGCGTCGCCCCCTGTTGCACCTGCCACGGGGTGGATTTGCCGAGACGCCTTATTTGATCGAGTGGATGGATCGCCTGATGCCGCATTCACGGATCGAGATTCTAGAAGCCGCGTCGCCGCGCTTCTACGATTTGGCGCGCGATTCGGCGTCGAGCGGCTTTGTCTGGCCCGAGGTGAGACTCAATGGTGATGGAGTGGCTGCCGAATTGGTATGGAAGCTGCTTTTTTCATGTAAGACATCGGAATAAACCTGATTTTTTCCTCAGTTCTATGCCAAAACCACCATCGTCCTTGACTAAGGACGCTTAGAGGAAGTTCGCTCCAGTTGCAATGGACACCCCATCGTTGCCGGCCGCCGGTAGTTTCCGGCTGGACGAACTCTTTGACGTCATCCTAGAGGATACCCGCATGAAGAAGAGAACGAATTGCTTGAAGGGCGCGGCGCTGGGCATCGCGCTGCTGGCAGTCCCAGGGGCCGGATTCGCGGCGGTTTGGACAGTCGGGCCATCTGGCGCGGACTTCACAACCATCCAGCTCGCGATCGCGAATGCGAGCGTGGCGAACGGCGATACGCTCCAGGTTGCGGCGGGGACATACGCAAACACCGTGACCTCGATGACCATCAACAAGCAGCTCACCATCGTGGGCGCCGGGATGGGCCAGACGATTATCACCCATACCACCGCCCCGGGAACTGACACCTCAACCGTCATCATCACCGCGGCGAATGTGACGTTGCGCGACCTGACAATCGCCTATGGAAACGGCGAGGGCCCGACGATCTACCGCGGCTCCGGCGCGACGACGACAGTCGCCAACACAACTTTCGAGAACGTCCATTTCGATATCAATTATGCGCGCCGCGGTATCTTCGTCAACAATAACTCCACGAATACCGTCATTCGCGGCTGCGTGTTCGAGGGGTACATGAACCGCGAAGTGATCGACATCAATAACAACACGATCGGCTCCCCGGGCACGATGATCATCGAGGACAATGTCTTCGCACAGAGCCACTTTCAGCAGGGGTCCATCCTGTTCGACGGCGCGAGCGGCCAGAATCTGGTGATCCGCAGGAACTTCTTTATTTCGCGCGTCGGCGTCTATGATGCGGGTGGTCTCCTCCCAGCGAGCGATCCAAACTATGGGTTCCAGAGCGACGGCACCTTGCTCTACAACATCTTAGTCGGGACGCTGACGGCGGGGCGCACCGCGGAGATCAGCCACAACACATTCGTCTTCCAGGATTCCTCGACGACGAACCAGGGTGGCCGCGTCCCGCAGATGCGCGGGATCGACGCGAGCACGACCGCGAACTACACGGCGAGCCCGCTGACAATCAGGGACAATATCTTCACCGGCTACAAGGCGGAACCGCCCCCCGCCGGACCCGCGCACACGTGGCAGGCTGGAGGCGTCTTTGGCGGCGCCATCGAGCTGGATGGCATCAACTCGTTCGGCGAGATCGTCGCCAACGCGGCGCTCAATGTTGGCGCCAAGGGGACGATGAGTATTTGGGTGAAGCTCGACAATATCGGGAAGCGGAACCAGATCCTCGAAGGGCCTGGAAACGATACGGGCCTGGAGTTCCAGTATCGCAGCAACACCAGCGGGCAGTTCTACATGAGGCCCTACGGTGGATCCGAGTTCGTGATTCCGAGCGGCAGCCAGGGCACCACAAGCTGGAAGCTGGTCCAGTACACCTGGGATCAGGGGACGGCCATCGCCCGCGTTTATACGGGTGACCAGGCGACTGCGGTGTCGGAGAGCACCTATCTCGTGGCGAACGACCAGAACATTTCCGGATGGACCACGCCGACCGACACGACCTCCGGCGTGTTCACCTTTGGCAACGACCCGGGTGACTCGTCACGGCTCTTCGACGGCCAGATCGACGACATGATCCTCTTCAATGATGTCCTCGCGCCCGCCGAGCTTGAGTCTCTCCGCACGGGCGGCGGCTCCGCTTTCTCCGCTGACTCCCGTCTCGTGGCCTTCTGGCCATTCAACGAGACGACGGGCAGCACGGCATCGAGCACGGTTAACAGCCTGAATATCGAAATGAAGGACATTCGCTCCAGCGCTGTTGCCTTTGCCGTCGTCGGCAATGCAACCGCAACGGTGAACAACAACCTGTACTTCGACAACGCTGCGATGTTCCTCAATGGCGTGACTGACGCGGCCGCGGTGTTGGGCGATCCGCTCTTCGCCGGCACCGGCGCCGACACGGTCGCGATCTATACGCCGGACGTGGACAACTCCCCCGCCGTTGGCGCCGCCAGCGACGGGCACACGATCGGCGCGGTTTCCTTCCAGCCGAGCATCGACGTGAATGCCGGGCTGACCGTGGTGCAGAACGCGACGGCGGCCATCACCACGGGTCGCCTCAACACCACCGACCCGGAGCAGGGCCCTGCGGGACTGACCTACACGGTCACGACGCCGACGATGATCGGCACGCTGTCGCTTTTGACTTTCACGCAGCTCGATATCGACAACGGCAACGTAACCTACACCAACACCCTCGCGGGGACGACCGACTCGTTCGCCTTCTCGGTGAGCGACGGCTATACAGAGGCCGTAACGGGAACTTTCAGCATCAGCGTCATCACATCGCTAACGGATACCGACCGCGATGGGCTTCCCGATGATCTGGAGACCATTCTCGGCACGCTGCCGGGCAATCGCGACAGCGACGGCGATGGCGTCGAGGACGGCGTCGAGGTTGCCATCGGCACCAACCCGAACAGCAATCTGGATCCGCTTGTCGCCAATCGCGTCGATACGGACGCGGACCTGATCCCGGACTTCTACGATCCGCAGCCCGCCAACCCCGACTTCGACAACGACGGCGTCCGCGACGGGTTCGAGTACGCCTACAATCAGGCGCCCACGCTGACGGGCCGCCCGCCGATCGGCGATGCCAACACCAGCGGCATCGTGAACGTCTCCGACGCGATCAACATTCTGGAGGACTTCCTCGGTCTGGCGCCGACGCTTGCAACGGACGAGAACACCGACATCAATCGCAACGGCTCGACCGACGCGCTCGATGCGACGTTCCTCTATCAGGAAATTCAGGGCAACATCCCCTTCATCCCGTTCCCGTGAGGGAATTGGCGGGTTGAATCGCAGACATAAAGGCCGGGGCGATCACGCTGATCGCCCCGGCCTTTTTCGTTGGATGCAAGTGTGTGAAAGGCAGCTGCGTCGCGCCCCTACTCCGCGTATCCGCCCGGTCTCTCCACGTGCCACGCCCATGCGTCGCGCACGATGGTGTCCAAGTCGGGTCGCGACGGCTGCCAGCCGAGCAGCGTCCGCGCGCGGGTCGCATCCGCCACAAGCCGCGAGGGATCGCCCGCGCGCCGCGCGCCCTCCCGAATGGCGATCTCGCGCCCGCTGACGCCACGGCAGGTGGAAATGACTTCCTTGACGGAGAAGCCGCGCCCGCTGCCGAGGTTGCAGGCGGTGGACGCTCCCCCGCCCGCCAGGTAGTCGAGCGCCCGCGCGTGAGCATCGGCGAGGTCATGCACGTGGACATAGTCGCGGACACAGGTGCCGTCGGGGGTGTCGTAGTCGGTGCCGAAAACGCTGACGTGCGGACGCTGGCCGAGGGCCACCTGAAGCACGAGCGGAATCAGGTGCGATTCCGGGCGATGATCCTCGCCCCGCGTTGGAATCGCCCCGCAGGCGTTGAAGTAGCGCAGCGCGACGTACTCAATGCCGTGAGCAGCGGAGTAGGCGCCGAGGACATTCTCGATGATCAGCTTGGATAGGCCATAGGGATTCGTGGGGACAGTGGGATGAGTCTCCGTGATCGGCACTGCCTGTGGCTCGCCGTAGGTCGCCGCCGTGGAGGAGAACACAATGCGGGGTACGCCGCAGTCGATCATCGCGCGCAGGAGCGACAGCGTACCGGCCACGTTATTGTCCATGTACTTGGCGGGATTCGTGACCGACTCGCCCACCAGGCTGAAGGCGGCAAAGTGAACCACGGCATCGATGCGATGGCTCGACATCGCCTGGCGGAGGGCGGCGGTGTCCCGTAGGTCGATCTGGTGAAAGGGGACCTCCGGCGCCACCGCCGCGCGATGGCCGGTGGAGAGGTTGTCCACCACCACCACGGTGTCGCCGCGCTGGCGCAGGTATTCAGTGGTGACGCTGCCGATGTAGCCCGCGCCGCCGGTGATGAGGATGTTCATGGAGGGGTGTCCCAGGGTCGTCCGTCGCGGCGCGGACTATCGCGCGCCCGCGGACTTGCCGATGTGGAATTCGTCCTCGAGTCCGTTGAGGGCGATGTATTGCGCGCCGGTCAGGGCGGGGTACAGGGGGCGCAGCTTGAGGTCGAAGGTGGCCTCGAAAACTTCCTGAATGCGCTCGCAGAGCGGGTTCGACGTGGAGCCCATGAACACGATGCCGCTATTGAGGTCCCACAGGAGTTCGGCGAAGGAGCTGGCGGGGGAGGTCTCCTTCAGCATCTTGATCGTCAGCTCTTCCTCGAGCGCGAGGCGCTGCTGGCGGGACAGCTTCTCGACCTTCTTCTCGCGGCGTGTCTCGCCAAAGAGCCTGTCGCGCCGCGCGCGGAACAGCACCGGCGAGAAGGTCTTCCGGTCGCGGCGCACGCCCAGCAGAACAAAGGGCGAGACCATCAGGTCCTCCCACGAGAACTGGTCGTCGAGGAGGCGGCGCGGATTCACCCAGCCAAAGCTCTCCTTCTCGCCGCGCGAGTCGTCGATCGGCTTCCAGGTATAGCGGCGAATCGCCAACGTCGCGGTGCGGTCGAGCGTAGGCGAAACCTCGCCCATGATCTGATAGCGGCGAAGGCTGAGGGCTCCGGAGATGAAGGGCATAAGGGAGGGATGAGGGATGATTTATTAGGGATGAACGGCGGGCACGAACGGCAGGGATGAGGGAGGAGGGATGAGCGATTAAAGGCGGAGGCGAGGGATTCAACAGCGTCGTCCCTCGGGAAATGGGTCCCAATCGCCCCCTGCCTCCCATTATTCCCAACGTCATGGCTCAGCCATTGGGACCGGGGGGGGCGGGGGAAACTACCCCGTAAAGTGCCCACTCACGTAGACTTCCTGCCCTGGGAGCAGGTTGACGGGGCCAGCGTGGTACTTGCGGTAGAAGTCGGCAACGGCCTGGTCGTTCTCCCAGGCCATGGTGATGAAGAAGGTGCGCTCGGGATCTTCGATCTGAAAGGATCCCAGTGCCTCGCCGGAGACATCCTCGGGTGAAAAGTAGCTGGCCCAGATATGCCCGGGGTGCTTGCGGGCTGCGGCGATCCACTTATCGAGAGTTCGGCGGGCGGCCTCGGCCTGCCCATGCTTGACGACCGTCTTGATCACTTCCACATACATGGTGGGTGGTTCCTTGGTTTCGTGGCAGCACGGGCATCATTCCCATCCCCCCGTGCGGAGCGGGGGGGCTTACTGGATCGGTGGCCTCGGAATCAATGGATTTCGTCTCGACACGAAGAAAAAACGAATACGCGCAAGAGCTATCGGATCTCGGTCGGGCAGCGATTAGGAGGTCCGCGGTTGCAAGGGAGCGGGGCAAACCATCGTGGGTTGAGGATCCGCTACACCCCCCGGGCGGATGGAAGTGGACCAAGAGATGAGCTTGATCCGATACCTGAGGGGCAACTCCTCCTTCGCGACCTGAATCCCGGCGGCTGTTACGGGATGCCGGAGTGAACCCGCAAAGTTTCCCGCGTCAGTAAGGCACCTTTTCCTTGAGACCCTCGCCCCCTGTGTCGTTGCTTGCGTGTCGTTCGAGAAGCGCACCATTCACCGCAGCGCCCCCCAACGCGCCGCCCCCGAGGAGAGCCCCATGGCAAGAGCCTATGGTTTCGTCGAGACCCGTGGATTCACCGGAGGCGTGGAAGCCACCGACGCCATGAACAAGGCGGCGTCGGTTGACTTCGTGCGCCGCGTGGACATCAACGGCGGGTATGTGACGACGATCATCACGGGCGACGTGGGTGCTGTGAAGGCGAGCGTGGATGCGGGCGCCGCCGCGGGGCGCCGCGTGGGCGAAGTGATCTCGGCCCATGTGATTCCCAACCTGCACGAGCAGGCGGTTGACCGCGTGCTGAAGGATGGCTCCCCGAAGGAATTGGATGCCTCCTACAATGCGCTTGGGATGATCGAGGTGATTGGATTCGTCCCCCTGATCGAGGCGGCGGACGCCGCCGCGAAGGCGGCCCAGATCGAGATCGTTCAGAGGCTGTGGATTGGCGTCGGCTATGCGATCGTCCTGTTTCGCGGAGACGTGGCCGCGGTTAAGGCGTCGGTTGACGCGGGCACCGCCAGCGCCGCGCGGCTGGGCAAGGTGATCGCCTCCCACGTGATTCCCGCGCCCCATCGCAGCCTTGCCAAGCCCCTGCCGATCGGCCCAATCGCCACCCCGGCAAAGGGGGCCAAGGACGACGAGATCGACGGCGACGCACTGGGTTTCATCGAGACCAAGGGATTTGCCGCGCTGATCGCCGGAAGCGACGCCGCCGTAAAGGCTGCGCGCACCCGGTGCCTTGGCTATCAGAAGGTCGGCTCTGCCCTGGTGACGGGCGTGTTCAAGGGCGATATCGCCGCCGTGAAGGCCTCCATCGACGCGGGCGCCACGGAGGCCCGCCGCGTGGGCGAACTGATTGGCGTCCATGTGATCCCCCGGCCCCACGATGCAGCCAGCGGATACAGCTTTCCCGTCGGGATGTAACTCGGGCTGTGCAAGCGCGCCCCTTTTGCACGGGGGTGCAGTGGTGCGGTTCGATCCCCGTTGACATGCAAACATTTGCACAGTTGTCTCTCGCGTGGAGCGTCGCGGGTGGAGTCGCCATGCTCCCATGCCCTGATTATTCCGCCTTTCCAATCGAGGAGACCCCATGAAGAAGCGAACGGATATTCTTGCACGGATGGTGGCAATAGGCGCGGCGGTTTGCGCGACCCTTGCACCGGCAACGCTGCGTGCCGATGTGCTCCTTCAGTGGTTCGAGGGAAGCTGGGAAACCATCGAGCGCCGCATGCCCGACGTGTTCGCGGCGGGATACATGGGAATCTGGGTGCCTCCGCCCGGTCTCGCCGACTCCGGCGGTTTCTCCGTGGGTTACGATGTCTTTGACCGCTTCAATCTCGGCAGCCCGTTCCAGCGCACGCTCTTTGGGACAACAAATGGCTTCAGGGCGCTCTCGACCGAGATGGACCGCGCTGGGATGAGCCTGTATATCGACGCGGTCCTGAACCATAACGGATTCCGCGACGGGTCCACGACTGGCTTCGAGGCGAATGGCGGCTATCCCGGATTCGTGACGCGGCTCCCCGGCGATGTCGACGGCGACTTTCACGGCTCCTTCGAGGGAGGCGACCTGAACGGCCGCCTTGCCGGCCTGATCGACATTGCGCAGAACAAGAATAACATCTTCACGCGCCACCCGGTTCCCGGCGGCGAGAATCCGATCCCAAACGAGACGCCGCGCGAGTCCAACCGCGCTTTGTATCCGGACCGTGATCTGCCTGCGGAGTTTGGCCGGTTCCCCTATAACATTGCCAATCCCCAGGCGGGCGATCCCACGCAGGAAAACGCCACGGGCCTACTCACCCGCTATATGCAATGGATGGTGGAGGTACACGGGGTCGATGGATTCCGCCTCGATGCCACGAAGCATATCCCGACGTGGTTCTTCGCGGATTTCTACGACGCTGCGCTTTTCAACTCGGGGAAGAACCCCATCGACGGATCCCGCTACACACCGTTCAGCTTTGGCGAGGCGTTCACCGGCGACTTTGGCGTGCTGAGCGCATATACTCGCAAGGATGGCTTCGGGAACCGCGACTCGCTGGACTTTCCGCTCTACTTCGCGATGCAGGGCGTGCTGGACGCGGGCGGATTCGGCGACATGCGGAACCTGGAGCTCGCGAGTTTCGACGGCGCGGATGGCACCCCCAACGACGGCAGCCTTGGCGTGATGTTCAGCGCGAGCCACGACAAGTTCGGGGCCGGCGCCTTCTCCGGCCTCGGCAATATCGCGGAAGCCCATGTGCTGACGCGGACCGGTTTTCCCCTCGTTTATTACAATTCGCAGGAGTTCGGCACCAACCGCGACTTTCCCAAGGGGGGCCGCGGCGACGCGCTCGGAAATTTCGGTTCCGACCTGATCACCCGCCTCGTTCGCGTCAACCGCGAGTATATCCGCAACGGCCATCAGACGCGATGGATCGACGGGGACATCTATATCTATGAGCGCACGAGCCAGGCAATTGTCGCCATCAGCGATCGCAAGGACAACGGCTTCGACGAGCGCAATGTGCAGACTGGGTTTCCCGCCGGCACGGTGCTGACCGAACTGACCGGCAACGCCACGCGCGCGGATGTGGACCCCGATGGCGTAAGCATCCCCGACACGGTCACCGTAGATGGAAACGGGCGGGTTTCGATCCGCGTGCCGCGCAACGCCTCGACCGCCGCGTATCATGGTCGCGGCTTTGTGGTTTATGGGCCCGCGGCGCCGGCATCGACGCTGAACATCGTCAACGCGGAGTCCACGATCGGTCCCGATCCGGCGGATGGCCGCGCGGAAGGCACCCGGCGCCTGACCCCGCTGCGCATCGTGACCGCGGAGACCATCGCCGTGAGCCTGACGGTGGCCGCCAGCGCCGCCAGCCCCAATGACAATGCATTGATCAAGGTGAACTTCGGCGAGCTGGACATCGACGGCGATGGGAACCGCAATGCCGCGGGGCTGTTTGCCGGATTCGAGCAGTTCCCCGAGACGGGCAGGCCCGCGGGCTCAACCACGGCGAGTCGCGTCTATACTGCATCCATCGACGCGACGGGGCTGAAAGAGGGATATACATATATCCAGACCGCCGCATTCCTCCAGCGCGCCGGGGGCAACCAGCCGATCTTCTCCAACGCGCGGGAAGTGGTGTATCTGGACAGGCTCCCCCCTCAGCAGGCGATGCTGTTCCCAGGCCAGTCGGGCAATGCCGACATCAGCAGCAAGGACTACGAGGCGGTGTTCTCCGTGGATCACACGGTCAATGCGCTCCACGTGCTCCGGAACATTTCCGTGGCGCTGACCGACGAGCAGGTGCTTGCGCTCGTCTCCGACGCAAACCGCGCGCGGCGGCACGACCGCCTCGAGTGGCGCTCGGTTCTGACGGACCTTCAGCCGGGGACGCTCGAACTGACGGTGGTGGCCTTCGAGGAGTCGGGGAACTACTCCATCGTTCGCTATGGCAACATTGACGTGAATGTGCCGCGCCCGGAGGTCCTTATCGGCGTGGATATCGACAATACTCCCGGAGGCGCGAACTTTCAGGGACTGCCCGGAACAATCAACGCGCCAGCCCTCCAGAACGAGATTGTGATTCGAGTCCGCACGCAAAACATCGACGGGCTTGGCCGCAATATCTCCTTTCCCGCGGACTTCACCCTGGACCTGCGCGTGGATGACGGGGCGCCGATTGTGGCAGTGCCGTTCAATGCGGGACTGCTGCCGCCGGTAGAGCGGCTTGTGCAGAACGATCAGGCTTTCGGCGACGAATACGACGAGTTCCGCTTCGTGTGGCGGGGCTATTCCACCGGATCCCATGTTTTCACGGCGACGGCGGCGCTGATCGACGGAAGCGAGGAACCCAATTCCGCGATCGCCTCGACGACCGTTGCCGCCAACACGCCCGGGCCATCGATCACGATCACCAGGCCGGCGTCGGGGAACGACACGGTCAACAATCCGTCCGAGCTTACGGTACAGGGCCTTTTCAACGACGGCTTGACGGCGTATGCACGCATCTTCATCGACGTGGACGGAGACGCGATCCCTCTGGCGACCATCGAGAATGCCGCGGCGGGCCCGTTTGGCGCGACGCGCCGGACGGCCAGCTATGCCACCGTGGATGTGCTGCCCCCGGGGGCGCTCTCGCTGTTCAATGGCACGTTCCCAGTTCGCGTGATCGCCTCGACAGGTCGCGGCGGCACGGGAATCACAAGCGAGGCGAACGCGAGCTGGACGGTCACGGGAATTCCGAATCTGCCGACGCTTCCGCCGCTGACCATCGATGGCAATGCGGAGGACATTCTGAACGCTGGTTCCATCCTCGCCGTGTCCCCCGCAGACGGACCAACAGGGGACACAAATCCGGCGGACTTCGGCGCGGATGGAACATTGACCGAACTGCGCGCGGCACTCCGTGGCTCTACGCTTTACGTGGCGCTCCGAGGCGAGTTCTTCGGCGCCGACAACTCGAATACCGACAACGTGAGCATCCTCTATGTGGATACCAACAGTGGATCCGCACAGGGCGTGACGAATATGGGCACCCAGCTCAATGACGAATCCGACGGCCTGCGTGGCGACATCAGCCGCGCGGCCTTCTCGCTCTCGACCGAACTGATCACAGCCGGCAACGGCATCGATCTCGCGGTGGGAATGACTGCGCCAGGCACAACTTACGGATACTCCTTTGGTTCCGATCTGCTGCCGGGGGCGCCCGATGCCTTCGCGTTCCAGCCGGGAATTGCGGTAGCCTACGATGCAAGCACGGGCCCAATCCCTGCGGCTCTGGGAACCACCATCGCGGGCGGGAACACGTTCGAGATCGCCCTTCCACTCCGCCAGCTTGGCTCGCCTGCGCTCTCGGGAATTCGACTGGCCGCAGCCACCGCTGGCGATAGCGGCTATGCAAGCCCCAACACGCTGCCGGAGAACGCCAACAACGCCTTTGGCACCGAGCCGAACGCGCAAGTCTTCGAGGGGCTTGCCTTGCTGCCGACACTCCCCAAAGTCCTGATCAACGAGGTGTATACGGGCGCGACGGATTTGGTCGAGCTACACAATCCCAACGCTCAGCAGGTCGATATCGGCGGTTGGGCGTTGAGGATTTCAGACTCGGCGGGAGTGACCGCCGACTACGTATTCCCGGCCGCCACGATGATTGCGGCGGGGGGCTATCTGGTCCTTTCCGACGAGGGCGGCGCGAATCCTCCGCAAAGTCCCCAGATATCCGCGAACATCCGCATCGGCATGAACATCCCGTGGGACGAGACTCGCGGCGGCGCGGTGGCGCTGGTTGATGGGTTCGGCGCGGCTCACGATCTGGTTGCGTGGCGCAGCATCCTGGATTCCGCCGCCGACGACAGCGTCGTCGATGTCTATGGTACGGAGTTCACTGGCACCATCGCGGGGTCCGCCTCGCTAAGCGTCGGGCACAGCCTCGCGCGAAATTCCGTCAGCACCGACACCGATGACTCCGCGGACTGGAACGCGGAGAGCGGGGTGGACGCCAACGGGCCGACGTTCGGCGGCGCAAACACGGCGGGCTCGCTGATTCGGGGGCAGTTGTGGATGCTGCATTGAGCGAATGCCCTCACCGCGCCAGCAGCTCCGCCAGGTTCCGCTGTAAGTCCGCGGGCCGGTAGGGCTTTTGGATGAAGTCTGTTCGGAGCGTGCGTTGCTCGTGGCCGTCGAGGTCGTGGTAGCCGCTGGAGAAGAGCACGTGGATGTCGGGCTTGGACTCGACGACGGCGCGGTAAACCTGCTGGCCCCGCAGCCCGGGCATCATCACGTCGAGGACGATCAGGCGAAGGTCGTCCTGCCGCTCCGCGAAAATCCTCAATCCCGCAGTACCGTCGGGCACGGTGAAGCCCATGCGCTCCAGCGTGCCGCGGGCGACGCTAAGCACGGCCTCCTCGTCGTCCATTACCAGAACGAGTCCGCTCCATGCGTTGCGCTGGAGCGTCTGCTGGTCGTGACGGTCGGGCGCCGCCCTTGCGGTGTTGAGGGGCAGATAAACGGTGAACGTGGCGCCGCGTCCCGGGGCCGTGCGCAGGTGAAGGGCGCCGCGATGAGCCTTCACGATGCCAAGTAGGGCGGCCAGGCCGAGGCCGCGCCCCTTGGACTTGGTGGTGAAGAAGGGTTCGAAGATGCGTCGGCGAGTGGCGTCGTCGATTCCGCAACCCGTGTCGTCCACTTGAAAGTACACGTAGGGGCCAGGCACGATATTCTCGGCCATATAGAAATCGCCCGGCAGCGCGGCGTCCAGATAGGTCTGGCCCGTGGAGATGCCGATGGTGCCGTCGCGCCCCTCAAGCGAGTCGGATGCGTTTGTGACCAGATTCATGAACACCTGGCGGAGCTGGGTGGGATCGGCGGAGACGTGGGGGATGGTGGTGTCGAACTGGTACTTGATCGCGGCCTTCTTGCTGATCACGCTCTTGAGAAGCTCGGTCATTTCCAGGACGGTGTCTGACAGGTCCACCAACTGGAAGGCCAGCTTGGCCTAGGGGGAGTAGGCGAGCAGTTCCTTCGTGAGCTCGCAGGCGCGGGTACCGGCGAGTTCGATCTGCTTGAGCGCGTGGTAGGGGCAGGATTCTGGATCGACGTCCATCATCGCCAGCCCGGCGTTCCCAAGGATCGCCATGAGGAGGTTGTTGAAGTCATGGGCGATCCCGCCGGCGAGGAGGCCGATGGATTCCATGCGCTGGGATTCGAGGAGCTTGAGACCGAGGGCGCGGCTCTTGCGTTCGGACTCCTTGATGTCCTGGATGTCGAACAGGTGCCCCCGGGCGACGAGTCGATCCTCCGAATAGGCTACCGTGGAGAGGCACGCGCGATACCAGCGAGTGTTGCCACGCGCGGTCCCGAGGCGAAGGTCGATGTTAACACTGTGATCCCCATCCGTGCAGGCGGCGAAGGCGATGCGGGCCTCCTCTGCATCGGCGGGCGCCACGATGCGTGGAGAAGAACGCCCCTCCCAGGCAGTCAACAGCCGCGATGCCCAAATGATCCCTGACCTGCGTCCCAATGCGGAGGACATCGAGGGTATCCATCGCAACTTCGATCGGGATCGAGGCGGGGTTATCCCGTGGCGCGGGGACGGTGTCGGAGGCTTCGATTGTTGCTTGTGACATGATACCTGTGGGCCCCGTTGCGCAGGTTGCCCTCCTCGGGGGCGGAACTTCGCATGTGGGTGGCGAGACCTTTGTATCGTTATGCGATTCAGTACGTTGACGGCACCGCCCTTAAGTTGCGGCCGGCAAGAGCCTGTCCAAGCCAAGGCATGTGCGGCCCGAATCGGGGAGGAAGCCGGTGCGTGCCGATGGTTGATCGAAACAATTACCTGTCCCGCGACGAAAATCACATTTGGTCGCGGTCCAAGAATCGGGAATTCCCTGCCCGAAAACGGGGATAGTTACCTGTTGCGCGTGATCGGGTGTGCACGTCTTCTCTCCCGCATGAAGCCGGTGCGAGAGAGAGGCATAGGGGGATACGTGCTGAGGCGGCTGCGCCTCTTCATTCCAACGCTCTTGGGTGTCACCTTCTTCGTATTCCTGCTGTGCCAATTGGTACCGGGTGGGCCCGTCGACCAGATGCGGATGCGGTTGCAGGGGATGGGCGGTGGAGAGGTCAACACGGGGAGGGTTCAGCGGACGGCCTCGCGCGGCGACATCACTGAAGCGCATCTGAAGCAACTCCGCGCGCACTATGATCTCGATCGGCCATTCTTCGAGCGCTACGGGCGCTATCTGTGGAAGCTCGCGCGACTCGACCTTGGAGACTCCCACCGGCTCTCGGAAAAGGTCATCAAGGTCATCGCTGCGCGGTTTCCTGTTTCGATCTACTATGGCCTGGTGACGACGATTCTGATGTATGCGATTTGCATCCCGCTGGGGATCGTCAAGGCGATCCGCCACCGCACGATCATAGACAACGGAACGTCGATCCTGATCTTCGTGGGATACGCGGTGCCAAACTTCGCGCTGGGATCTGTACTTCTCACTTTCCTCTCGGTGAAGTACGATGTCTTTCCGTTGGGGGGCATCCGGTCGGAGAATTTCGCGGACCTCGGGGCCCTGGCCAAGGCAGGCGACATCGTGTGGCATTCGGTGCTTCCGCTGATTTGCTACATGGTGGGAAGTCTGGCGTTCACCACGATGCTGATGAAGAACAGCCTGATCGAGAATATGAGCGCCGACTATGTGAGGACGGCGCTGGCGAATGGAATCACCTGGCGGCGCGCGGTCTTTGTTCACGCGCTGCGCAATTCGCTGATCCCCATCGCGACGGGAATCGGTGGCCTGACGGGCATCCTGCTGACGGGTTCGGTGCTGGTGGAACGTGTGTTCAACATCCAGGGGATCGGCCTTCTGTTTTTGGAGATGGTGCAGAATCGCGACTATCCCGTGGTGATGGGCCTTACGCTGATCGGGGCGCTGCTGCTGCTGGCGGGGAATCTGATCTCAGACGTCGCCGTGGCCGCCGTCGATCCCCGGGTGCGGTTCGAGTAGATGCTCACGCTCCTTCGCCTGGACCCCGTCACGCGCAAGCGCTTCGCGCGGTTCCGCGCCATCAAGCGCGGGTGGTATGCCCTGTTGATTCTGGCGACGGCGACGATCCTTTCGCTCTTCTGCGAGTTGATCGCAAACAGCCGCCCCATCATGGTTTCCTACAATGGATCGTGGTACTTCCCCGCCTATCGGTTCATGCCCATGTCGGCGTTTGGCCAATCCAACGAGTTTGGGGACGAGGACGAGGCGGACTACCGCCGATTAAAGCAAGAATTCGCGGGGACCGAGAACTGGGTGCTGATGCCACCGATTCCGTTCGATCCGATCGAGAACGACCTCGCGCACTATGATACGCCGCCGCCGCATCCTCCCGATGGTCGGCATATTTTGGGCACCGATTCCACGGGACGCGATGTGCTGGCGCGCCTCCTGTATGGTTTCCGCATATCCATCTTCTTCGCCCTGGTGGTAGTACTCGGGAGCAAGATTATCGGTGTGGGCATCGGGCTGATGCAGGGGTATCTGGGCGGCTGGTTCGACATGGGCAGCCAGCGCTTTGTCGAGATATGGAGCACGCTTCCCTTCCTGTACGTGGTCATCCTCCTGGCGTCGATTTTCGAGCCGAGCTTCGCGTTGCTGGTAATCGTATTCATCGCCTTCGATTGGATAGGCATCACTTATTACATGCGAACGGAAGCCTATCGGGAGAAGGCGCGCGAGTATGTGCAGGCGGCGCGCGCCATGGGGGCATCGCACTTCCGCGTGCTGTTTGTCCATCTGCTTCCCAATTGCCTGGTGCCGCTGGTCACGACGATTCCCTTTGCGATCATCGGGGGGATTTTTGGGCTGACGGCGCTGGACTTTCTGGGATACGGCCTTCC
>JBBQYG010000015.1:0-40169 GCA_038208905.1 Candidatus Sumerlaeia bacterium | reverse complement strand
GATGGGTTCATCGGGGGAGCGACGCGACAGCACCATCACGGAGTGTCCCGCGCGAATGAGCCGCCGCGCGAGTCGCTCGCCGGTGTGGCCGGTGCCGCCGGCAAGGAGCACCTTCATCCGAATCGCTCCCGCGCGATTCGTCCATACAGATGCACCACGCGCTCCATCGCGCGGTCCTGCGTCAGGTGGGCGCGGGCGTGGAGCATGGCTTCCCGGCCAAGGATCTGCGTGGCGCTTTCGTCCCCGAGGAGTTGCTCCAGGGCGCGCTCCAGCTCCGCCGCGTCGCCGGGTATCACCAGCAGGCCGAACCGGCCATCTTCGATTAGCTCGCGGCAGCCACGAATGCGCGTCGTCACCGTGGGGAGACCCATCAGCATCGCCTCGACAATGCTGACGGGCATCCCCTCGCGATAGGAGGGCAGGCAGAAGATGTCGCTCGCCGCCAGCAGTTCCGGAACATCGGAACGCAGTCCGGCGAAGTGGACGCGGCCCTTCAGTTCGGGCGCTTGCGCCATGCGGAGGATCTCCGCCTTCGCGTCGTCGTGCTCGCTCGCCACGGTGTCGCCGATGGCGAGGAAATGCGCCCCGGGATAGCGCGGGGCCAGCGCACACGCGGCGCCGAAGAACTCGAAGTAGCCCTTCTCCCTCACCAGCCGGCCCATGATCGCGACCACCCGCGCGTCGGCGGGAATGCCGAACTCGTCGCGGATCCTCTCGCGGGTTCCCTCGGGAATCGCCGCCGGATCGAATCGGCAATGGTCGGCGCCGTTGGGCGTGTGGAATCGCCCGTGGCGGGGCCCGATGCCGAGGCGCTTTGCCGTGGAGAGGTCCTCGGCGCTGACACAGAAAAGATAGTGGCAGAGCCAGCCAAACACCCGCTCCAGCGCGATATGGGGGAGCCGCCGGATCGCGGGCATCCGGTCGTGGAAATAGAATCCGTGGGCTGTATAGACAACGACCGGCACGCCCGCGAGGGCTCCCGCCAGGCGTCCGATCATCGATGCCACGGGGGTGTGGACGTGGAGCACGTCGGGCCGCGCGCGCCTGAGCCACCGCGCGATGCGCAGCACCGAGCGCGCGGCGCGGATGGGATTGCCGCTCCGCGCGATGGAGACGGCGTGCAGGCGCAGTCCCATCGCCCGCAGCTCCTCCCAGTGAATCCCCGGCGTGCAGGCGCAGACCACCTGGTGCCCATCCGCGGAGAGGGCAAGCGCCAGCGGCGCGATGAACTGGCGCATCGTAAAGTCCACGGCGCAGAGCTGGACGATGCGCAGCTTGCGGCCACCTTCCTTCTCAGGTTCCACGGGCGTCTCCGCGGTGAAGGTGGATCAGCGCGACTTCGGGAAGGCAGTTCCATCGCACGCGGAGCGCGCTGGTCCCCACGCCGCGGCTGATATACACAGCCGTGTGCGGCGCCTTGACGAGTCCGCTGACGTAGCGCCCCGTTCCGCCGGAGAGCGCGTGAATTCCCCGGCCCATCGCGCGGAGTTGCCCGCCGTGGGTGTGGCCGGAGAGCATGAGGTCCACGCGGAGCGGTGGCGCGATCAGCGCGGCGCAGTGGGGGTGATGGGAGAGCATGACCGTGGGAATCCCCGTGCTCGCGCCGGCCAGCGCGCGCGAAGGGTTGCACTCGCCCTCCCACATGTCGCCGACGCCGGCAATAACGAGGCGCTCCCCGCTTTCCGCGCGGCTGTCGTGGTTGCCGGTGGCGCGATGGCGCAGGGGCCTCACGATGGCGTGGCTGTTCTCCAGAAAGCGGAACCCGGCGTCGCGGCTTGCCTGAATCATGTGCTCGAGCGATGTGTTGTGGTCGTGGTTCCCGCGCACCACCCAGCACCCATCCGGCGCGTTGAGATCGCTCAGGAGCGAAAAGCAGCGATCCAGGTTGCGGGGATTGTGAGTGATGAAGTCGCCGGTCAACGCCACCATGTCGGCGTCGAGCCCGTTGACGCGCTCCACCACGCGGCGGAGGAACTTCCTCCCCGCGGTCACGTTGTAGTGGATGTCGCTCAGGTGGGCGATGCGGTATCCATCCAGCGCCCACGGCAGATCGGGAATCGCGACTTCCACCTGGGTGATCTGCACGAGGAACGGCTCGACGAAGGCGGCATAGCCGATTCCGCCGGAGAGGGTCTTCATCGCCAGAAACGCGCGGCGGCGCAGGCGCGGATTCCCGCCGAGGCGAAAGCGCACCTCCGCGAGAAACTCCTTGGTCTGGTTGCGAATCGGTTTGCCGATGCGTCGGCGAAGTGACATCGCGCCGGCCTCCCGGTGGGGCTTCAGGCCTGCTTGTCGATCAGCGCGATCAGGCGCTGCTGGTCGCGCTCCTTCATCACGGAGAAGAGAACGCCAATGCTGCTGGGTCCGGTCGCCCGCGCGGGATCGGGATCGGTTTCCTGAAGCCACACGATCTGGCCCTTCAGGAGGGTGCCCTCGCCGATATCTTCCAGCACGATCTCCACGCGAAGCTCGTCATCGTTGCGGACGGCCTCGGCCCAGGCGGAAACGTGGGCGGGCTCCGCCTGCTCGAAAGTGATCCTTACGCCGTGAAGGGTGATGTCGCCCGTGGTGCCGATCAGCGGCTCGCGCGTCATGGCCCACGGCGGCGCGGTGATGTTCACGCGGCAGTTCCTCGCAAATTCGACGCGTGGTTCCCGGCGGCGGTCGCGCGGGTCGCCTCCCGGTATGCGGCGGGCTGGTTCCTGGGGGATGTCGCTCATGTGGGCGACTTCACATCGTCCACGGGATTGCGGCGCCCCTCCGTGTTGAGGAGCGGCTCCTGGTCGCCGCCGGGCGCGGTCTCCGCCGTGCGCCCGCCCACAAACAGGTACGACTCGAACATCTTGCTATACGCTGTCCATGCGTCGCCCTTCTCGGCGGCCTTCGTCGTTTCCTTCACAAAGGACGCCATGTAGGCCTCGGTGTGGTCGGCATAGTGGAGCACAAACGCCTCGCGGGATTTCGGCGTCACCGGCGACCCCCATTCCTGCTTGCCGTGATGGCTCAGGATCAGATGGATCAGGTGTGTCTGGATTTCCGGATCAAAGCCGTCGGCCTTGCGGATCTCGTTGATGGCCGCGTCCACCATGGCCGCGCCCATGAAGATATGGCCGAGGAGGCGCCCCTGTGTCGTATAGCCGAGCGAGCGCTTCCACTCCAGCTCGCGCACCTTGCCGATGTCGTGCAGGAGCGTCGCCGTCACCAGCAGATCGCGGTCGATCGGCTCATAGACGTCGGCGATGCTCCAGGCCAGCTTCATCACGCAGAGCGTGTGATCCAGGAGGCCGTGGATATACGCCTGATGCACCTTCACCGCGGCGGGAGCCATGCAGTACAGCTCGCGAAGGCCCTTGTGACCGAAGAGCCGCGCCAGCAGGCGCGCGCAGTCGGGATTCTTCACGCGGGCGATCCAGCCGTCCAGCTCCGCCTCCATCTCCTCGCGCGGGCGCGGGCTCACGGGCAGGAACGCCTTCTGGTCCACGTCGGCGTCGTCCACCTTCACGATGCGGCGCATGGTGATCTGGGGCTGGCCGTTGAACTCGCCCACGTCGCCCTGCACCAGGACATAGTCGTCCTTGCGGATATTGCCGCGCTCAAGCTCCGCGTGGCCGTCCCACATGATGCCGCCGATGGTGCCGGTGGCGTCGGAAAGCTGGAGCGAGAAGAACGGCTCGTTGTTCTTCTTCAGGCGGCGTTCGGTATTGGCCAGCAGGTACACGGATTCCACGCGGGCGCCTACCTCCAGTGTGGAGGCGGGGACCTGTGGAAGCGCGGCGGGGGCAGCAGGCAAGGAGGTTTCCCAGACAATGGATTTTTCGCTCGGCTTCGGCTGCCTTGCGGGATGGCGAAGTCTTGCTTGCCCGGCCCCCCGGGCGTCAACCTCTTCGGCGGCGCGCCACTGGCGCCGTGCATCATGCCCAAACTTGGAATTAGCGCTTGTTCGGCACCGCCGATCCTCGCTATCCTTCGCCTTCCCCAAGGAGCCCCCCCGCACAATGCCGCAGGACAGCGCCACCGCCCTTTCGCCGATCACGAAGCGCCCGCTCCGCTCCCTCCTCTGGGGGGTCTCCATCGCCCTCAGCTGGACGTGGGGCCTCGGGCTGTTCTTCTCCGTCCAGTTTTCGCTGCACTTTGGCGTGGTCGGGCTGCTGTCCTTCGCGATTCCCAACATGCTGGGGCTGGTGATTTTCGGCATGCTGACCCAGCGCATCGCCCGGCGCCTTCCCGGGGAGCGCGATTTCGAGCGCCACTTCCTCGCCACCAGCCACTCGCTCCGGTTTGTCATCCTCGCCTACCAGCTTGTGGCGATCTCGCTCACGTTCTTCGCCATCCTTGCCTATCTCTTTGCGCCGCTCGGGCTCAATCCCGCGCTGGGCGCGCTGCTGATCCTGGCGGCGGCGCTGATGTTGGGAGAGAGCTTCGATATCGTGCGCATCAAGTGGAGCCACCTCGCCATGTTCGTGGCGATTCTTCTCTGCATGGCGGGCGTCGCGGTTTCCGTCGGCGCCTACCTGGAGACCACCGAGCTGCCATCGGTCCTCGCCGAGGGGCACTCGTCGTGGAAGTCCCCGGGCTTCGTCGGCTTTCTGATCCCCATCGTGGCGGGGCTGCTGCTGGGGCCGTGGCTCGACATCCAGCAATGGCAGCGCGCCATCCAGATTCACCGTGAAAAGGCCAGCATCCGCCAGTCATACCTGTATGGCGGGCTTCTCTTCTTCGGCATTCTCCTGTTTCACGGCTTCCTCGCGCTGACCCTCATGTCGGTCGGCGGGCCCAGCCACCTTCGTCCCGCGCAGGACGGATTCTTTGACGGCAAGGACTACATCGTCCGCTTCATGCTACTTTCCGGTGAGCCGTTTGGAATGCTCGGAAAGGTCTGCTACGTAGGGTTCATCATTCTCTGCATTGTCTCCACGCTGGACAGCGGATACGTCTCGCTGAAGTGGTACCTGAAGAAGCTCACGCGCAAGAGCGAGCACCTGATCATGACGATCATCCCGGAGAACCTGCTCTCCTCTCCCGTGGTGCCGATGATACTGGCCCTCGCCGTGGGCATGGGCGGGCTGCTCCTCGGATTCAGGCTGGAATACTTCATGTCCTTCTACGCATCCTTTGGCGTGGGATATGCGCTGGTGTTCCTGTTCAGGACGACTTACTTCCCCGAGTTCACGCGCTTCACCCAGACGGCGCTTTTCTCCGTCGCCGCGTTCTCCCTGGGGCTGTTTGGCATCGGCTATTTCGAGCAGACATGGTACCTGATGGTCCTTGGGCCGCTCATCCCGCTGATCCACGGCTTCGCGGTGATCTCCGGCCGCGTGGTGGTGGACGATTTGCAGAAGGCGCTGCCGAAGCCGGATTCAACCGACGAGGTTCCCCTTCCCAGCGTCAGCGGCAAGGCCGCCGAAGTCGCGATCTCGGCGCTGGAGAATGCAATCTCCCGCCTAGACCCCAAGGCGGGCGAAAAACTCAAGTCCGTGATCCACCGCATCGAACCCGCCGCCGCCCAGGCGCTCGCGGGATTCCTGCACTCCGTCAGCCCCGGCGGCGGAGGCGCGACGGCACTGGCCCCCATCGATGCCGACGGCGAGCACGCGCGCGGGCACTTCGAGGGAAAGTGGTTCTGCCACACGTTCATGACAACGTATAGCGACACCAATTCGGTGGGGAACGTGTACTTCGGCAACTACATCATCTACGTCGGCAAGGTGAGGGAGATGTTCTTCCGCAGCTGCATGCCCAGCTTCGATCTCAAAAGCACGGGATTCTACATCCTTACGCGCCAGATCGAGCACAAGTTCAACATCGAGGCCAAGGAGTTCGAGATCCTGACCGTCAAGATCCGCGTCGAGGGCTTCAACCGCAAGTTCGCCGTCCTCGAACACGAGATTGTCAATCAGGCCAAGCAAGTCCTCGGCAAAGGCAAGCAGACCCTCATGTTCGTCAGCGCCAAGGACTACCGCCTGGTGGACCTGCCGAGCGAATTGCAGACGGCGTTTTTGCCTTACACTTGAAAAGGGGAAAGGCGGGAACGGCGCCAAAAGCGGTGAAGGCGTAAAAGCAGAAATGGGGGGCCTTGGCCCCCCACCGAACTCCATCCGCCGTTCCCGTCTTTCCCGCTGTTTCCGCTCTTCCCGTCTTTCCCGCCTTCCCCCTCTCTACATCCTCCTAACATCAATCTCCATGCTCATGCGCGAGGCGAGCGATTCGCCGCCGCGGGCCGCGAGCCAGGAGTTGGCGGGGGCGTCGGCGGGGCCGGGGTTCAGGACATAGCGCACGATGTTCTCCGGGTTCAGGATCGCCCAGCCGCCCTTCTCGATGGGAATGGCGAGGGCGCCGGACTCGAAGAGGGACTGCAGGAACATGCGCTCGTCCACCTTCCCCTTCACCACGGAGTGGAACTGGACCAGGACATCGCGCCCGCTCCGCATGTGGAACTCGGCGCAGCCCTCCATCGAATCGCCCAACTTCACGCGGGGCCGCTCGCCCTTGAGGGAGCGCACCAGCTTCAGCATCAGCGCTTCGTACTTCTCCTCGCTAATGACCTGGATGGTGTCCACATGGGTCTGGACCTGCCACTGCGGCTTGACGTCGGTGATGAACTCGACCATCTCGACAAGGCTGGTGTTGAAGCCCGAAACGGCCATCTTGCCCTGGATGATGATGTTCCGCTGCTGGAAGAGGCGCTGAGGGTGGACCTTGCTGAGAAGCAGCGCGACCTGCTCCGGGTCCTCCTGGACGAATCTCGCCGACTCATTGTCGATGGTGTGGATAACGATTTCCATTCAGAAGCCTTTCGCGGACTGGTTACTTGCAGGGCATAGGCACGAGGACGTGGCGGACTGGCAACGGCAATCAATCCGCCGACCGTTCCGAGCGTTCCGGGTGGCCCCACCAGCTTCGCGGCTCGCCTTCTCCCTCCGGATAGTGCTTCTCCAGCGCCTTCTCTACGTCCTTCATCGTGCCGTCGGCGGGCACCCACTTATCCAGGTCGGGGAAGTCCAGCTTGCAGTTCTCGCACTTCTTGCCGGGGTAGAAGCGGATCGGGCACCAGAACGATTCCACGCTCCTCAGCATCTCCGCCCCCAGCGAATATACCCCCGTCATCCAGTCGCAATACAGGCACCACACCAGATCGTGGCCGATCAGGCCCTCGAACTTCTGGCGGGAGACGTTGACCCATTCGCTCTGCCGGTACTTGGGGAACCCCAAGGTCCAGACCAGCAGCGGATAGACAAAGATTTCCGCGAAGCGCAACGAGACGAAAACCGGGAGCGCCGGGATCGTAATCCAAAGGCCCAGGTGATTGCGGACGGGTCCCACTAAACGGTCCAGCGTGCGCCGGATCGAGCCCTTGGGCCGCGGGTGGGCGTTGCCGTGGACGATCACAAAGGTCTGGAGCGCCAGAAACTGCCCCGCCAGGCACCCGGCGAATCCCCACCAACCGCCCGAGTTCCATGCCACGACCCACGGAATCCAAGACATCAGGGACAGGACGATGTCCAACAGCGGGGCCTCGGCCACCTTTCGCGTCACGCGCCACAGGACCAGCGTGCCAGCGATACAAAGGACGACCCAGGCCCAATAGACGACGAGGTAGTGCATGAACATGCGCGTGACTCCTTGTGGACTGCGGAATGCGCTCGATCATCGGCGCGCCCCGCCCATGCGCAAGGGTCATTCGCCGCATTGCCCTTGTCCCGGCCAGCGCCCCCCCCGCTAATCCCCCCGCCATGAAAACAGCCATCCTCAAGATCAACTGCCCCGACCAAAAGGGGATCGTGTTCAACGTCTCGCGCTTCATCTTCGAGCGCGGCGGCAACATCATCAACTCCCAGCAGCACTGCGAGGAGCTGGACCAGCGCTTCTTCATGCGCGTCCTCTTCGACCGCGGCGACATGAAGGTCTCCACCCAGGAACTGCGCCGCGACCTCGCCGGCCTCGCCGAAGGGTTCTCCGCGGAGGCCCATCTCCAGTGCTCCGAGGACCGCCGCAAGATCGCCGTCATGGTTTCCAAGTACGACCACTGCCTCTACGACCTGCTCCTGCGCGAGCGCTATGGCGAGCTCGCCGCCGACATCGCCGTGGTGGTCAGCAACCACACCGACCTCGAGCACGTCGCCGCCAGCTTCAAGGTCCCCTTCGTGTATATACCCGTGGAGAAGGACCGCAAGGCGGCGGCGGAGGCCCGCGCTCAGGAGGTCTTCCGCCAGCACCATATCGACTTCGTGGTGCTCGCGCGCTACATGCAGATTCTCTCCGCCGAATTCATCGAGTCGTGGCCCAACCGCATCATCAACATCCACCACGGATTCCTGCCGGCCTTCAAGGGCTCCCGGCCCTACCATCAGGCCTACGAGCGCGGCGTGAAGCTCATCGGCGCCACCAGCCACTACGCCACGGCGGACCTCGACGACGGCCCGGTGATCGAGCAGGAGACGATCCGCGTCAGCCACTCCCACAGCGTGTCGGACATGCTGGCGCTTGGCCGCGAGATCGAGCGCAACGTCCTCGCCAAGGCCGTCCGCGCCCACTCCGACGACCGCATCATGGTGTACAAGAAACGGACAATCGTCTTCGACTAGTTGTTGAGTCGCGGGCAGGCAGAACAGACGGACAGGATTGCAGGATGACAGGAAGCTCGATTGATTCTGTCATCCTGCTATCCTGTCTATTTGTTGCCGCACTTCCCGGAAAGAAAAGCCCATCGGGAGATCGGCGTTCCCATGACTCTCAGATCAGGATCGCCGCCACGCACCCCGTCGCGTTCGCGGCAAAGGTTCCCGCCAGCATCGCGCGCAGGGCGAGGCGCGAGAGGTCGGCGCGGCGTTCCGGCGCCATGACCGCAAGCCCGCCGATCTGGATGCCGATGGAGCCGAAGTTGGCGAATCCGCAGAGCGCGTAGGAGGCGATGATGCGCGAACGCTCCGAGATCGCCCCCGCGTCGCCGATGGCGCCGAGGTCGATGTAGGCCACGAATTCATTGGCCACCATCTTGATTCCCATCAGGCGTCCCACCTGCACGGCGTCTCCCCATTCGGTGATTCCCATCAGCCATGCGAGCGGCGCAAAGACGGCGCCCACTGCCGCGCGCAGGTTGACCCATTCCGAATACCACGTCGGCACCGTGCCTCCGAAGATCGCTTTTCCGATTCCGCCAAGGCAGATGTCCACCAACGCGATCAGCGCCAGGAACGCGATCAGCATCCCGCCCACATTGATCGCCAGGCGCACGCCCTCCGTCGTTCCCACCGTGGCCGCGTCCAGCACGTTCGTGGTTTCCTTCTCCACGTTGATGGGCAGGGTCCCCGCCGTCTCCGGAGTTTCGGTTTCCGGCACCATCAGCTTGCCAAAGATCAACGCGGCGGGGGCGCTCATCACCGATGCCGCCATCAGGTGTCCGGCGATGTTGGGGATCGAGTTCTGCAGGAAAGACACATAGGCCGCCATGACGCCGCCGGCGACCGTGGCGAATCCTCCGACCATCACCGTCATCAATTCGCTCTGGGTCATCTTGCCGATGAAGGGGCGCACGACCAGCGGGGCCTCCGTTTGGCCCACGAATATATTGGCCGACGCCGAAAGGGTCTCCGCCCCGCTCGTCTTCAGCGTCCGCTGCATCACCCAGGCCAGCCCGCGAACGACTTTCTGCATGACTCCCAGGTGATAGAGCACCGACATCAGCGCGCTAAAGAAGATGATCGTCGGTAGCACATAGAACGCGATAATCGGCCCCATCGATACCGGCGAGGGGTTCTTGGCGAGTGGCCCGAAGACGAACTCCGAGCCCGCCTGGGTCGCGCCGATTACCCCGATGAACACATCGTTGGCCGCGCTGAAAAGCCATGCCCCGGGCTCCGTCTTCAGAATCAGGAGCGCGAAGACAAACTGGAGTCCGAACCCCCACGCGATCAGGTCCCAGCGCTTGAGCGCGGCGCCGCGATTGGTGCTCATGGCGAGGCAGATGGCCACCATCACGGCGATGCCGACGAACGGAATAAGCCGCGGGAAAAGCTCGCTCATGCGGGTGATGCCTCCGGGGGGGCGCCTGGTCCGGGCCGCGATGGGGAAGTCCCAGTCAAGCGGCCTGTTTGGTGCCTCCCGGATGGAAACTCAAGCAGCATTTCGCCCCGCGCGATATTGAATCGGCCCAACAACGAAGCGCCCCGGCCTCGCTGAGTCGAGACCGGGGCGCAGGATACTTGAACGGACGGACTGCTTACTCGGCGGCGATCGAGATCAGCTCGACCTCGAACTTGAGGAGGCTGTTGCCGGGGATGCTCTGGTTGCCGGACTCGCCATAGCCGAGGGTGGGGGGGATGAAGAGTTCATACTTCGCGCCGGGCTTCATCAGCTTGAGGGCCTCGGTCCAGCCCGGGATCACCTGGTTCACGCCAAACTCGGCGGGCTCGCCGCGCTTGTAGGAGCTGTCGAATTCCTTACCGTCCAGAAGCGTCCCCTTGTAGTGGACCTTCACCTTGGCGCCGTCCTTGGGGGACTCGCCCTCGCCCGCGGTGATCACGCGGTATTGCAGGCCGCTCGCCGTGGTCACGACGCCCGCCTCGGCCTTGTTCTTCTCAAGGAATGCCGTGGCCGCTTCGAGATTCGCGGTCTTCTCCTTCTCCGCCTTCTCCATCATCTTCTTCTGCATGAACGTCTGGAACTCGCCGATGGCCGCCTCGACGTCTTCGTCGCTCATCGCGGGCGTCTTGCCGGCATAGACTTCCTCCATGCCGCGCAGGAAAAGCGCGGGGGAGAGGTTCACGCCGTTCTTCTGCATGTCCTTGGCGAGCTGGATGCCGATGGCATAGCTGACCTTTTCCTCGAGGGTCTTGAACTCCGACTTTACTTCGGACTTCGGCTCCGCGGCGGCCGCGTCTTGGGCGCGCACGGCGGCGGGCGCAGAGAGCAGGGCCGCGAAGGCGAGGCCTGCCAGGAAAAGCTTCTTCATGTCTTGTATTCCTTTCGGTCGATAAAAGCGGCGAGAGGTTTAGCGACCGCATGGCCCGTTACAAGGGGTTTTCTGGTCCGGGCGAAACGCCGCCCCCGCGGATACCCCGCGCCAGCCGCCCCGCAAGGCAAGGCCCCTCGTACACAAGGCCCGTGTAAACCTGCACCAGACTCGCCCCGGCATCGAGGCGACGGCGGGCGTCTTCCGGCGTCGCAATCCCGCCCACGGCAATGATCGGCAGCCGACCGCCGGTGGTGCGGTAAATGTGGGAAATGAGTTTGAGACTGCGTTCTCCCACCGGCGCGCCGCTCAGCCCGCCGGCTTCCTTCGCCACCGCGCCGCGCACCCCCGGGCGCTTGAGGGTTGTATTGGTCGCGATCACTCCATCGATGCCCGCGTGGATGATGGTCTCCAGAATTTCGTCCAGCTCCGCCCGCGAGAGGTCCGGCGCGATCTTCACCAGAATCGGGCGGCGGGGGAGGCCGCTGTCCCGCGTCAGGTGGGCGCCCTCGCGGACCAGTTCGCCGCACAGTTCCGAGAGAAACTTCCCGCCCTGCAACTCGCGCAGCCCGGGCGTATTGGGCGAGCTGATATTCACCGCCAGATAGGCGGCATAGCGATGCACCTTGCGCATCACCGCCAGATAGTCGCCCACTGCCTCGGCCAGCGGCGTTTCCTTCTGTTTCCCGAGGCTGACGCCGATCAGGAAGGAGCGCGACTCGCCCGCCAGCGCCGCCAGACGCGGCACCGCCGCATCGACTCCGCCATTGGGAAAACCCATTCGGTTGATCAGCCCGCGCTGCCTGGGCAGGCGGAAGATCCGCGGGCGCGGGTTTCCCTCCTGCGGGCGCGGCGTCAGGGTGCCGACCTCCACATGGCCGAACCCCAGCATCCCCAGCCCCATCGCCACCCGCGCGTCCTTGTCGAATCCCGCAGCCACGCCGACCGCGTTTGGAAACCTCAGGCCGAACGCCTCAACAGGGCGCTCCGGCACACGCCCCGCCAGAGCCCGCAACAGCGTGGGCCCGGGAGCCACGCGCTGGGCAAGCTCCAGCACACGCAGCGTCTCCTCGTGCGTCCACTCGGCGTCCAAGCGGGAAAGGAGGGGATAGATGAGGGAGCGGTAGATCATCTATTGCAGGCGAAGTAGTTCAGATCGAAGTATTTGCACTGGGATATGCGCCCTCTTCGCGCGCCGCTCCTGCCAATTCTTTGTCCAGCGTAGCCAGTAGAGCGCCCCTACGAGTTGCGAGCTCGAGACAGATCGCGTCGTATACGGTCAGGCGTTGTTTTGGCGCCAGCGGCACCACGGCGTCGCGCAGTGATTCGAAGGTGGACGCTTCGGTTTCTCGGGAGATTTGACCGATTGCCGCCATGATACTTTTCAACTGGGACTGCACGATTCTGTTTTTCCGGTGAGCCACCAGAAGAGAATTGGCGATTTCCACCTGCCGGTGCGCCGGTACTATTGCCTGACCCGCCCGAGCAATGGACGCCGTCATCGCCGCATACGGACTCCACTCATCGGGCATGTTCATCGCCAGAACGACAGAGCAACCCAGAACCACAATCACTTTCGGCCTTCATTACGGAACGAGAGCAACTCGTCCACCGTGAAAAATTGCCTTCGGCCTGAAATTGCTCACGGTTTTTTCTCATGGCCTCGAACGCCTTGCTACGATCCAGAGGGGACTCGGCCACCGCAATGATGCGCGCCACCGGCCTTCCATCATCAACGAGATCGGTGGCTTCCCCATGCTGTCCCCTTTCCACCAGATCGCGCAAGTGGGCCGCCGCCTCCTCCACCGTCTCCGCGTTTCGTGTCGCGCTCATCGCCGCCCCTTCGTGCTCTCCGTGCCTCAGTGGCGTTTTTGTTCTCTTCTCTATCGAGAGAAAACCACCTCGTCCAGCTTGCGCCTCAGCTTCGTCTTCAGCGTCGCGTCGATGCTGTGGCCCATGTTCACGCAGTGGGTGCAGGAGCAGCGCGACTCGCGGATCCAGCGGCGCATGTCCGCCGCGCGGGGCGATAGCCAGAGCTTGGCCCAGTCGAGCCCCTCCTTGCGCAGGTCGCCGACCACGTCCAGCAGTTCGCACATGCGGACGCGTCCATCGGGCTCGATGACGGCGAGGCCGACGCCGGCTTGGCAGGTGGCCGGGATTTTCCCGGTGACCAAATGCTCGCGCTGGAAGCGATACACGTTGCGGATATAGCTCAGCCACGACGCCCGGTAGTCGCCGAAGCGGCGCTGATACATCTTCTCGTTCATCTCGATCGACATGCGGACGACGCGGTCAAACTGCTCGATCGTCGGCGGCTTCAGTTCCGGGTCCTTCGGCGTGCCGCGCAGGCACTCGAACATCATGCCATCGACCTCGGGATTGTCATACATCGCCTGGGCCAACGCCTCGATCTCGGAAAGGTTCTGGTTGTTGATGCAGGTCAGCGTCATGATGCGCAGGTTCGGCTTGGGGCCCTCGCCGCGGCGGAACTTCGCCATGCGGTCCTCGCGGACGCGTGCCAGCGTGGCCAGCGTCTCCATGCTGCGCTTCCAGTTTCCCGGCACGCCGCGGATGCGGTTGTGCGTCTCCTCCAGCCCATCGAGCGAGAGGCCCACGGTAAAGAGCACCTCGGGAATCTCGTCCAGAATGCGCGACGTAACCTCCTCCACGCGCTTGGGCAGGAGTCCGTTGGTCGGCATGTCGATGGAGATCAGGCCGTTGTTGGCGGCGAATATCTTGGCCACCTCCACGATCTCCTTGCGCATTACGGGCTCTCCGCCGCTGAAGAGCAGGTGGTTGAACCGCGGCATTGAGCGCGAAACCGTGTCGATCTCCTCCAGGTTCAGCGCCTTCTCGTCGGCATCGTTCAGGCTCTGCCAATAGAAGCACGTCTCGCACTTCGCATTGCAGCGCGTGGTCGTGAAGTAAGTGACGACGCTGAGCCGGTCCAGCAGGGCGGGATCGGCATCGGGGTCGATGGAGCGTTGTTCGACGAGTGATAGCAAGGGCGTGGTTCTCCGCGTTGACTGCTGCCGCGAATGCTTGATTTGCGTGAGTTTCACGTCAAGCAGAAGCGGCGAAATCCGTTGACCGTGGGTGGGGGCGTCACCAGAACACGGGGGCCTTACCACCCTCCCCCGCCCCGTTGCCATGAATCCCGAAACTCAGGAAGCCCTCCGCAACCTCCTCATTGGCTTCCCGGTCTTTCTCTTCGCCCTTTCCTTTCACGAGGCGGCCCATGCCATCGTGGCCAAGTGGGGCGGCGACCTGACCTCGGCCTATCAGGGGCGCATCACCCTCAACCCGATCGCGCACATACACCCCGTCGGCACGATCATCATCCCGATCATCGCCGTGCTCCAGAACTTCCCCCTCATCGGCTGGGCCAAGCCCGTCCCCGTGGTGGAGTCCAACTATCGCCGGGGCCGCGGCTATGGAGTGATCGTGGCGCTGGCGGGTCCGTTCTCCAATCTGCTCCTGGCGCTGGTTACGGTCGTGCTGATGCAGTGCTACTACCTCGCCCGGATCATGCTGTTTCAGCGTGGCGTCGATATTCCCGACAACGTCCACGGGATCGTCGGCCACATTCTCTCCTACTCGCTGCTCATCAACCTGGTGCTCATGTTCTTCAACCTGCTGCCGATTCCGCCGCTCGATGGGTCCCACGTGCTTTGGCATGGCTTCGTCAAGAGCCGCCCCCAATTCCACCAGGCCTTTGCCACCGTGCAGACATTCAGCTACTTCGTCCTGATCCTGATCTTCGTCACCCCGCTCGGGCGGATCTTCTACTCGGCCACCGTCCTTCCCGCCTACAGGGCGCTCAGCACCCTCGCCCAACTGCCCGTCTATCTCCTCTGAAATCGGAACGCCACCCATGACCGCCCCCGCCAAGAAAATCCTCCTCTCCGGCAGCCGCCCCACCGGGCGCCAGCACCTCGGCAACTTCGTGGGCGCGCTAGCCCAGTGGCTCGACTTGCAGGAGGAATGCGAGTGCTTCTTCATGGTCGCCGACTGGCACGCGATGACCAACAACTACAACGACCTGTCGCCGATCCCCGAGAACATCCGCAACCAGGTCCTCGACTGGTTTGCCGTCGGCCTCGACCCCCAGAAGGCCACCATCTTCGTCCAATCCGCCATCAAGGAACACGCCGAGCTGGCGCTGATCCTCGGCATGTTCACGCCGCTTGGCCTGGCGGAGCGCTGCACAAGCTGGAAGGACCTCGTCGAGGAGCAGAAGCTCGACGAAATGCGCACCTACGGATTCCTCGGCTACCCCGTGCTCCAGTCCGCCGACATCCTCATGTACCAGGCCCACGTCGTCCCCGTGGGGCGCGACCAGGTGGAGCATATCGAGAAGTGCCAGGACATCGCCCAGAAGGTCAACTCCCGCTATGGCGACGTCTTCCGCATCCCCGAATGGCGCCTCAGCCAGGCCCCCGTCCTCCTCGGCAACGACGGACGCAAGATGTCCAAGTCCTACAACAACTGCATCTATTTGTCGGAGACGCCGCAGGAAAAGTGGGACAAAATCCGCGTCATGAAAACCGACCCCGCCCGCGTCCGGAAAACCGACCCCGGCGAACCCGAGAAATGCACCGTCTGGTCCTACCACAAGGTCTTCACCTCGCCCGACCGCTACGAGGAAATCACCACCAACTGCCGCGGCGCCAAGTGGGGCTGCATCGAGTGCAAGAAGATCCTCGCCGACGCCGTCGAGACCCGCTTCGCCCCCGCCTTCGACCGCCGAGAGCAACTCGCCGCCCAGCCCGACGCCTGGAAGGACATCCTCGCCCAAGGCAACACCCGCGCCCGCGAAAAGGCCGTGGAGACGATGGACGTGGTGAGGGACAAGCTGCATTTGTGGGGGGAGTAGGGGGGCCGTGCCCGGTATTCCCCTCATCGGCAGTCTGCTACTTCAGCAGCGCCCGGAATCCCGCCTGCTCGAAGTGGGTATCGCCCGTAAGTGCCTCATCGAGTCCCTCATTCACCACAGCGACAAATGACGCGCAGTCAGTGAATGACCATGCCTTGTCGCCCCGCTGCTCGAAGAGCCCAATGGCGGCTTCCCGATACGACGGTTCCGCCCGCAGGATGCGAGTCGAAGAGTCCGCCGGGATTGCGCGGACGAATTGGGCAGCCCGCGCGCGATGGCGGGGGGAACCGGGGCCATCGAGGAGATCGATTAGGACGAAATCCGTTGGCACAATTCCAAGCCCCCGCGGCCCCTGCGCGAGTTGCCGCCAAGTGGGCGCGGTCGCTGGTATTTAGCAACGCGAAGTAGAAGAAGCCGTCCGCGAAGACGGTCTTCATGAAGATCGCTTCTCGGCTCCGTGCAGATAGTGGTCGTGATTCTCGGGGAAGTCCTCCGGCAGGCCCTCCAGTCATCCCGCAAACTTGCCGTCACGCTCAAGGATCGAGCCCGCCGCGGCCTCGCCATTCGCGCCGGCCACCGGCTCGACGAACACCTCCGAACCATCCGGCAGCGAGACACCGGGGGGCAGCATAATCACGTTGTTGCGAACTTGGGCACGGCGAAAGAATCCCCCAATCCCCGCCTCGGTGCAAGCGCCGCGTTGCGGTGGGACTACGGTACCGACCTGCTGACGCGCCTGCCGTCCCACCCGACCAACCGCCTCGAAGAACTGCTGCCAGAGAACTGGAAGCCCGTAGGCAACTGAACCAGAGCAAGAGCTTTTGGGATGGACGGGGCGGGGTGCCGGGAAAGTACCAGCACCGGGTGCTCTTCTGGGGCATCATCGGCGCCCTGATCATGCGTGGCGCGATGATCTTTCTGGGGGCGGGGCTGATCCTGAAGTACCAGTGGATCCTGATCCTCGCCTTCGTCGGCATCAAGATGCTGCTCCTGAGCCTGCCACCATACCTTGACGTGATTGGCCTAGCCAAGGCCTCCCCCATCAGATTAGCACAACGGTGTCGCTTCTGGCCGTCGTCGGCACGCTGGCAGTGGCCACTGTGCCGAGCTTGCTGATTCCTTCGAAACAGCCTCCGGCGAACGGATCGGGCGGCGGAAAAGTGGGCCACTGACGATTGCCGTTGAAGTATTCCGCCGGACGAGGAGCGTCCGGCCAAACCGGGTCGCGGCGTGGATGACGAACTGCGGCGCATCGCGCGCGCCACGGTTGACTCTCACAGAAGGAACCTCTCCAGAATTGCTGGCTGAGAGAGCATCGAATGCCACAGGAACAACATGGTGATCCGCAAGCTCGTCGAATCCGCCCCCTTCAATAACTTCATCATTGCCGTCATCGTATTCAATGCGGTGCTCATCGGCCTCGCTACCTATCTGACGGATGCGGCAGCTCTCCGTACCATCGCCGTGTTGGAGGCGGTCTGCCTCGTCATCTATATGGTGGAAATCGTCCTGAGATTCATGGCCCGCGATTCCACAGCCTCTTTCTTCCGCGATGGTTGGAACATCTTCGATCTCTCGATCGTCGTCGCGGCGATCGTTCCCGCCTCCAACGGCATCGGACCGGTCCTGCGTGTTTTCCGGGTTTTGCGCGTGCTTCGGCTGGTCAAGACCATCCCGGAACTGCGGCTGATCGTCGCCGTTCTTCTCCGCTCAGTCACCAGCATGAAGTACGTGGCGCTCTTGGCGACGATCTTGTTCTACGTCTACGCGGTCATCGGGGTTAAGTTGTTCGGGGGCGACGGCCACCCCATGCAGACATACTTCGCCACCATCCACGAGGCTTGCTTCACACTCTTCCGCATCCTCACCGGCGACGACTGGACCCAGATGCGCTACGAGCTGGCCCAGGCTGGTCATCCCCTCGGCGCATTCACCGCCTTTCAAGTCTCTTGGATCGTGATCGCCACGTTCCTCCTTGTGAATCTAATCGTCGGCGCCGTAATCAACAACTACCAGAAGGTGCAGGATATCGAAGACCACCGCTCGCTCACGACCGACACCAGCGAACGGCGTCTACGGGAACTGGTTCAGGAAATCGACGCGATCCTGAAGGCCCGGGCGGGCGGCGCCAAATCTTAAAGCGCCGGCGACGAGGCTACCTCAGAGCGCACAGCGCAAAGCCCCGATCACCGGCGTCCTACCGGGGGGCGCCAAGATCGGACTCGGGAACCGGCGGCGTCTCGTCGATGCTCGCCACTGCGCGTCCACGCGACACATAAGCCCAACGATGATTTGAGGCGGGGCGGGCGGTTGCCCTGTCGAGGCCCTCGCTGTGGATGCTAGAATTAAAACGCAGAGGCGGCGGCTCTCCCAGTTAGTCCACAATCCAGTAGTCGGATGATTGATTCGGGAGAGTGATTCCGGTTTTGCAGCGGTGAACTTCCCACAGGCCTTGGTCGTTAATCAGGTTGTATAGAACGAAGAGCTCCCGAGTTCCGGCAAGGGATTCGGGATCAAGTTTTGTTCCGCCGCCCCCAGCATCAAGCTGGCGGGCGATTCGAGTTTCAGGCTGGGGATCCATTCCCCGAATCCAGATGGAGGCATTTTCGTGAGTGGAGCAGGCCCTCGCGGGGCGTCTTCTGCGCGCTCAAGCGATGGCGCCGGCTGGGCCGCGCCGTATATACAGGCATCGTCCGCTTCCGCGAACAGGTCAGCCTGGCGATCCTCGCCCACAACCTTCTCAAGGCAGTCAGACATCGGGAGAGCCACGCATGACGCCAGTTCAGAGGGCGGCAACGCGCCGCGAACCCGCGCAGGGCCACCACCACTGCTCGTAATCGACCGCCCCGAAGGCTCAAGCGCGGCATCGAGGAGGGAAAATGTGGCTCCGGGGCAAGAAAACGAGGTTGCTTTCAGAACGAAGAGGTGCGGAGAGTCAGGTCAGAGGTTCCTACTTGCCCTTGGAAATGATCCAGGCGGTAGTCTCACGTCCGGAGCTGGGGCTTCGGAATTTCCATCAAGAGCGAGGAAAAATATGGCGGGTACACCAGCACCTCATGGGTTGGAAAGTGACTGCAAGCATGTGGCTCCCAGCGACGGCGAGTTCAAGGGTCGGCTCCGTTTTCATCAGTCATGGTATCGACACCACGCACTTGGTCTGTCTCCTGGCCCCAATCCTCAGGCGGGCGGGGAACTCTACGGCAGCATGCTCACGGACTCGGACGGGCAACGTGGATTCAACTTCCTGACGGACGAGATTTATGGATTCGCTGCGCAGCGACTTTCGGAAGGCGAAGGGGCGATTGAGCCTGACCGGCTGCGGCGGAATCTGCTCAGCAGCCAGCCCATGTGCTTCAACTTATTCGGTCCACTTCATGCGGACTTCGATCTGGCGACGCGGCTGATTTCGACCCTCCCCGGCGTACCCGGAGGATTGAAGGTTCGAGATGTCCAAGTGGAGTACGACGGGGAAGGACTGCTGGGAGATCGCACGGCATTCGATGCCTTCGTAGAGTATGAACTGGAGAATGGCGATCTTGGCTTCATCGCTGTCGAAACCAAGCTGACGGAACCATTCTCGCAAAAAGAGTATCCCTCAAAACGTTATACAGATTGGTTCGCACGAGATAACGGTTGGTGGTTACCCGGCTCTGAAACTGATTTCCCAAACCCGGAGACCAACCAGCTTTGGCGGGACCACCTCCTGACTTTTGCAGTCCTGAGGCAGTCTCCGAGGAAGTACAAGGAGGCCTTCTGCGCTGTCGTGTACCATGATCTGGATGATGGTTGCCCAGCCGCCATCAAGGCTTACAGAGGGAAACTTACGGAGGCAGGACAGGCGACCCTGCTCGAATGGCCTCTCGGCAAGATTCTCTCCTCTTGGCATCCCAGCGCTGCCACCCGCCAGCAGTCAGACTGGCTCAGTGCCCTTCGGCTTCGCTACGTCGATGTGAACGCAAGCGAGCTGGCGTGGAGCAAGTACCGTGAAAAGCAGAGGTGATGGACTTCATCCCATCACCGATCTGACCGCCTCGCGGTGGTTCTTGATCGCCCGTAGTCTGTATTTCCCCATCACGGGGTGAAGGAACGGGCGGGGTGGGATGATGATCGTCGCGCCGTTCGGGCGCTGGATCGTCGCTCCATATCCCATGATCGCGCCGATCATCGCGAGCGAGTCGCCGTTCTTGCTCATCGCCGTTTTCAGCAGCCCGACGTAGGCGTGATCCGGCATGATCTGCTGGGTGACGGAGGTCGTCAGGAACCCCGTGTCGATGAGCGCCTTGCTTGATCCCTTCGCGTCGATGGTGCTTTGCGTATTCAGAGAAAACCTGGGAAAGTAGGTGACTCGGAAAACTACAATACGATTTCTGACGTGATCATCTCCCCCGACAATGCGGAAAGGGGTCGCGATGTGGACAATTGAAGCTGGAGTCGCTAGATCCGGCACGTCCCCCTGAAGTCGGCTTCCTGAAGAGCTTGCGCCCAAAGACGGGCTCCGTGACCTATCCGTTCACGCCCTACCCTCCCGGCAGCAGCGCGGCGGCGAGGAGGGAGATGGGGTTGAAGTCATGGTGGCGGGCGGTGGCTCCGGGGGTGATCATTCGCTCCGCGCAGCGCGCGCTCGGCGGCGTTGTTGGTGGCGGGAATCGCGGCGTCGCGCAGCGGGTGCCAGAGTGCGCCTTCGTGCTTCAGCAGGTTGGCGCACAGGCCGCGCGCACTGGTCTCGAGCCCGACGGGATATTCGGGACCGCGAAAGGTTGCCCGTTCGATCCGATGGCTCTTCCGTTGGGGGGAACGAGTTCGCCGGTGGCACCATCCATTCCGCACAACCACAACCGCGGAGTGGCTGGCTGCTGGGTCCGGCTGAGGAACTTCATGTCGGGCGAAATCTCCAACCCGAGACACCCGGCGGAGGGATCGCCGACAATAGTTTCCGAGTCCGAGCCAGCGACGGTAGGAACCATCGTCGCGAAGACAAGGGTGCAAAGAAGCAAGCCAGAGGGAAGCGAGGGTAACGTCATGAGCTCAAGCGAGGGAAGCTGAAGAATCGAATGCGGAGGAACGATCGCCGTCGTAATGCCCTAGCGTTTAAGATCATGGGCCGGTGACGGTCCGAGGGGGATTCCATTGATCGCTCCGGCAATTCACATGCCCAGAATTTTGCCGGAAAAAATCAAGGCTTCAGTCATCATGTCGTACGCAATGGTACAATTAACGAAACCTCTGACCTGACCACCTGCCCAACTCCGTTCTAAAACCAACCTGTTTTTTTTTGCCCCGGAGCCCTCAGCATTCCGCGTGGCGATTGTGGCGGAGACTGCGCGGCGCATCCGCCTCCTGACCTGACATCACGCGCGGCTCTCCCTTCGTTGCAGGCCCCTCAGCAGGTTGCGGGCGAGGACGGCCCCCCTCACCCCACCTCCCACCGCACCCTCGGCGACACCATCGTCTCGCCGATGAGGCAGCCGGGGGACTCGACCTGGATGCGGAGGCAGTCGTTCAGCCTGCTCAATGTCCGCGATTCATCGGCGCTCACCAGCGCCACCGACGCGGTCACCTTGGCGGCGAGCAGGGGCCAGCGCGGGACGGCGTAGCGGTGGGTGGTGCCGTCGGGTCCGCAGGAGAAGGGGTCGGAGAGTTCCTCGACCAGCGTGCGGCCGTCGGTCCAGCGCCAGCGGATCGCGAGGCGGGCGTTGTGGGCGGCGCCTTCGATGCGGACCAGGACCTCGGCGGGGTGGCCGGTTTGGATACGGGTGGATTCGGCTCCGTCTGCGAGGAAGCGCGCGCCGGAGAGACGCGGGCCGTCGGGCGATGGCTCCACTTCCCTTGTGAAGATTCCACCCACGCCGGCGTCGGCCATCATGTGCTGCATGTATTCCGCGTGGACGGCGCGGGGATCGCCGGAGAGGCGGACGGTTCCCTTGTCGATCCAGATGAGGCGGTCGCAGATGTCGCGCGCGGTGTTGGTTTCGTGCGTGACCAGCAGGACGGTCACGCCCTGGCGGTGGAGGTCGAGAATCTTGAGGATGCCGCGCTGCTGGAACTCCGCGTCGCCCACGGCCAGGATTTCGTCCACCAGGATGATCTTGGGCTCCAGGTGCAGCGCCACCGAGCACGCAAGGCGCGAGTACATGCCGCTGCTGTAGTGCTTCACCGGCTCGTAGAGGAATTCCGCGAGGCCGCTGAAGGCGATGATCTCCTCCAGCCGGGAAAGGATCTGGGCACGGCTCATTCCCATCAGGGCGCCGTTGTAGAAGATGTTCTCCATCCCCGTCAGGTCGGGGTGAAAGCCGACGCCGAGTTCGAGGAGGCTGGTCACGGGGCCCGAGACGATCACCTCGCCGCCGGTGGGCTGGGTGATGCCGGCGATCAGCTTGAGGATCGTGGATTTTCCCGCCCCGTTGGAGCCGAGGAGGCCGACCATCTCACCCGGGGCGATGCTGAGGGAGAGGTCGCGGATCGCGGAGAACGGCTCTCGCCGGAAGTACTCGAAGGCCTTGCTGATAAACCACGCCCCCACGCGCGGGGTGGCGCGCTGCATGATGTGATAGGTCTTGGTGACGTGGCGGAACTCGATGGAGCCGATGGGCAGCATGGGGTCATGGGGCGCCGGGGGCGCCGGGGAATCAAGCGCCATGCGCGTTTCCTGTTGCCCGTTTTCCCCAATCGCAATGGATGATCGGGCATTATCCACGCCGTACCAAGGAGCCCCGCGACGATGCCTGATCGCCACGTCGAGACGTACAAGACGCCGTTCCGCCGACTTCGCCGCGCGGGCCGGATGGCGTGCGCCCTGGGCCTCGCGGCCAGCACCACGGCGTGCTCCCTCTTCGCGAATTCCCGCCAAACGATCACGCTGCTCTCCTCCCCCGAGGGGGCCGAGGCCAAGGTCAACGGCGTCTATGCCGGCACCACGCCCGTCCAGGTTTACGAGATTGATCGCAAGCGCAGGGCCGTGGTGACGTTCTCGCTGGATGGCTACGAAACCAGCACGCTCTCCACCTCGGGCGGCCTCAGCACGGTGGGAATCATCGATGTGATCGGGGGGGTGCTTTGGCTGGTGCCGCTGCTGGGGCTGCTCTCTGGCGGCGCTTGGGAGCAAACGCCGGATACGCTCTCCGCGACGTTGCGCCAGCCCAAGGGCGCTGCACTCCCCGCGCCCGCGCCGGTCGCGGTAATTCCCGTCCCAACCCCTGCCGCCGACCCCCAGGCCGTCTATACCGCGCTTCGCGGCATTTGGTCCGGCAAGGCACGCATGACCAACGGCGAGGAGATCGACTTTTTCGTCCAGTTCAACGGGGGAGACGCGGCCCCCGCCACCGCCGACGTCTATTTCAAGTTCCCCGGCAACGACGCCTACGGCCGCCAGCTAGGCGATGTGACCGTCAATGCCGCCCAGTCCTCCTTCCGCGTCGCCAGCCGGTTCAAGGTCACCGAATCGGGCAAGAACAACGAGATGTATGACCTGAAGGGGAGCGTCTCCGGCGCCCAGCTCACGGCGCAATGGCTCCAGCAGGGCGGCGGGATCGTGGCCAACGTGGTGCTCAATAAGACTGGGCTGACGGACGTTTCGATCCTGCTGGACTGAGTTGCCAAGGTGGCGCGGGTCCTCCAAACCAGCAAAACCGCCCTCATCCCTCCACCCTCATCCCTGCCGTTTCCCCTGTCTCCAACCGACCCCGCAACCACCCCGCCGTCGCGCCACCGTATCACAGAGACCCACTTTCTGCCGCCCAGTTGGCCGGTTGGATCGGTCGATTCGCTGATTTTATTGGGGTTGGGCCCGGCGAAAGACCGTTTGAGGCGCTGGCACCGCGTTTGCAAACACGTGTACCCCGGATACATAACAAATCCTCAACCCTTAGAAGGAGCCTTTACAGCCATGCCGATCAAGCCACTCCACGACCGCGTCCTGCTGGAGCGTATCGAGAATGACGAGCAGAAGAGCAGCGGGGGAATCATCATCCCCGACACCGCCAAGGAGAAGCCGATCGAGGGCAAGGTTGTCGCCGTGGGCGAAGGCACACGCGCCGACGACGGCAAACTGACCGCGCTCACCGTCAAGGCGGGCGACAAGGTGCTGTTCGGCAAGTACTCCGGCACGGACATCAAGTTCGGCGGCCACGAGTACCTGATCGTCCGCGAGAGCGAGATCCTCGCGATCATCACCAAGGACTGAGCCACACCCGGCTCGTCCCCCTCACCCCGTCACAAATCAACACACTGACATAGGAGAAAACGAAGATGGCTAAGCAGATGCTTTACGGCGAAGATGCCCGCACCGCGATCCTCCGCGGCGTCGACAAGCTCGCAGACGCGGTCAAGGTGACCCTCGGCCCCAAGGGCCGTAACGTCGTCCTGGACAAGAAGTTCGGCGCCCCCACGATCACCAAGGACGGCGTTTCCGTCGCCAAGGAAATCGAGCTCGAGGATCCCTACGAGAACATGGGCGCCCAGATGGTCCGCGAGGTCGCCAGCAAGACCAGCGACATCGCCGGCGACGGCACCACCACCGCCACCATCCTGGCTCAGTCCATCTATCGCGAGGGCATCAAGCTCGTCGCCGCCGGCGCCAACCCGATGAGCATCAAGCGCGGCATCGACAAGGCCGTTCAGGCTATTGTCGTCGAGCTGGACAAGATCAAGATCGACACCCGCGAGCACGAGAAGATTGCACAGGTCGCCACGATCTCCGCCAATGGCGACACAGAGATCGGCGAGCTCATCGCCAACGCGATGGACAAGGTCGGCAAGGACGGCGTGATCACCGTCGAGGAAGCCAAGGGCATCCAGACGGAACTCGACCTGGTCGAGGGCATGCAGTTCGACAAGGGCTACCTTTCCCCCTACTTCGTGACCGACGCGGAGAAGATGGTCGCCGAGCTTCACGACCCCTACATCCTCCTCTTCGACAAGAAGATCTCCTCCATGAAGGACCTGCTCCCGGTCCTCGAGAAGGTCGCCCAGGCCGGCAAGCCCCTCCTGATCCTCGCCGAGGACGTCGAGGGCGAGGCCCTTGCCACGATCGTCGTGAACAAGCTTCGCGGCGTCCTTAACATCTGCGCGGTCAAGGCCCCCGGCTTCGGCGACCGCCGCAAGGCCATGATGGACGACATCGCGGTCCTCACGGGCGGCAAGGTCATCAGCGAAGACGCTGGCCTCAAGCTCGAGAACACCCGCATCGAAGACCTCGGCCGCGCCCACACGGTGAAGGTCGAGAAGGAGAACACGGTCATCATCGAAGGCACCGGCAAGGCCGATGACATCGAAGGCCGCAAGAAGCAGATCACCCGCCAGATCGAAGAGTCCACCAGCGACTACGACCGCGAGAAGCTCCAGGAGCGCCTCGCCAAGCTCGCCGGCGGCGTCGCCGTGATCAAGGTCGGCGCATCGACCGAGGTCGAAATGAAGGAGAAGAAGGCCCGCGTCGAGGACGCCCTTCATGCAACCCGCGCCGCCGTGGAAGAGGGAATCGTCGCCGGTGGCGGCGTTGCCCTGATCCGCGCCGGACAGGTCATCACCAACAAGCTCGAAGGCGACGAGAAGGCTGGCTTCAACATCGTCATCAAGGCCGTCGAGGCGCCCGCGCGCTTCATCGCCGCGAATGCCGGCGTCGAGGGCTCCATCGTCGTGGAGAAGATCAAGCACGAGAAGGGCAACGTCGGCTACAACGCCGCGACCGACAAGTACGAGGACCTCGTCAAGGCGGGCGTCATCGACCCCAAGAAGGTCACGCGCTCAGCACTGCAGAACGCGGCCTCGATCTCCGGCCTGCTGATCACCACCGAGTGCATCATCACCGACATCAAGGAAGACAAGGAACCCTCCATGCCGGGCGGCGGCGGCGGCATGGGCGGCGGCATGTACTAAGACTCACCCCATCGCGCAACATCGAAGCGCCGCCCGGATGGCATCCCGGGCGGCGCGGTTTATTGCGGCATTGGAGGGAAATCCTTGCCTCAAGGGGATCACCAGCAGCAATGCTACCAACAACCTCGAGTTCACGGCCGGGTCCGCACATGCCGAACTTCACAATCCACACCGTCGGCCACTCAAATCACGCGCTCGATCACTTTCTTGGGCTGCTGCGCGCCCATCGGATCGATGTCGTGGCCGATGTGCGCTCCCGCCCCGTCAGCAGCTATTGCCCTTATTTCTCGCGAGAGAACATATCGACGATCCTAGCGGAGAACGGTTTCAAGTACGTTTTCATGGGCCGCGAACTTGGCGGCCAACCCCCCGCCGCGGAGTTCTACGACGAGGACGGGCGCGCCCTCTATTGGCGTATGGCCGAGAGCGAATTCTTCCTGGACGGTGTCACCCGACTCTATCGAGGCATGAAGCAATTCTCCATCGCCACCATGTGCAGCGAGGAAAACCCCTCCGCGTGCCACCGCCGCCTGCTGCTCTCCCGCGTGCTTCACGAACAGGGCGTGGACGTGCGCCATATTCGCGGCGACGGACGATTGGAACTTGAGGAAGAATTGGCCCGCCTCGACGAAGCGCGACGGCCCCAGCTCGACATCTTCGCCGAGGTCAATCTGCCCCAGGAGCGCGAGCAATGGAAGTCTATACAATCGGGTTTACGAAAAAAAGCGCTCGGGAATTCTTCGGAATCCTACGTGGAGCAAATATAGGCACCCTCGTCGATGTGCGCCTGAACAACGTCTCCCAGCTCGCCGGGTTCACCAAGGCATCCGATCTGGAGTACTTCCTTGGGGAGATTGGCGGTATTCGCTATGTACACGAGCCGCTGCTCGCCCCCACTCAGGAGATGCTGAGCGCCTATAAGATGAAGAAAGTCGTGCCGTGGGAGGACTACGAAAGGGACTTCCTCGCGCTCATGGGTCAGCGCAGGATCGAGGCCGCGTTGGACCAGAATCTGTTCCGAGATCCCACGGTGCTCCTTTGCTCCGAGCCAACCGCGGAAAAGTGCCACCGGCGCCTGGTCCTGCAGTACTTGGCGGGATACTGGCCGGACTTGCGGACTATCCACCTCTGATCCCTGGAGTGGCACCGTGCATCCAACAGAACAGCGCGTCCAAGTCCTCTGTCTCGCAAACTCCCGAAAGCATGGGCTGCGATGTGTCGCGGGCATTCGCCTCGATGGGGGCGGCTGGATTCGCCCCATCGACCCATCCACTCCCCACGGCGAAATTGACCCCGCCAGCATGGACCTCGGCCCGCATGGGGCGCCACGCCTGCTGGATGTGATCGAGTTCGGAGTCACCTCTCCCTCCCCCAAGCCGTATCAACCCGAGGACTGGGTTCTTGCACGCACCCCGTGGCGGCTGATTCGTCGGGGCCTAGATGAATCGGGAAGGGCGCTTCTTCGGAAGTCGCTTGCCCGTGATCCCCTTCTTTTCGGAACAAAGCTGAACCACGTCTCGCCAGGGGAGCCCCGGTCCTCCTCCCTCGCCTTGATCCTGCTGGAGGATTTCGAGTGGCAGTTGCGCGAGCCGAGTCAGCCAGGCGCCACCCGCAGGCAGGCCCGCGTAAACTTTCACCGCGATCGAATCAACTACGATCTCCCGCTAACCGATGACGACTACGAGCATCGGCTGCAATCGTTGCCAACGGGCTTCCATGCGATAAGCAATGGGGCGACGCCAGAACTGAAGAGTCCGGTGCTCGCCACCGTCTCGATTGGAGAGCCGTACGAGAAAACAGGGTATTGCTATTTGCTGGTCGCCGCCATCATCCCCATGGAGCGCAGGTAGCGCCCTGCCAAAGAGGCTACCCATCCCGGTACCTCTCCGGCACAACCCGTGGCCGCAGGTGTGGGCGGTCGAAGTTCCCTGCCTACATCTGCCGCCACTCCTCCATGATCCGCTCCATCTCCTCCTCGCCAAGGCCCGCCGTGTCGTAGAGCCCCGCCTTCTGCCGCTGCCTCAGCGCCTCGTAGAGCGATACCGCGGCGGCGACGGAGACGTTGAGGCTTTGGGCCATTCCCATCATGGGGATCGTGAAGGTGGCGTCGGCCTGCTCGGCGGCCTCGGGGGAAACGCCGCGGTTCTCGTTGCCGAGGAGCAGCGCCGTCGGCCCCGTCAGGTCCAGATCATAGAGCGACCGCGAGCCCACCGCGAGGCTGGACGCGAAGACCTTGAATCCACGCGCACGCAGGTCGGCATAGCACTCGGCCACGCCGGGATGCTGATGGCGCGGCAGCCACTTCCTTGTGCCCGCGCTGCTGCGCTTGCCGTGGCGTGTGAGATTGGGGAATTCCTCGATATAGTACAGGAGCTGCACCTCCTGCACACCCACCGAGTCCGCGCTCCTCAGGATCGCGCTCACGTTGTGGGGATCGTGGATGTTCTCCAGCACCACCGTCAGCCCCGGCTGACGACGGCGCAGAACTTCCAGCAATCGGGCCTCGCGTTCGGGCGTGCGTTCCATGGCGTACGTGATGTTGGGCGGAATTCGGCGGGGCATGGAAAATTGGGGAACAGCGGGAACGGCGGGAACAACGGGAAAAGGGGGAACGGAAGGAAAAGGGGGAACGGCGGGAAAAGCGGGAACAACGGGAACTGCGGGAACTACGGCAATTGCGTAGGGATCAAGGGCCGCCACCAACTCCGCCGTTCTCGTCTTTCCCGCTGTTCCCGTCTTTCCCGCCGTTCCCCCCCTAATAAACAACCATCCAGTCGCCAACGTCTGCCGGCGCGCCGAAGAAATCGAGCACCGCCGCCATCAGCGCGTCGCGCTTCGCGGAGGGGGAAATGGCCTCGAAGGGAATGCCCATCACGACGCGGCGCCCGCCGCCGGCGCTGCCGTCATAGGCCACCGCCGCGCTGTTGCCCGTGCCGCCCACATAGTTGGCCACGGTGGAGGCGCCGGCGCCCTCGGGCAGTAAGACGTCGGGGGTATCCACATTGTAGGTGCCTTGGGCGTTGGAGCCGCTGGCGATGGAGAACGCGCCGACGCTGGCGAAGAGGCCGGACCCGGTGGCGTTGTAGGAGTTGCCATCGTCGAAGGCGTTGGAGGGAAACCCGACGCGAAGCTGATTAGCCAGGAATGCGCGGTCGGCGGCGGTCGGGCCCGAGGAACGCCCGAGGTCCCAGCCGATCTCCGCGCCGCTGGCGAAGAGGTTGCCGCCACCCGCGAGGAACGCGGTGACGAGCGCCTGCTCCGCCGCGCTGAAGGTTTCGTTCGCGGTGCTTTCCTCTCCCAGCAGCCAGATCACCGTGGCGTAGTTGAGCAGGCTGACGGCGCCCGATTCCACGCGGCTCGCCTCGCAGGAGTCGAACCGGCTGCCGTGGGCCGCGACCGAGCGCCCGGCGTCGGCCACGTAGTCGAAGGAGTTGTGGTAGAGCGGGACCACGCGCTCGAAGGACCCGAAATTCTCCGTCTGGAGGCGGTTCAGCGTGCGGTCGTCGCGGGTGAAGCCGCTGACGACCAGAATCGGATTCCGGCCGGCGGCCGGGCGCGAGGCGCCGACAACGGCGGAGGGAAACGATTCGCCCCCCGCGTTGGTGGCCGACACGCGGAAGAAGCGTGTCTCGCCGGGCGGCACCAGCGCCGTCACGTCCAGGCTCGCCGTGGCGCCGCTAGCCACCGTCGCGGCCTCCACGAATCCGCGGCCGTTGGCGGATGTATAGACAACGTAGCCAGCCGGGGCGTCGCCGCCGCGCCCCCACGGGCCGCCATCGACTGGGGGGGTCCAGCTCAGGCTCAGATTCGCCGCGACATCCGACACCACCGCCACATTGCTCGGCGCCTCGGGGAGGAATGTCATCGGTCCGCTATCCACTTGGTTGAAGTAGTCGATCAGGGCGTGCAGGTTGGCGCGCGCAATCGCATAGCGCACCCGCGAATCGCGCATCAGTGCGGTGTCGCTGGAGTTGTCGTGGAAGGCCACCTCGATAATCGTCATCGCCATCTCGCCATTGAACGAGTTGTTGATCTCGCCGTAGGCATCGAAGGGACGATTTCCCGAGCCGAAAACATTGCTGCCAAAGCCGCTGCGACCCCAGGCAAACTCATAGGGGTTCCCGGATGCCGTTGTTTCCGCGGTCATGTCGCGGTTCACATACTGGCCAGTCAACTGCGCGAAGAGATAGCTGTCTGGCGTCGTGTTCTCATTGGGAACAGTGGGTGTCGCCCCGTAGGAGTTGAACAGCCCGTCGGCCCCGCGCCCTCCGCCCGCGTTGGAGTGAAAGCTCAAATAGACCCGCTTGCGCGTTGAGTCGATGATCGGATCGGGCACGGCGTCGGTGAAGTTCATGTATTCCGAAAGCTCGCGCGGCGCGCTCACCCAGTTTGTTCCCGCCAAGGGGGCGTCCGGCGCCACGCCAACGCTCTCCGTTGCCCAATAGGTGCCGTTTTCCTCCTCGCGCGGTTTCCCCGAAATGCCCGATGCCCCCGCAATGGAACCCATCCCGTTGCCAAAGCGAATCGCGTCGGCGATGACCACCGTGCCGGTGTCGCCGGGCTGGCGGGCGTTGTTGATTTCCACATACGCCTGGCCGCCTGCCTCGAAGTGATAGAATCCCAGGTAGACCCATCCCGCGCCGACCATGCGGTGGTTGATGCGACGGCTGGTGGTCCCGCCGGAGTGCCCCACGATGTACTCCTGGTTGATGCGATCGACGCCCCACCGGGCCCATGCATAGACGGGATAGAAATCCGTCTTTGTGATCGTCGCCGAAAATCGCGCCGTCGCGGTGGCGGCGCCGTCAACCGCCGTGGCGAAGCGATAGGCCACGTCGCCGGGGGTGCCGTAGAATGCCGTGCTGCCGCTTTCGTCCCACGTTCCCGCAAACGTCGCCGCCGCGTCGTCGTTGTCGACCACGACTTCCGCGCTCTGGTGGTGGAACGCGCGGAGCGGCACCACGATGGCGCCCGCGCCCAGCGCCAGGTCGGCGAAGATCGTCGCCTGGTCGTAGGTCCCCATATCCTCCACCATGCCGAGGGCGGGGCTGCGCTGGAGCGCCCAGGTCGAGGCGTTCGGCGTCCACCCGTGTCCGGCCATCACATAGACGACGCGGCCCGCCAGCGCGCCTCCTCCGTCGCGAGTCGCCGAGGCGGGGGAGCTGTATATCTTTATATCCCCCTGGACATGCGTGGAGCGGTCGGGGTTGGTTGGCGCCGGGCGCTTGAGCTTCGCCATCTGGGCCTCGGTCAGATACACATCGGATCCCTCCGCCGCGAAGAGCGCCTTCATCCGCCCCGGCGTGTCGTTCTCCACGGGGGAGAATCCGCACGGCCACGTCGCCGGATCCGCCGCATCGATGGGCGCGGCCGGCCTATGCGCCATGCTGGCGGTCGCGGTGGCCAACAGGCATCCTGCCATCAGTACGAATCGACGCATTCCATCTCTCCCCGGTTTGTTTCCTAGCCGGAAGAATTCGATCCCCCGCCGAACGCCGCACAGCTGCCCCAAGGTGCCCGCCCGTTCGCAAACGGTCAAGACCGGAATCCAAGGCAATTGTGCGGCGTTCACCATTCGCGCCCCTTCGGGTTGACAGCCCCGGCGGCGGGGAACAGCGTTCCAATCAGTGCCCCAATGCCGTTCGATCCCACTATCCAAGAGAACCGCGGAATTTGAGCGACACCGCCGAGCAGGTTGTCCAACTCGAGAAGCAGGAAGCCCTGGACTTCTCCCGCCAGAACGAAGCGAAACTCACCGAACTCGAGAAGATCACCAACGCCCGCATGGTACTGCGCGGCGACACGCTCAAGATCATCGGCGCCACCGAGGACGTCGCCCGCGCCCACGGGATGATTCTGGAGATTCTGGACATGCAGCGCCGCGGTGGCGGCTTCAACAAGCAGGAGTTCCGCCAAGTCGTCCGCCAGGCATCGCTCAAGGCCAAGGGCCCCGCCGACTCCCCGCGCGTTGACGAGGACCCCCGCAACTACGACCGCCCCCTCTCCGAAATCTTCCTCGACGGCATCCCGCTCCCCCTCAAGCGCCGCCGCCTTTCTCCCATCACCGCCGGACAGAAGGCCTACATCGACGAGATCCGCCGCAAGGACATCGTCTTTGGCATCGGCCCCGCGGGAACCGGCAAGACCTACCTCGCCGTCGCCATGGCCGTCAGCCACCTGATCGCGGGCCGCGTCAGCCGCATCGTCCTGTGCCGCCCGGCGGTCGAGGCGGGGGAGAAGCTTGGCTTCCTCCCCGGCGACCTGAAGGAGAAGATGGACCCCTTCGTCCGCCCGCTCTACGATGCCCTCTATGAGATGATGGAGTCCGAGAAGATCCGCCACGCCCTCGACACCGGCGTGATCGAGATCGCCCCGCTCGCCTTCATGCGCGGGCGCACGCTCAACAACGCCTTCGTGATTCTGGACGAGGGGCAGAACACCACCCCCGAGCAAATGAAGATGTTCCTCACCCGCCTTGGCTTCGAGTCCAAGGCCGTCATCACCGGCGACGTCACCCAGATCGACCTCCCCAGCCGCAGCGTCTCCGGCCTCGTCCAGGTGCAGCAGGTCCTCAAGGGGATCGACGACATCGGTTTCGTCTTCTTCAACGAACAGGACGTCGTCCGCCACGAGCTGGTGATGAAGATCGTGCAAGCCTACGAGAAATTCGGCGGAGACGACAGGAAGGGATGAAAGGGAGGGACGAGGTCGGAGGGATGAGGGATGAAATGCGGTCGGCTCGGCTCGTCGCTTTGGTCTCTGCGGTCCCTTAAAGCCCAACCTGCTCCAATCTTCGGTTGGCTTGGTGGCTCCTCTGCCGAAGATTCGTCCCGTCAACCGCTGGTCGGCATGGATTCTTTCCGAAAAGGACGCCGCTGAATGGCGCGGAGTCTGACCCTCTCGCAGGAAATCCGCAAGATCCACCGCACCCATCAGGGCGAGGATGGGCGTCGGCGGGGGGCTGTGCGCTGGCTGGTGTTGGTGGCTGTCTATCTGCTGACGGTTTTCCTCACGAGTCCCTTCTATTTCTTTCGGCCTGCGGTTGGCAAACTGGGGGAGGTTCCCCCCGGGCAGGTGAATGCCCAGGTCGATTTCCGGTTCACCACGCGCCAGAACACGGAGGAGTGGGAGCGCGAGCGCCAGGAGCGCCACAAGCGGCTGTTCATCCACGATGCCACGCGCCGCGATCAGGTAATCCGCTCCCTCAACGAGCTTCACTCCACCGCCGACGCCATCGACCCCTCCGCGCAAACCCCGGAGGAGATACTGGCCGCGATTCGCCGTGTGGATTCCCGGCTGACCTTCCTGGCGGCGGACAACATCGCGGATTTCGTGTCGATCCTCCGCGACGCGGGATTCCGTCAGTCCATCGGCGCCATCCTGCTCAACGCCTATGACGAGAATGTGATCGTGGCGCCGCGCGACTATACGCGCTACAAGGGCTACATCGAATACGGGCTCGCCGAGGTCCACGACACCGAGCGGAACAACATCACCCGCGAGGAGATCGTCCGTTCGCCGATTCCCCTTCCGTCCGACTGGGCCGCTTGGGCGCCGCTGATGCGCCCGCTGGGACAGGCCTTCGTTGGGAGCGACCGCGAGGCGATGGCGCGCACCGTGGCGCGCCAGCTCCTGACCGCGATCGTGCAGCCCAACCTGCGGCTCGACACCATCGGGACGGAGGAGTCCCTGCGCAGCTATCCCGAGCGCGACCTTTCGACGCCCTACGCTCGGGGGGCGGCCATCCTTCCGGCGGAGGCGCTCCGTCGGCCGACGGGCCTCACCGCGGAGGAAGTCCAGCTTCTCGCCACGCACCGCGGCGCGGTGGAGGCGCGCCACTCGCTGCGCCTGGTCGGGCACGCGGGATTCACGCTGATTGTCTTCCTGATCATCGCGTTCTATGTGCGCAAGTTCAGCCGGGAGCTTGAGTTCAGCGCCCGCAACCTGATCCTGATTTCCATTCCCGTGCTGCTCGGCCTCGCGCTGGAGGCCGCCATCATCGTGCTCGCGGGCGGCGATGTCTCCAAGGTCGGCTATCTGTTCCCCGCCGGGGCCATCGGGATGCTGGGCGTGCTGCTCCTGGATGTGCGCATGGCGCTGCTGCTGGTCACGTGGGGGTGCCTGCTGTTTGGATTGCAGGTAAATCTCAACTACGAGTTCGTGATCGTCGGCCTCTTTGGCGGATATACGGGCGTCGCGGCGATCTATACGATCCGCAAACGGTGGGAGGTCTTTGTCGCCGCCATCCTCATCGGCCTCGTCTGCGCAGCCATCATCCTGATCACCAGCTATATCCGAAATCCCGAGATCATTCCGCTCGGCCTTGCGGGGCTTGGATTCTTTGCGGGGATCCAGGGCTTCCTGGTGCTGGCCATCATGCCCATCTTCGAGCGGTTTGGAATCGTGACCGACATGCAGCTCCTGGAACTCACGGGCCTGCACCATCCGCTGATCCGCCAGGTGGAGGAACTCGCCCCCGGCACGTGGCAGCACACCCTCAACGTGACCAAGCTGGCCGAGGCCGCCGCCACGGAGATCGGCGTGAACTACCTCCTCGTGCGCGCGGGATGCTACTTCCACGACATCGGCAAGACCAAGCGCCCCGAGTACTTCACCGAGAACCAGATCACCAACGAGGACAAGATGCTGCACGCCGACAAGCGCCCGCAGATCAGCACCCTCATCATCAAGAACCACGTCAAGGAAGGCGCCGAAATGGCCCGCGCCGCCGGCCTGCCCCAGCGCATCATCGACTTCATCGAGCAGCACCACGGCACCAGCCTGATCTACTACTTCTATGACAAGGCCCAGAAGGGCCAGGCCCGCGGCGAAATCAAGGAACCCGTCCGCGAGGAGGACTACCGCTATCCCGGCCCCAAGCCCCAGACCATCGAGGCCGGCATCGTGATGCTGGCCGATACCGTGGAGGCGACCGCCACCGCCAAGCTCTCCAGCCGCGCCGTCCGCGAGGAGGACATCCAGAAAGTCGTCCGCGACACCATTACCGAGAAGTTCAACGACGGCCAGTTCGACGAATGCAACCTGACGCTCCGCGACCTCAACGTCATCCGCGAGGTCTTCGTCCGCGTGCTCAAGTCGCGCTTCCACACGCGCATCGACTATCCCAAGAAGGTGGGCGCGGCGGGCCGCGCCCTCCCCGCCGCGGAACGCCGCAGCCGCGAAAGCCGCGAGAAGGTACCCATGCGCGAGGACCGCAGCGCCGAGGGCATCACGCCCATTCCCTCCACCGCCGCCATTCCCGAAATGATCCCGCCCAGCGGCGGCGACCCCGCCCCGCGCAAGTGATCTTGCCCTCCGGCCAGGCCTCCCGTCCCCTCTACCCATGAAAGTCGTCCAACTCACCAATCCCGAGCGCATCGAAGTCAAGGACGTCCCCGCCCGCCGCGAGGCCGAGCCGTTCGAGCTGTTGCTCGCCCCGCGCCTTGTCGGCCTGACGGGCGTGGACGCCTTGCGCTTTCGCAAGGGCGCCCCCCTCGCCAACGGGTTCCGCCAACCCCACATTCCCGGGTCGGAGTTCGTCGCCCGCGTCGCCTCCGTCGGGCGCGGCGTCGATGCCCGGTTCGAGGGCGCCCGCGTCGTCGCCGACCCCGTGTCGCCCTGCCTCCATTGCGAGTGGTGCCGCCGCGGCGCCGCCCACCTGTGCCCCAACTCCCGCATGCTGGGGCGCCCGCCCGTTCACGGCGCCTTGCAGGAGCGCTTCGCATGGCCCGCCTCCCAGTGCGTCGTCGTTCCCGACTCCATTCCCGACGAGCAGGCGGTCATGCTCGTCCCCCTCAGCCTCGCCATCCACATCGTCGATCACGCCACGCTCCCCGTCATGGGCTCCGCGGTGGTGCTCGGCTGCGGCAGCCTGGGATTGCTCCTCATTCAGGTTCTCCGCGCCAGCGGCGCCGGGGAGATCCTCGCCATCGACCCCCTCGCCTATCGCCGCGAAGCCGCTCTGGAACACGGCGCCACGATCGCGATGGAGCCCGCCCACGCCGAGGAAGCAATCCGCGGATGGCCCCTCGGCGGAGCCGATGTCGTCATCGACGTCAGCAACGCCAGCGAGGCCTCCCGCCAGGCCGTCTCCCTCGCCCGCGCCGGCGGGCGCGTCCTGCTCGGGGGCATCCCCGCCGACAACCGCGTGCTCTTCGGCGCCAACGACGCCCGCCAGAAGGAACTCACCATCCAATTCGTCCGCCGCCCCCACAACGCCCTGGGCCGCGCCACCGACCTCCTCCGCTCCGGACGCCTCGACGGCATCGAACGCATCGTCACTCACCGCTTCCCCCTCGCCGAAATCGCCGAAGCCCACCGCCTCATGCGCAGCATGAACGAGCAAGTGATGAAGGTGGTTGTTGAGGTAGGCTAGGGGAGGGGAACGACGGGAACGACGGAAAAAACGGGAAAGGCGGGAAAAGAGGAAACAGCGGGAACGATGGGAAAGGCGTGAAAGGAGATTTTTTTTGTGGGCAGATCGCTCTGCCCGCCCGGTTCCCTCCTTCCAACCCGCCGTTCCCGCCTTTTCCGTCGTTCCCTGCCGTTCGCCTTTCCCTCTTGCTATCCATCGTCATATCGCGATAATACGAAGGCAGAAGGAGGCTCTCCAATGACTCGCTACCTTGTCTTCGAACAACGAACCGCTTCACTCACCGACGAGGAAGGGGCCGCCAAGCCCTTCATCCTGATCCCCGAGATCCATATCAAAATGGGCATTGTCGTCCCGCGCAGCAACCCGCTCCTCGACCCCGAACCCGTCGCCGAGATTGACGCCAAGAACGAGGCGGAGGCGCGCGCGGTGTATCAGGATAAGCGCGAGAACGCGTTCATGTAGGGCGCCCTGCTTGGTGCGCGGAGATTGCAATATGAAGGCCCCCCGGAGGTGATCCGGGGGGTCTTTGGCATTCGCGCCGTAGCCAACTTTGGAGGTTTGGACTTAGATCGGGAACTGCGGAGTCAGTTCCGAGTGCTTCTGGCTGCGGATGATGTCGCCGTGGGAGAGGGTGCCGTTGCTGGGGTCATAGCTTACGCGAAGGGGGAGGTCGTCGCCGCCGCCAGGGACATTAGCGATCGAGGAGTAGTCCACCTTGCTTCCCGCGATGTTGGAGGTGGCCTTATCGGGACCGCAGCCATAGAGAACCCACTGGCCATGGAAGGGCTTGCTGATTGTGACGAGTGGCAATGCCGTGTTGCCGTTCAACTTCTCAAGCCACTGGTAGTTGATGAATCCGTAATAGACGCGCCCCGTAATGTCCGAGACGCCGGCGCGGTCTTCCTTGAAGGGGTCGCGCAAGGACGAAATTCCGGTCAAATAGGCAATCGGCGTCGTCACGTCAAATCCGATCGTCAGATTCGATGTCGGATTGAATACGGTGCGTGGGGGCACGGCGTAGGGGCGGAAAACTCCGCCGGAGCCGTTGCCTGCAGAACTGGGGGGCATATTATTGTCGAGGTTGTATGCCTCGATCGCGAGGGCAAGGGTGCGCATGTCGCTCTTGCAGCGGCTCACCTTCGCGCGCGTCTGCGCCTCCAAGAAGTTCGGCACGGCGATTGCCGCGAGGATGGCGATGATCGCGACGACGATCAGTAGTTCGATGAGGGTGAAGCCTTTTCGGATGGCTGCAGCTTGCACGGGGAATCTCCTGTTTTTCCGGTGGGGTATCCTGATTTCCTGCTCGGACCTGCGGGGACAGAATGAAGGGCGGGAACCTTCGACGCAACCCCAAAAAGCGATTGTCAGCACGCCGCCGCAAGGCCGCAATTGCCCAAGGGCGTCGAAAGCCCCCTGTTTCCAGCCTCCCGGAGCGCGCATGGCACCCTCAGTTTCCCAAAATTACTTCCGGTCCAGCCTCGGCATGAAGGCCGAAATCGCCCCTGCGGTCGCGCGGGACTACCACAGCCACATCGTCGATTGGATGCGCGCCAACGGCAACCGGCTGGAGCTGGATGGGCTCTCCTTCCGCCTCGCGAAGGAGTTCGGCTTCTGCTATGGCGTGGACAAGGCCGTGGACATGGCCTATGAGGCGCGGGCCAAGTTCCCCGACCGGCGCCTGTTCCTCACTTACGAGATTATCCACAACCCCACCGTGAACCAGCGGCTTCGCGAGATGGGGATCGAGTTCCTTTCCGGCGCGCTCAAGGGCGAGGCGGGCTTTGCCGACATCGCCGCGGGCGACGTGGTGATGATGCCCGCCTTCGGCGTTCCGGCGGAGTATCTGGAGCAACTCCGCGCGACGGGCTGCGTGTTGGTCGATACCACCTGTGGCTCGGTGGTGCACGTGTGGAAGCGGGTGGAGAAGTATGCCAAGGATGGATATACGGCGCTGGTTCACGGCAAGGCGCTGCACGCGGAAACACTCGCCACCGTCAGCCAGGCCCAGAAGTTCGGCGGCCACACCGTGGTGGTGCTGGACAAGGCGCAGGCGGAGCTGATTTGCCGTGTGATCGCGGGCGAGTTGCCGCCGCAGGCCGCACTGGCGCTGGGCCCCCTCGCCTTCAGCAAGGGCTTCGATCCCGCGCGCGATCTGGGGCGCGTGGGCGTCGCCAACCAGACCACGATGCTCGCCAGCGAGTCGCTTGAGATCGCGGCGATGGTCCGGAGCGCGATGGTGACGCGGTGGGGCGCGGAGAACATCGACGCGCACTTTCGCAGCTTCGACACCATCTGCAGCGCCACCCAGGAGCGTCAGGACGCCATCGTGGAACTGGTGGAATCCGGCGAGCTCGACATGATTCTGATCATCGGCGGCTACAACTCCAGCAACACGGGGCACCTGCTGGAAATCGCCACGGGCCGGATGCCCGCGTTCCACATCAGCGACGCGGCGGAGATTCTTTCCCTCGGCGAGATTCGCCACCAGCCGGCCCACAGCCGGCAGACCACCCTCACCCACGACTGGCTACCCCCCGGCCCCGCCACCATCGGCCTAACCGCCGGGGCCAGTACCCCCAACCGCGCCATCGGCGAGACGATCGAGCGGCTGGCGGCGCTGAGGGGGATCGCGGTGCCCCTCCCGCCAGCGCCGGGCTCCCTAATCCTTCAGAAATCCCCTAAAAAGTAGAAGCTCATCTGCGCGCCCTTGTGTTTTCTTGTGTTTGCAACGACGCAAGACAACCGAGGAGGCGCGCAGAAGGCGACCAAGAATCAGCAGCATTCGGCGAAGGCGATCAAGCTGGACTTTGCGCCGGGCGAGTCGGTGACGAGTTTCGGGGGGTTGGCGGTGGCCGCGCGCGTGTTCGGGCGCCTGGGCCTGCGCGCCCTGCTGGAGAAGCGCCTGCCCCACCGCCGGGGCTACCGCCTGCCGCAGATCGCCACCGCCGCGCTGGCCGGCATGCTCACCGGAGCCCAGGGCACGGTGGCCACCGAGGCTGTCCGCCCCGCCCGCCCGCAACCCCCAAACACCTCTCCGACCCCACCACAAAGGCCCCCTTCCCAGCCCCACCGCAATCCAAGGCCGCTTGCGCAGCGGAAGGCGAAAACATACCCACCCAAAATCCAGGCCCAGGCCCCACGGCGCAAAGTGGCGTTGGAGCCCGGGCGGGCGGCGGGGTGAAGGATTGGGGGCCGGGCTGACCCCGCCCCACCTTTGCCTTGCCGCTCCCCCGCGCCGGGCGAGAATGCCTGTTCCGGCCCGGTTCCGGGCCAAATGCCCGCCGTTGCGCGACCTCCCATGTCCGTCTCCCACCAGAAAAACCTTCAGCCGATGCTGCGCGAGCCCCACACGGCGGCGGAGGAGGAGCTGTTCAATCAGCTCGACCCGGCGCGCCTTCCCCGCCACGTGGCGGTCATCATGGATGGCAACGGGCGCTGGGCCAAGACGCGCGGCTACACGGCGCGGATCTTTGGCCACCGCGCGGGGATCGACTCCGTCCGCGAGGCCACCCGCACGGCCGCCGCGCTCAGGCTCCACGCGCTCACGCTCTACGCCTTCAGCAAGGAGAACTGGGTCCGGCCCGCCGCCGAGGTAAGCGCGCTGATGGACCTTCTCGACCGCTTCCTTATCGATGAGGTCCCCGAGTTGATGGAGAACAACGTGCGTCTGGTTGCGAGCGGCGAGCTTGGCGACCTGCGCGTGAAGACGCGCAAGACGTTGGACGCGACCATCGAGCGCACGGCGGGAAACACGGGGCTGACGCTGAACCTCGCGCTGAGCTATGGCTCTCGCGCCGAAATCGCCCGCGCCGTCCGCCGCGCGATGGAGATGGCCCAGCAAGGCGAGCTTTCGCCCGAGGAGCTTACCCCCGAGATATTCTCCCGCCTCCTGGATCACCCGGAGTTGGGCGACCCCGACCTCCTCATCCGCACCTCGGGCGAGATGCGCGTCTCCAATTTTCTCCTCTGGCAGATCGCCTACGCGGAGTTTGTGATCCTGGACACGCTGTGGCCGGACTTCCGGCGGCCCGATTTCCTGCGGGCGCTGATCCAGTACCAGGCCCGCGACCGGCGATTCGGGGGCGTGCGCTAAGACATGG
>JBBQYG010000014.1:0-40323 GCA_038208905.1 Candidatus Sumerlaeia bacterium | reverse complement strand
GAGGTGGTGGGGCCCCCGCGCTTCGGCGGCGGAGGCGATGGCGTCGGGGAGGAGGGCGAGTTGGAGCTGGAGGGCGCGCTCCGCCGGTAGGCTGGCGGGGATGATCTTGCCGGGCTGAAAGCCCTTCTCGCCAGCGTTGCGCAGGATCGACTTGATGCGCACCGCCGCATAGCAGAGGTAGGCGCCCGTGCGGCCCTCGAAGCGGGTGAACTTCTCGGGGTCGAAGATGTAGTCGTTGGCGCGGGGGTTCTGGAGGTCGGCGTACTTGAGCGACGCGATGCCGACGCGGCGGGCGATTTCGGCGCGCTCCACCGGGTCCAGCTCCGCCGCGATGCCGCCCTCGTCCATGCGGCGAGTGGCCTCCGTCGTCATCATGTCGATCAAATCGCGGAGCCGCATCACGCCGCCGGAGCGCGTCTTGAACGGCGTGCCGTCCGATCCGTTCATCGTGCCAAAGGGGAGGTGCTCCAGCGCGGCGCCCTGGTCGAGCCCCGTCTTGCGCGCGGCGCGGAAGAGCTGGACGAAGTGGAGGCTCTGGCGCTTGTCCACCACATACAGGACCAGGCGCGCGCGAAACTCGCCGACGCGCTCCGCGATGGTGGCCATGTCGGTGGTGGCATAGAGGAACCCGCCGTCGGACTTCACCAGGAGCATCGGTGGGATCTCCGCCTTGTCCGTTGGCTCCGCCACGTCGATGATCAGCGCCCCGGCGTCCTCCCGCACATGCCCCGTCGCGCGAAGATCGTCCACCAGCCGCGTCAGCGTTGCGTCATAGCGGCTCTCTCCGAACCACTGGTCGAATCGCACGCCAAGCGCCTCGAAATCGGCGCTCTGCCCCGCGTTGGAGACATCCACGAAATGGCGCCAGAGCGCGCGGTAGCCGCGATGGCCGCCCTGCAATTCCGCCGTCGCCTTCTGTGCGCCCGCCAGTAGGCGCGGGTCGGACTTACAGAGCGCCGATGCCTCGGGATACATCCGCTGGAGGTCGTCGATGGTGACCACCGGCTCCAGCACGTGGTCGAAGGCGTAGTTGCTCTTGAAGTACGGCAGGAGCGGATTCTCCCGCTTCACCGCCTCGATCAGCATCCCCATCTGGGTGCCCCAGTCGCCCAGGTGGATGTCGCTGAGGACGTCGTGGCCGAGGAACTTGAAGAGCCGCTGGAGCGCGTCGCCAATGATCGTGGAACGCAGGTGCCCCACATGCATCGGCTTGGCCACGTTGGGCCCGCCAAAGTCCACGATCATGCGGATCGGCTCCGCCACGGCGGTCAGGCCAAGGCGCCCATCCACGCGAGCCGACTCCACCCCCGCCGCCAGAAACTCGTCGGCCACGCGGATGTTGATGAACCCCGGTCCGGCAATGGTGATCTGGGCGATGGCCGGATGCGACCCCACGGCGGCCACGGCGGCGTCGGCGATCTCGCGCGGGTTGCGCTTCAGCGCCTTGCTGCTGGGCATCGCGCCGTTGCACTGGAAATCGCCCAGCTCCGGCTTCTGGGAAACCACCACCGCCGCGTGCTCTCGCGGAGCCCCGGCCTTCTCGAACGCCTCCTCGAAGATTGCCGACAGCCGATTGCGAAGGGACTCGGGAAAAAGCACAGGCACAGGGAACTCCCAGCGGGGGGTGGCCGCAGGCTGATCCCCGCGCGGTGGGGATTAGGGGAGCAAGGCGGCGGGAGAGCAAGGGGGAGTGCGCCGGGGCCGCGAACTGCCTCGATGGGGGCCGGATGACATCGTGGATGGGCAGAAAACCCAAGGTGGGCGACCTCGTTCCGTCAACGACCCGGCCGGCGAGAGTCATATCTCGAAGGAAAGCACCTTCGCCCCGCGCAGACTCATGCGGTCCGCGCGAGCGACGAGATCGGCCACCGTTGTCTTGTCGAGCACTTCGGAAATGGCGTCGCGCGTGTCCATCATCAGCGCGCGGACGCTGCACACCTGAGGGTCCTTGCAGTCGGTGCAAAGCACCGGGGAGGAGGCGCTGGCGCAGCGCAGCGGTGCCAATGGGCCGTCGAGCACACGAATCATGTCGCCAACGCGGAGGCCCTCCGGCGCGCGGGCCAGCACATAGCCCCCGCCGCGGCCCTTCTTGCTGTCGAGGAATCCTGCGTTGCGGAGTTCCAGAAGGATCGCCTCCAGAAACTTCCGGGGAAGATTCTCCGCCTGGGCGATCTCGCTGATAAGCCGGGCGCCGCGCCCATGGTAGCGCGCGAGATGGAGGACTGCGATCAGCCCATACTTCGACTTGCGCGAAATCATGGAGGTCCCTGTTTGGTTCGGCCCAACGGCCGATCAATCTAAAAGAGCCGCAGGGAATGCGGGCGGCCCCCGCAAGGCCAAATCGCCGGGCCAATCATCTGCATTCTCTCTGCCGCACCCCTTGACCGCCTCCCGCGCCGTGGGAATCCTTCGCGCTCCCGTCGTCACGGCGGAACGCCACCAGGATTGACCGCTTCGATATGCGCAAGAAGGCACTCATCACCGGGATCACCGGCCAGGACGGCAGCTACCTCGCGGAGTTGCTCCTCGAAAAGGAATACGAGGTCCACGGCGTCGTCCGGCGCGCCTCCACGATGAACCGCCAGCGCATCGACCACTTGCACGGGGACGAGCACGCCGCCGGGGCGCGGGTGTTCCTGCACTATGGCGACCTGACGGATTCGAGCAGCCTTCAGAGTGTGCTGGAGCAGGTGCGTCCCGACGAGATCTACAATCTGGGCGCCCAGAGCCACGTCCGCGTATCGTTCGACGTGCCGGAGTACACCGCCGACGTGACGGGCGTGGGGACGCTGCGTCTGCTTGAGGCCTTTCGCCGCGTGACGCCGAAGGCCCGTTTCTACCAGGCGTCCTCCTCCGAGATGTATGGCGGCGTACAGGCGGAGCCCCAGGGCGAGAACACCCCGTTTCACCCGCGCAGCCCCTATGCGGTGGCCAAGGTGTTCTCCTATTGGCAGACGATCAACTACCGCGAGGCATACGGCCTGCACGCCAGCAACGGCGTCCTGTTCAATCACGAGTCGCCCCGCCGCGGGGAGTCCTTTGTGACACGCAAGGTAACGCTCGCGGCATCGCGTATCAAGCTCGGCCTGCAGGACCGGCTCTACATGGGGAATCTGGATGCCAAGCGTGACTGGGGATTTGCCGGCGACTATGCGGAGGCCATGTGGCTGATGATGCAGCAGGAGAAGGCCGACGACTATGTGGTCGCCACCGGCGAGGCCCACAGCGTCCGGGAATTGCTGGAGGTCGCCTTCAGCCACCTTGGCCTCGACTGGGAGAAGTATGTCTCCATCGACGAGCGCTACTACCGCCCGAGCGAGGTGGACTACCTCCAAGGCGACCCCTCCAAGGCCAAGCGCGTCCTCGGCTGGACGCCGCGCGTGTCTTTTGTGGAGCTGATCAAAATGATGATCGATTCGGATATGGAGCTGGCGCGCGCGGAAGTCACGGCGGCGGAGGCGAAGAAGGCGGGGCGTTGATGGGATGGTCGGGATAGAGGGCGCGGAGTGCCCTCCGGACCACCAAGTGGATCATGCTTTCTCTAAATTCTAGCCGTAAACGACGGGCTCTGCCTTGTCGCGTGGAACTCCGCTTCCCTTGCACCGCGTCGGAAACATCGATTCCGCCACCAGATCCCCTGTATAGGCGGCGCTTGGCAGCACCTCGCACTCGGCCCAGCAGCCCGGGCACTTGTTGACCCAGGCGCGTTGCTCGGCGATGCGGGCGCTGCGCCAGACTTCGGCGAAGGTCTGCTCGCGGAGGTTCCCCGCGATCTTGCTGTTGAACTGGCAGGTGGGAATATCGCCGTTGGGATAGAGGCGCATGTGGGCGGTAAGGGCGACGCACTTGGGGTTGGGGGTGCTTTCTGCGCGGAGGAGCCGGTTTGCGATGCCGCGAAGGTAGTAGCGTTTGGCGAGACGCGCCTGGAATGGGAGCAGGACGATGTCCTTTTCCACTTCCTCCATTAGATCGCGGAGGTTGCGCTCGGTGAATTCGCCGAAGGTGGTGAAGCGCCCGATCTGGCCCGGCGCGAGTTCCTTCTCGCGCTCCAGCGAGTAGGTGGCGCTGGCGTCGTAGGCCATGACCATGTGGTGGGCCACGTCGAGCGGGCGCAGGATCTCGCGCAGGCGGCGATAGTGCTCCACGCCGTCGGCGTCCACGATGGTCTGGTTTGCGGCGAGGGCGATGCGCAGTTCCTTCCTGCGGGGCGCGAGTTCCTTGAGCGTCTTCATCACGCTGTCCCAAGCAGTCTCCCGCCCGCGGACGTGATTGTGCTTCTCCTTCGGTCCGTCGATGGAGAAGAGCAGGTTGAGGGGGATGGACTTGTCGCGTTCCTCGCAGAACTTAACGATGCGATCGGTGAGAAATCCGTTTGACGTGATGTGCAGGAAGCTGGGGCGGAGTTGGCGCTGCACCAGCGCGACGATCTCCGGCAGGTCCTTGCGCACGAAGGGCTCCCCGCCGGTAAGCCGCACGGCGTCCAGGCGCGGAAGCTGTGCGAAGATGCCCTCGATCTCCTCCAGCTTGAGGTCGTTCGGCGATTCCATCTTCCACGAGTCGCACATGATGCAGCGGGCGTTGCAGGTGAAGGTGACGATGTAGGTGAGCATCCGCGGAAGGACGACTTGGCGGCGGCGCGTCTTGCGGATGGTTTGCAGGAATCCGGGCAGGCGGAGCAGGCTGTTCAACGTGATGCCTCCCTACTTTGATGCGCGGCCCTCTGCGATGGAGGATAGGAAGTCCTCGATCGTCTTGATGGCAAGTGGATTGCCGTTGAACTTATCGGGAACAATGCGTGACCTATATTCATCCAGCTTCTCAGTAAAGCCACGCAAGGTGGCCGGAGTCAATCGGTCAAGATCGATCCAGTCGCCGGTTCCCTCCTCCCGAAGGAAGTGGGCGTTGATGTATTGCTCCTGGTTGTTGGGCTCGGGCATCGCGAGGACGGGCTTGCCGAGGTAGAGCGCCTCGCCCACGAGCTGATTCCCCGCTGTGGTGACGAGGGCGGAGCAGGTGCCGAGGTCGCGGAGGAATCCCGCCTCGCTGATCTCGCGGTATTCGATGTTTCCATCCGTCGCCTTGGCGCCAAGGCCGTATAGACGCACGGGACGCCCGCATCCGCGCAGGGCATCGAGCACGTTTGGCAGCGCAAACTTGCGAAGGTAGGCGACGAGGTGTCCCTCGTCGGCGCGGGGAGTGGCGACCACGGCGGGCCGCAGGATCACGCCGACCTGCACCACGCGGTCGCGGTATTGGGGTTTGATTGGCGGAAAGTAGAAGGATGAGACGATCGTCCGCGCCTGCTTGCTGTAGTAGCGGCGGACGACGAGCGACATGAGGAAGGCGTGGCGGCGCAATTGCGCGGGTAGGCCGGAGAGGTCATTGACGACGAGGAAGTGCTGATGGTTGAGGCTGATGTAGGGAACTCCGCACTGCCGCGCCGCGCGTGGAAGAGCAGGTTCGAAATCAGTGATGATCAGGTCCGGCTTTCCCTGCTGGATATGCGTCCGGAGCGTCCTCAGCAATCCGCGGAATCCCAAAATGTACTTCGCGTTACCGGCAACGGTGCGTCCAGTATCTAGTCGCCCATTCGGCGTGTAGAAGAATCGGAGGCAGGGGATTTCGTGTACGGGAATATCGCTGCCGCGAAAGGCGGGCTCGATGATCTCGTGGGCGTCGCCGGGCGCGAAGATGGTGATGCGGTGTTGCGCGCGCAGCTCGTCGGCGATGGCCCTCATGCGGGTGGCATGGCCGCGCCCCTCTCCCGACATGCTGATGAAAATCGATGCCATAGTCCGCGCGCCGCCGTGGCTGGTCAGTCCGCGTGATGCTCGACCCGCCCCCGGCGGGAGGAAAGTGGGATTTGGGAGTCGCCACGAAAATGACACCGCCCGGCGAGGTGAGTCGCCGGGCGGTGTGGTTGATGCGGTTTTCGACTTCGGTTATCGCGGGCTGGGATAGTTCGGGATGTCAACGCGCTCGATGCGAACCCATTCAAGTTCGATCGGCTCCGATGTCACCGTGCGGAACGGCGCCTCGCTCTCCGGATAGAAGGCGAGGATGTCGAACGCTGCGATGAGGGATTGGAGGCTGGCGGGGACTTCCTCCAGCACCATGTACACCTCCACCTCGCGTGGGCTGTTGGTGCGGGGAACGACGACGCCCTGGCCACGCGCCACGAGGACGGCGGAGACGGAGCGCTGGAATTCGTTCGTCGCAAGGCGCAGGCGGATGTCCGGCACGGAGAGGGCATTGCCTTCGCCCGCATTCACCACGCGGAAGGTGGCACGGTAGATGGCCACCGGTGAAGCCGGGGAGACGCTGACAGTGCCGAGCGGAATGGACTCGGCTTGGGATGACCAGAATCCGAACGTCTGGTTGCGGTCGATCGTCGAGATCGTGAGGGCATCGGCGGTGCTGCCGAACACGGGACGCGTGAAGGGCGTGTCCGCCGGGCCTTGATCCCAATCGGCGCGTGCGTCGATGTCGGAGAAGAGAGCCTCGTAAATGGGCGTGACGTTCTTGATGACCGACTGGACAGGCGTGGGATCGCAATTCGTGCCGGAGAAAAACCCGCGTCCATCGTAGAAGGGATTATCGCCAAAGGACGAACCTGTGGCGCCCGAGATCGGTACGCGCAGGGCGCATGCCTCGGTTGAATTGGTGACGGCGCGGGTCGCGGGGGAGGCACATGCGTCGCCAAGGTTTGGCAGGAGCGCACGGGTCGAGGTCCACCCGAGGACAGTCTCGGCCTTGTTGGAAGTGGAAACGACCACGGTGTAGAAACCGGGGGATAGCGTCAGGGAATCGAGACGAACGCCGCTCCTCGTGGTTCCACTGTCGCAGCCAACTTGGCCGGAGGAGTCGAAGCAGCAGTCGGTGACGGCGATCGCAATTTCGCTCTCCACGCCCGCCGTGCTGTTGGCGGTGAAGGTGACGGTTGCGGGATTGCCGGGAGGCACCTCGAAGCCCCAGGTGGAATACCAACTGGAAAACTCGTCGAAGCGGTAGAGCGTGATGTCGTCGAGGACGAGGCCGCCGTTGGGCGACTTGTCCGGCAGGAAGTTCAACAGGTCGAAGGACAGGAGATACTTCTGGTCCTCGATCGGAAGGGTGAACAGCCCCGCGGGCGGACGGAAGAGGAGGTCTACGGTCTTCGCGTCCTCGGGGGCCGGGGAAAGGCTGAGGTCGCCAAGGCTGTTCGTCTCCTGCGTGAAGGCGCTCTCGAACGTCCTGCTGTTCACGCGCAGGCGAACTGTCGGGACTTGGCTGGGCGGCGTGCCCACCGTGGCGGCCACGCGGGCACGGAAGAGGTACAGCGCGTCGGGGATGACATCGATGAGACTCTCTGGAGATCCCCAGAAGCCAAAGACATTGTTGCTGTTGTTGGCGGCCAGAACCAGGGCGCCATCGCTGAGTGGTCGGTTGAAGATCGCGGTGTTGAAAGACCCGGATTCATAGAAGAGTAGTTCGGCGTCGTAGCTCATGTAAGCGCGGAGCGCCTGAACGGGATTTCCATTCGGATCCATGCGAATGCGGACGGTGATGATCTGCCCCGTGGTTATCTGCTGGGATGCTGGTTCGGCAAAGACGCGGACGGGATCGACGACGCCACGCGGCGCGGCCTTTACCGAGGCGCTGGCGCCAACGATCGTCGGGATCGGATCAAAGAATTCGTCCTCAGCCTCCGTCGTGCGAGGCGGGGCGGTTAGCATCGTGAACGTGGCGGTGCCTGCCCTTCTGGCCTGGAACCGCACGGTTGCCACAAGGGCGTTCTGCTCCTCGATGACGGACAGCGAGCCGGAATAGAGGCCTATAATGCCGGGAGCGATGTCCTTGGGAATACCATCGATGGACTCGTACCGCGCCAGCGCAGGGTTTTCCGTAAACCCGCCGCTGTTGAACTTCCAGCCATTTTCGTTGCCGGCGAACTCGATATCGCTGGTCAGGACAATGCGGCTGTTGTCGGGTGGTCCGGGCGTGGGCGGAACCGGCGTCACCGAGGGCGGCGGATCCGGCGGCGGCGGGATGAAGTTCGGCACGAAATCGCGATCCAAAAGCTGCTGGCGAACGACCGCGCCGATGCGATTGTTCTCGCTGGAATTCGTTGGCTGGCGAATGCGTGACCAAGCCAGTTCCTGTCCGTTTGGAGAAATACGTCCCCACCGCGCGGAATACAATTCGCCGTCTGGCAGCTGGGAAACGAGCGTGGGAGAGGTAACCACGGGGCGAACATCCGGGTAGATGGTCACCTGATTGAGGTTCTCCAGGATAAACAGGCGCGAATACTCGCCGGGCTGCGCGGGCTCGACGACATCGCCCGAGTCCGGATCGTAGACGGGGAGCGTGGACGCATTGGCGGTGAAGACCAGGCGTTCGTTGCCGGCCCCGCCGTTGAAGCTGTCCAGATCGTAGATATCGACGTTCTCCCAGCCCCGAAGGAACGACAGCGCGTTCCCTTCGGCGTCGGCCCGGAAGCCGAAGATACGCCCATTGCGAGTGGCTACATAGAGCTGGAGGGGGTTGTTCCCTACTGGAAGCCCGATGCGGCGGGCGGAGAAGATCACGAGACCGGCGGTCTTGTCGAAAACGGGATGACGGAAATCGGTTAGGAAGGGATGTCCCTCGGCGATGATCGTTTCGACCTTCGGCCCTTCGCCGGGGACGAAGTTGACGATGCGGACATAGCTGGGCCCGCTAAACACAAGCTGATTGCCAGTGGGCGACCAAGAGGGATGGCGGGCACCCAAGGCCTGCTCCACGGGCACTACCTCCGTGAAGTTCACGCCGTCGTTGGTCAGCGTGGCCAGTCCGCCGCCCGAGCCGTCAGGGCGGGAAGCGGTGATCGCGAGGATCTCCTCGGATGGATGGGACTTTAGGCCGGTGATCTCCACGCCCGAACTCATGTGGCGGACAAAACGGCGCGGAAAACCCTGCGCGCGCGTCGCGGGGTCGTCGATGTAGGGTTCCAGTTCCAAGGCCGTCAGATTGCCCGGCGGCTGAACCACCTGAACCTCCGACTGGGAGGGAGACCACGTCGCAAAAATGCCATCGCCGAGGATGAACTCGGTCTGGTTCAAGTAGTCGATGTAGGAGGGATCGAAATAGGAGAACTTGGCGCTATACAACAGGAAGCCCCGCATGTCGCGGCGAACGGCGTGAACCTGCTCGACGTTGATGTTTGGCGCCACCGGGACATCGCGCCACGTGGGAAGGTAGGATGCGCCGGGATTGAGCGTGATCTTGATGCTGAAGCCATTGAAGCCACTCGGCACCGGCGGGATCAGGAACGTGTAGGGGCGGATGATCATCTGGTCGGCGTCGATCCAGGGGAAGTAATACTGGATCGGCCCGGGGACCCTTCGTCCCGCGCGGAAGGCGGCGACGAATGGCCCGTTGCTGGGGAGCTGCAGGCTGACCGCCGTCTCCAGGCGCTGCTTGGGCCGTCCCGAGCTGTCGCCTGTGATTCTTCCGATCTCGGTGGTGCGCTCCACCCCCGCGTCGGGGTCCTCGGGAAAATAGGTCACAGAGATGATGATCGGGTCGATTTCGCGAAACGAGCTGGTCGCAGTTCCAGCTAATGGGACGACGGACGAGACGTTCTCCACGCCGAGTTCGTGCGCCATCTGAAGCGTCAGCAGCATCGGCACGTCTGGCGGAATCGACGTTACTCCAGGACCAAGTAGTGAGTAGGTGGTCGGGATGTCGCTGGGAGAGAGGCGGGGGCTGACGACGCTGATGCGCTGACCCGAAAGATATGTGCCTTCTGGGTTCCACAGCAGGTTTGCGCCGGGGGGGAGAACCAGTGTGTCGGATCCCGTGGGAGTCAGCGGAACGCTCTCCGAAAGGACGGTGAGGGGACCGGGAATCGTCGTTCCGTCCTCGAAGTAGAGCGCGCCGCCGTCGCCGAGAATATCGAATGCCGGGGATATGATTGTCGGATCAGCGTCTGTCGCCGTCAGGAAAACGGCCACTTGGTCGTTTTGGTCGGCTTCCCAAGTCTGGTACACTTCTTCTCGGTTGATTGGCTCTATGCCACCAACGAAGGTGTATTGAAGGAAATCGGTGATCGCGCTTTCATATCCCGAATCCGGGGAGGGAAGGCCTGCGGGCACGGCAAGGAGACGCGCCGCGTTTGGCCTGCCGAATCCGAGGAATTCGTCCACCTGCTCCACATAGGACAAATCCTGAAGAAACGTCTTGTCGACGAAAGGATTGGGCGCGCCGCCGCCCAATGTGCCCGGCAGGTCGCTGAATCCTTTCAGCACGGCCAGAATGCTATTGTCGTTGGGGCGCAGTGGCGCGCGCAAGCGACGGGCACGGCGAGAGTTGGGGGCCTGTTCCAGACCGGCGACAGCCTCAAGATTGAAGGGCGGAAGCTCGTCGAATCTGCTATCGGAATAAAGCAGCGCAACCAATCCGCCGGCAAGCGCCGCCGAGACGCTGGTACCCAGAAAGGAACTGTCGGCGGCGGAGTTGCGCGGGAAGCCGATGGTCCCAAGCCCGCCGAAATTTCCCAACTCGTTTCCGGGGAAGCCCGTGGTCGAGGGGGAAATGCCATCGCGTCCAGCCAGGTCGGTGACAACGAATCCGGCACCAACGCTAACACTGCTAAAGGCGGGCATCACGAAATCGACGCCCGTGCCGCCCCAGTTTGCATCCTCGATTCGGGCATTCGCGGCGGAGACCGCGCCGACGGCAAACGTCCAAATGGACGAGGAGGGATACTCCACCTGTGCGCTGAAGTTTCCGGTGGAGGCGATATTCGGCGTTCCGAACCCACCGCGACCCGACTCGATGCTGCGGCGGAAGTCGAGATCGATCTGGCCGGCGACCGTGCTATCCGGGGCCAGCGTCGGCAGCGAGTAGGGGTGGACGTTCACGTCCACGTCCTTGTTGATCGAATCCTGCAATGCGCTACTAAGCTGCACGTTGCTTGTGCTGTAGTCCTGGCCAAAGACGCGCGAGGCATACAGGCGAACGCCCGGCGCGACGCCGACGATGCCGCGGCCGTTGATCTGGGCCGAAATCAGGCCTGCCATTGCGGTGCCGTGGGCGCCGCTCAGGTTCTGCGAGGGGAGCGGCGCGCCGCCGTCCACGGCGTCGAAGCCGGGGGCGAATTGGTTGATCGCGGCGGAAAGTTCCTCGTGGCTCGTCTGGATTCCCGAATCGAATACGGAAGCGGTGACGCCGGAGAATCCGAACTCCGAGCCGCGCAGCAGCGAGGCGGCGCCCATCCGGTTGATCATCCACGCGCGCGGCACATCGATATCCGCATCCAATTGCCCGGCACCACTGCCCAGAGACGAGGGAGTGTTCCAAAGGTGCCACTGAAAGGTTTCGAAGTAGGGGTCGGTGATCTGGATCGAGTTGGTGTTCACGGTCGGCTGGCCGGCAAGCAGGAATTCAGGCGTGGCCGAAAGAAGGAGCGGGCTATCGGATGCGAGGCCATTGGCATAGGCCACCATCGCCATCGAGGGCTCCTGACCGGAGCGCACGACGACTTCGCCGTTGGCAAGTTCGCGGACGCGTTCGAGGCCGTGGGCGCGGTAGAAGGATTCCTTCGCGGTCTCCGTAGCGGTGGCGGGGAATGCGAGAAGCAGTCGGTTGCTCACGGCCATCAGGCTATCCGGCGTCAGCACCCCGCCGTATGCATAGGCGGGCCCAACGGATCGCACGGGGAGTGATTCGGCGGCGCGCACAGCCGCCAGAACTTCGGCGACCGAGCCCCGCAGCACGACGGCATTTCCGATGGAAAATGTGCGGGCCACGTCAAACCCAAGTGCCTCCGCGTCGCGCCCCACGCGGTCGAGAAACTCGACTTCGCCCAGAGCGGGATCATAGAATAAGGTGGCGAGGGATGCCGCCTGCGAGAACTCGCGGGGAACCTCGGCGGAGGGCCTATGGGAACCATCTGTGGCCCCCACGGGGGGCGCCGCGGCGAGCAACCCAAGTGATGCAACGGCTCCGAGCAGCAGTCTGCGGACCATACGATTCCTCGTGCGAGTGGCGGCACGGATGCAAAGGGAGGGGGGCAGCCCCTTGCATGGGCCGGTTTATCGGTCGTAACCCTTCACGCAAGGTAGAATTCGGATCAACGCAGGGCAAGTGCATTGTACCGGAAACTCTGGCCTCCCGCGGGTGCCCCCATGCCGGTTGCATCCCGTGCGCGGCCTGTGCGAACGGCTTCCGCCATGATCGATGACAACCAGCGCGGGGGAGAAGTTCCCCAAGGGGGCCCATCCGCAGGAGCGCGGGAGGTGGGGGGGAGCCTTCCGCCCGCCCCCTTGTCGAACGGAATAGCCCTTTGGGGTGCGTTTTCAACGCAATCCCGGATAGAAGTGCTCCGCATTGCGCGTGCCTGGCGGTGGCGATCCATCATGGTGGCCGCCTGGGCGGGGGCGTGGTGGTATGGGCGCGACCCGTCGTTCGGGGCGGGGAGTTCCGCGTGGTTCCCTGGGGGCGTGACCGGCGTTTCGCTTTTCGGAATTTTCTTCACCCTGGCCGGGGCGATTCTAGGGGTCGAGATTATCGCCCAATGGGAGCGCCGCCGAGCGCTTCGCCCGCTCTTCGCTCGACTGCGATATCCCACGGTCTTCGTTCTCGCCGCCATGGCGGCGATCGCCCTGATGCTGGTTCCGCCGGTGGCGCTCGTTTCCCTCTGGTCTGTAATTGGTGCCTGGCGTGCCGAATTGGACGTCCTTTGGCTACCCCCCGCCATCTACGTGGTGACCTGCGCCCTGCCGCTTGGCATATCCGCCGGGGCGATGGGGCTGTTCTGTCGCCTGCTGATAAGGCACGATCTGGGGGCGCTGTTCCTCACCGGGGTGGGCCTCGGGCCACTGGTCGCTTTTCGGCTTCTCTCCGCGCCCGCCTCCGAGGTCTTCGAGCTTTCCAGTTCCCTTCTCGGAATCCTTGTGCCGACGGGCACCTTGGTCCGCGAGGCGTTGGTCTGCTACGCCTACGCGCTCCTCCCAATAGGGCTGGCTATACTGCTTCTCCCCTCGCCAGACCGCAGGGGCGGGGGCCGTGCCGGATTCTGGAGCCTGCGCCCCGCCACGACGCTGCGCTTGATCGCCGCAATCCGCTTTCAATCGAAGCAATGGCGCATCCTGCCGACAGCGATCGGCCTCCTCCTTGCCACCACAGGTGGGGTTGCGGCATTCCATGCAGTCCGAATGATTCCGCCGCCCACGGTCAGCCCGGACAAGTTGCTGGCCGCGGCCCCCCATGGAACGGATCGCGGGCGCATCCAGCTCGTAGAGATAACAAACCGCGATATTGTCCTCCCAGATTCCCCCGGTGACGAAGTCAGCATCGCCCTTACCGTCCACGCCCCCGTCGATCCACAGCAGGTCATCGCCGTGACGTTTGGACCCACACTCGAAATTCTCTCGGTAAGAGCCGACGACGGCGCCGTGGCGGGCGAGATTGCTTCGGGAGCATTCGCCGCCACGAGCGACCTTCGCGCGATCCGCCTGACCGACGCGCTGGGCGCGGAGCCGCGCACTCTGCACTTCCTCCTGCGTCCCACGCGGCGCGGGGACCGCCTCTGGGAGCGCGCCTATCATCCGCGATTCCGGCGCTTCGCCTTTCTGGGGCCGTGGTATGGAGAGGCGGTTGCGGCGGACTACAACGCCGGGCGCATCGGGATGGCCTATCGCGAGGCGCCATACCGCATTTCAGCTCCAAGCGTCGAACCGCTTGCGTGGCTGTGTGGCGCGGCGCGTTCAGTCAAGGCAGGCGACCGCGTGGAACTCGTGCAGCCGTTGGCGGACTCGCCGGGAAAGTTGCTGGCCGCAGAGTTGGAGGAGTTCCCGCCGCGGGGCGAAGGCGACCTGAACGTGACGTTTGCATTGCTCAAGGGACGTGATGCCCTGGGCAGTCAGCTCCACGCGATCTGGTCGGAGCCGCTGGACCGCATCAGGCGCCTCCTCGGACAGCCGCCCCAGCGTCTGGTCCTGCACGAGATTCCCGAGCAGGAATCCGGTGATCCCCTGGTGATTCCTTCACCGGTGCTCGACCGCTTCGAGATACTGCTTCCCGACTACGACGACTATCTCTCGCCCACCAAGTGGGCGTTCGAGGATGCCTTTCGCAATGTGAACCGGGGCCTGATCCGCGAGATCGTGGTGAAGTCATTCCCCACCTTCGAGGAGCCGTTGCTTCTGCGCGATGGCCTGATCGACTACCTGCACAACTATGCCACCGCGCAGGGCGATCCGCGCATGAGGCTGGGGCTTCAGCGAAAGGAAGTGTCCCTGATTCCATGGGAGTTCGTGGCGCGGAGTACGCGCCCGTTCGACATCGAGGGTTCGACCGAAGAAGGCTGGAAGGGTGCGTTATCACCCTCTCTCCGCGCGGCAGGCGCACGCGAAGCCAACCCGATGCGCGCGGTCGCGTTTCACCACATGCTGCGGGGCGTGGTGGGCGAGGATGCCTTTGCCGCGGGGCTTCTCGAAGTCATCTCACACAGCGGCGGGCCGATGACGCTGGACCTGTATCGCGAGGCGATGGAGAAGGCATCGGGCAAGGAACTCGCCGACTTCTTCGAGGAGTGGCTGGTGGAGGGCGTCGTGCCGCGCTATCGCATCAGGAAAGCTCAGGCGTTCCTGATTCAGGATCCCATTTCCCGCGCCGTGGAATACCGAACGGAACTGACAATCGCCAACGAGGGAAGTGGCACGATGCCGGTGCCGTGGATGCTCTCGACCGAAGGCGAGCCGCTGCGCGGGAAGGAGATCCTTGGTCCGGGTTCGGAGGCCACGATCAGCCTGACGACGATCGACCGTCCGGTGGTGTTTGAGATCGATCCCGCCGGCTGGATTTCCCACGTCCCGCCGACCGAAGCGAAGGGTAAGGAGTCAACGCCGGCCCGTGCGCTATTCAGGACAATTACCCAGCTCTAGGCTGTGTTTGACAATTGCATTCGGCTTTCCGATGGCTGCGAGCCTTCGTCCTGACGCGTCGCGATTCCTCGACGATGAACCACATCGCCTCGTCATCGGCGCCATCGTCATGACCCGTTCTCGCTCAACGGACCAGCTCGAAGCCATTTATCAAACACAGCCTAACCCTACAGCGCGCGATACCGGTTCAGCATCCAGATGCCGAATAGCAGGAATAGCGCATTGGGCGCGATGGCAGCCAGCAGCGGCGACATATACCCCGACAACGCGATGACGCGCGCGCCAAGCAGGATGAGGTAGTAGAACGCGATATACACCAGCCCGCCGCCGAAGCCCGCCACCACGCCGGCGGAGGACGGCCTGAGCACATGGGCGCACATCAGCAGGGTGAGGATCAGGCTGCCCAGTGGAATGGCGAAGTTGAAGTAGAGGTTGGTCTGCAGCCGATAGGAGGGCTTGTTCTGGAGCTTGAAGAGGGAGATGTAGTCGATTAGCTCCATCGTGCTCATCTGCGCGGGACGGAACCGCTGGCGGAGATACTTCGTAAGGTCGGCCTCAAGGGGCTGGCCGAGCTCGCTCTCGCTGAGGGATGGCGCCGCGCGGTACTCGGTCAGGACGCCCTCGCTGTTCCACTTCCGGTAAACGGCCTCGCGGAAAATCCACTCGGCATTCTCGCCCTCCTGCACGCGCTCGGCACGGCGCGCGTCCAGCCGCCAGTCGATCTGGTTCCAGTCGGTTCCCATGTCGATGATGATGGGAATTTCCATGACCTCGCGCGTGGGGTCGAAGGAGCGGATATTGAAGAAGCGGTTTCCCTCGCCCTTCTGGAAGACGTTGCGCTCGCGCGTGAGGGCGTCGGCGGCCTTCCCCTGGATATTCACGGCCTCGATGCGCTGGGCGGCGCGGTCGCCGGGGTGGGCGAGGTACTCGATGGTCAGGAAGCACCCGACAGAAAGCAGCCCGCCCATCACGAGAAACGGCGCCGCGATGCGCAGAGGGCTGACGCCGCCGGCCATGTAGGCCAGCAGCTCGTTCTGGCGGGCCTTCACCGTATAGACCCACAGCACCGACATCGCCGTGCCCACGGGGATCGTGTAGGCAAACTGCCGCGGCACGGAGAACAGGTAGTACAGCATCAGCCAGCCCAGCTTCGATTCGCCGCCGGCGAAAATATCCGACGCCATCTGGAGGATAATGCTGACGAGGTAGCCAATCTGGACGAAGGCCACCACCACCAGAAAGGCGAGGATGAAGGATCGGATCAGGTCGCGGTCGATATATGAAAACATGCAGTTCCCGGGGGGGTTCCCTTCTGGATGCCTACCAGTTGCCAACAATCAGGACGGTTTCGGGGCCGCCGCTTTCAATCTGGAACCCATCGATACGGCGCCGCACGCCGACGCGGGGGTCGATGGGACCCTGATAGTCGCGAAGGAAATTGTTCCAGCGCGTCTGGGTGATAACGAGCACGGCGGGGGTCTGTAAATCGTTAAGCTTGGCAAAGACCTCCGGCCACTCGCGCTTTCCCATCGTGCGGAAGCGGTTCCGCGCATAGAAAACCATCGTGGGCTCGTCGAAATCCGACATCATGTGATAGGCGCCGGGTGGGGCGTTTTCCCTGACCCAGACCCCCGTGGGTTTGGAAACGCGAATTGCGTCGAGTTCCGGCAGCACGAGGAAAAAGGCAATCGCGAGCGTCGCGAGCCAGCCGCCGAACCATTTCGCGAGGGCGCCATGCCACTCGCCCTGAAGCCACAGCACGCCGCCCCAGCAGAATCCGAGCCCCATGATCCCACCCGCCGCCATGGTGACGATTGGATTGAGCCCGAATCCCATCACCGACGCGCCGAGCGGGATCCCGAGGGCGGCGAATCCGGCGACAACCGCCAGCCATCCGCCGCTGGCAACCACCCACGGGCGAGGACGGAGCGCCGCGTTGCCCTCCTCCACGAATCGCGTCCACCAGAGCCCCGCCATCAGGCAGAACGCCGGGACCATGGGCGCAACGTAGTGAGGCAGCTTGGTCTTCACCAGCGAGAAGACAATCACCGCGGGCACAATCCAGCACCACAGGAAGCGCACCGTGCGCTCCCGCGTGTTGCGCGCGGCCCATGCGGCGCCCGCAAGCAACACGCCAGTGAACGGCAGCGCCGTCACGATCAGCACGGGGATGTAGTAGAAGAATGGGCCGCTGTGGCCCTCCAGGGAGGTCTTTGCGCGCTCGACCACGTGGCGGTTGATCGATGTCATGATGAAGTCGCCATTCGTCCTGATCCACGCGGGCGCCACCCAGATCATGGTGACGGCGAGGAAGGCGACAATTCCCACGGCGGCGCGGAGGACCCGGTCCGTCGGGCTCGCGCGCGGCGCCTGCGACGCAATGGGCGACACAGCGTTCCAGGTCGCCAGCGACAGCCACGTGAGCGCGGCGATCAGCGGGCCCGGCGGCCCCTTGAGCAGCACGGTCACGCCGAGCAGCGCCCACAGGGCGAGGTGCCTCCGCCAGGAGAACGGCCTGTCGCCGGACTCCCACAGGAGCCACTGCACCCCGGTGATCGCGAGGATCAGCGTCGAGTCGATCGTCGCGGCCTTGGAAATCACCAGCAGCAGTGGCACAAACAGCGCCAGCGCCGCCGCAAGCAGGGCGCCACGTTCTCCGCAGCCAATGCGCCGGGCGAAGTAGAACACCAGCAGGGCGCGCAACGCCCCCATCACGCCGGAGACGAACCGCGCGCCGAATTCGCCGATGCCGAAAAGGCTCATCGGCCCCGCCATCAGCCAGTAGATCAGGATCGGCTTGTCGTAGCGCGTCTCGCCGTTGAAGTGCGGGATGATCCAGTCGCCGGTCTCCAGCATCTCCCGCGTCGCCACGCCATAGCGCGGCTCGTCGCGATCCCAAAGGGCGTGCTGGGCATTGCCGGCGAGGCAAACCAGGAGGCCGACGAGGAAGATGGCGAGGGGGAGAGTGCGGGAATTCATCTCGTCGGGGCCCGGGCGAGACGCCCACGCAACCTTTGGATTTTAGGCTTTGTCTGACATAGCCCGTTAGTTTCGACTTTACGCAGCCGGCGCGGCGCCCCAACGATTCGGGCACTCCATACGCCCCCCCGAAAGGGGCGGAATTGAGGCCCCGCCGGGGCCACGAGCGCAACCCTTTCGGCAAGAGGCGGCCCCGCAAGACCCGATGGATTCGAGACTCGCCGCCGACGCCCTCCCCCGGCCCTTGGGCTATCGCCATCTGGCGATCTTCCTGATCCCCCTGATCCTTGCGGTGATCGAGATTTACTATTCCGCCGCCTCGTGGAATTTCTTCTACGGCCTGCTCACGGGTCCGCTGGATTTCCTGACGTCGTGGCTAAGCACCATGGAATACTTCGTCGGCAACGCCACGATAGCCTCCAGCGTGATCCTGCTGTGGATCTACCGGCCAGAGGTGCGGCGGACCATTGTTCCCTTCCTGGTGGCGCTGCTGCTGCTCTCCGTGATCGTGGCCGGCGTCAAGAACGCCAGCGGCAGGGCGCGCCCGGGATATGGCCTTCTGATGGGCAAGGACGCCTCCCGCGAAGTTGCCGAGTACCTCGCAACGAAAAACAACCCCGTGCTCAAGCCGGAGGTCGGCGACTATTGGCTATGGTTCTCGCCGGATCGCCCCGGGCTGGAAATACTGGGATGGGTGCGCGGAACGGTCCCCATCGGCGAGCGCAATCGCGTGCTCTCCATCGGCGACTATGCATCCTTCCCCTCGGGCCATGCCGCCTCGGCTTTTGGCCTCGCCGCCTGGCTCGCGCTGGTGATGCCGCGGGCCAAGGTGCTGTGGTACCTGCTCGCGTTCGGCTGTGCATGGGCACGGGTGCGGTCGAGGCGCCATCACCCCGGCGACGTCATTGTGGGCGGAGCCATCGGCTGGATGGCCTTCCAGATCGTGATTTCGTGGAACTGGCCGCTGCGACTGGGCGAGCGGGTGGAGCGGCTTGTTGCTTCCATTCTCGGCGACAAGGACGCGGAGCCACGCCCGGCGGGGAAAGCCTTGCAAACGGAGTAGGTGACTCCGGTAGCCGCTACAACTCGATGGACCGGATTGACGGGATTGGCCCAATTGTCGTCCAATGTGTCAATCAGGTCAATTTCGTCCATCTGGTCGGGTGCGGAAAAAATCGAATCGCCCGGGTGACCGGTGCCCGCGCCCAGCCCCCTACTGCGCCGCCTCGATAATCGTCGCGAAATCCGCGTCCTTGAGCGCCGCTCCGCCGATCAGGCCGCCATCGATGTCGGGCTGGGCGAGGAGTTCCTTCGCGTTGGCGGCGTTCATCGATCCGCCATACTGGATGCGGACGGCGTCGGCGACGGTGGCTCCGAATAGCTCAACCAGCAGCGCGCGGATCACGGCGTGGACTTCCTGGGCCATGGCGGGGGTGGCCGTCTTGCCGGTGCCGATGGCCCAGACGGGCTCATAAGCGATGACCGATTCGGCGACGCGGGCGCCGGGGAGCCCGGCGAGGCAGCCGCGGACCTGGGCCTCGACGACGGAGCGCGTGTTATTAGCCTCACGCTCTGCAAGCGTCTCGCCGACGCAGACGATCGGCTTGAGGTTCACTTCGTAGCACGCGCGCACCTTGGCGTTCACCTTGGCGTCGGTCTCGCCGAAAAACTGGCGGCGCTCGCTGTGGCCGAGGATCACCCACTCCACGCCGGCGTCCTTGAGCATCGCGGGACTGACCTCGCCGGTGAAGGCGCCGGACTGGATGAGCTTGCCGTCCTTCTCCGCAACGTGGGCGTTCTGGGCCCCCAGCAGGACGTGGGTGCCGCGCAGGCGTTCCTTGACGGCGCCCAGGCACAGGTAGGTGGGACACACGGCGATGTCGGCGTTCTTGAACGCCTGCACCAGCGGCAGCAGCGCCCCGATCAGATCGGCGGCCTCGGCCTGCCCGAGATTCATCTTCCAGTTACCTGCCACAAACTTGCGCCTGGCCATGGGTTGTCCCCGCCGTTGGGTAAAATTGCCACATCACGCCAAGAGTATCGGCGGGACGGGGCGGGGGAAAGCGGATTGATTGCTGGTTAGTCTGCTGGAGTGGCGGGTTAGCCCGTGGGCTGATCGGTGTCGCCTTCGCGGGGGACCGTTGGCTCGACGACCGGCGCGGGCGTCGCCGACTCGTCCAGCGCGCGGATCGCCTCCTCGGCGGCCTCGTCGGAGATAGTCCCCTCGGGCGCGTAGCTCATGGGGACTTCGATCTGGGCCTCCGTGTCGGCGGGCGTGGCCTGGCCGGCTTCCTCAAGGGCCTTCTCCGCGGCAAGGCGCTCGGCCTCGGCCTTTACGGCGGCGTTGCGGGCGCGCTGCTTGGCGAAGGGGCCGTCGAGCTTGGGCTCGGCGACGGTCGTGGCTTGGCGATAGGGGATGTAGTGATCGAACAGCTCGTCGTCGTTGAAGATGTCGATCGCGAAAATTCCGAGAACGAAGTCCAGGGCTTCTTCCGGATAGACGCCCACATCGAGGGCGAAAAGGGGCGTGGCGACTTCGGCGCCGACACTGAGGTGGCGCTGACGGCCGTCATCCCAGTAGGGGAGGTTGCGCAAGATGCGGCGATCCTCGACCACGCTCCAGTCTGAATTGGACTTGAGGAAGCCGTTGCCGAAGGTGGGCTCCATCTCGTTGTAGGAACCGTAGGCAACGGAGACCCCCGCCTCCCGGCGGCGCTCGTCCACGATCCCGACGCCACGGCGATCAAGCCCCACGTAAGTGCCATCAAAGGCCACATAGCCGACTTGGGCCAGCGACGTAACCCGCGCCTTCAGGCCAATCGCCTTTCCATCGCGCGGGAACCCGGCGCGGAGGCGGAACAGGTCCAGCGTATCGTGGAAGCGGTCCTTGCAATAAATGCCAACCCCGCGGACGAATCCGGCCTCGCCCGTGGAGGGCGCGGCGGCGAGCCCGAACGCGACAAGCGCCCCCGCGAGAATCGATTTGTTGGGCCGCATCGGCGCGCCGCCTTTCGGTGCTGGAATCATGCGTGCCGGTTTAGCCTCCCCGCCCCACCAGCGCAAGCCGCGAATCGCGGACACTGCCCGTTACTTGGCTCCTCCGCCGATGGCGCGGGGCCTATTGATCTGGCTGATTCGGGCCCTGATCGTCATCGCGGTGGCGTCGTCGGGGTCCAGTTCCAGGGCGCGCTGGTACTCGGCGAGCGCCTGGCCGGGCACCGACGCGCGGCGAGCGACGATCTCCGCGAGGGAGTACTGCATACGCGCCGTTGCCGGGCCGGGCTCGGACGAGGCAAGCCGCTGGCGGAGCCCCGCCAAGACCAGCTCGTGATCGACCGAGCGCAAGGCGCCGTTGTCGGCGGAGACGATCTCCTTGAGACGATCCGCGGCATCGGAAGCGAGCTGCGGCGAGGGCGAGTTGGCGACCACGCCGAGGAGCTTGGCCACGGCCTCGCCGGTGGACTTCGCCTCGCGAGCGGCCTCCCACTCGCGGAGCGACTGCCAATTGTCGTTCTGCCCCGCCTGAAGGACCTGAAGGCGGTCGTCGATCCGGAGGCGCTCGGACCGGGAAACGCTGAGCGTGGGGAAGTCGGTCAGGCACCGGCTGTAGGACTCGATCGCCAGCGGGTAGTCGCGCAGCACCTCGTCGGCGATGCGTGCAACCTGATAGCGGGAGAGGAACGCGATCGAGGAGCCGGGCATCGACTCGGCGACGCGGTTAAACTCCTGAATGGCCTCCGAATAGCGGCGCGCCTCGAGCGACTGCTCCGCGCGGCTGTAGGCCTGAAGCGCACCGGCACGTGGATCGTGGGCGACGCCCGACTGCAGGACGAGCTGGGAGACGGCCTGCTCGATCGGCTGGATATCAAAGGACATAATGCGACCGTCGCCCTGAACCAGAGAGGAAAACTTGAGCATCTGAAGCTGGTCATAGGCGACTGCGGCCGGATCGGTGCGCGAAGCGCCCCACTCGCCCGACTGGGACGCGCCCACCGTGACCATGCGGGGGTCGGTGCGCGAGGGAACCGTCCACCCGTCGGCGGGCGACGGAACGGAGCGGCTGGTGAGGTCGGTCATGCTCTTGGAAATGCTGCCGCCGTTGTAGGCGACATCGCGCGGGGTGCCAGTCGGCTGCTCGGTGTTGGAGGCAACCTGGCCTGCGCTCGTGGCGCGGGCGGTAGGTGCCACTTGCGTGGTCGGGGTTACGGACTGATTGCCGATGACGAAGGCGACGCAGCCGACGGCGGCCAGGCGGATCATCTGTCCGCCAGCCTTGCCGCCAAAGAGAATCGTCCACACCCACGCGCGGAAGCCCACCTCGGCCGCCGCGGGGGATGACTTGAGCAAGCCCTCCTCCTTAAGTTGGCGGCGCGTCTCCATGCGGACGGCCTCCATGAGCGCCGGGGGCGGCGTGTAAGGGCGATCGGACTCGCGCGCCAGTTGAATCAGCGCGGCGAACATTGGATCGTTGTCAGTCTCGGGCTCCCAGCCCTCGGGCATTGCGAGGTCGCCGGGTTCGGTGTGGATCTTGTCAACCATCGCCATTACTCCGTCAGGGTAAGTTTGCCGTCCTTGTCAACGAACTCTCCCAAAAGCAGGCGGAGCTTTCGTCGCCCCTGGAAGATGTTGAATTTCACGGCGCCTTCGGAACAGGACAGCTCCTCGGCGATCTGCCGGATGCTGTATCCTTTCACGTCGAAAAGGAGCACCGCCGTGCGCTGGCGCGGGGGCAGTTCGCCGATTGCCAGGTTCACTTTCGCCAGAATCTCGTTATGGGCGGCGGCTTTCCGGGGGTTCGGCGCTGCGGCGCCCTGCAACGGGAGCGCCCCTTCCTCCACATCAAACCCCTCCTCCAGCTCTTCGGTTTGGTTTTTTCTCCGCTTTACGCGAAAAGTATTAACCTGATTGATGACCAGGCGGGAAACCCAGTGGGGAAACTTCTTGGAATCCTCCAGCCGGCCCAGGTGGCGGAAGATGCGGATGAAGCACTCCTGCATGATCTCCAAGGCGTCGTCCTCGTTGCGGACGAGCGAGTAGGTCCAGCGGAAGAGGTCGTCGTGGATCATGGTGAACAACTCGTCGAAGGCGGCGCTGTCGCCTGTTCGGCAGCGGTCAACGAGTTGCGCGGGAACGTCCGATAGGGCCAAAGGGCGCGATCGCTTTCAACGGCGATTGGGAGTCGGGATCAATGGGGCAGCCCCGACTCGACCCATAGGAGGGGGAACGGGTTTGGCCTGTGGCAAGGGGTGATGTTCCGCCGCGGCCCGGTCAGGGGTTCAGAAGTGGCCGCAACGTGTCGAGAATCGTCGTGGGAGCGTCGGGCATCGTGGGCTTCGTCCCCGGCGGGTCGTAGAGTTCGGTGCCGTCGGCCAGGATGTAACCGTTTTTGATGCCCCATTCATAGTCCTCGGGGTAGTCCTTGAGGGTCGGCTCCAGCGGGAGGGGGAACGGGCCGGGGCCCTGGGCGCCCAAGCGCGGATCCTTGCCCTCGCTGATGCGGCGGACGGCGGTGCTGTAGAACACGCCATAGATCGGCGACTCGGGGGCCTCGCGCTGGTACACATAGTGGCCACCCATGATGTCGCGCAAGTTATAGGGGGCCATCTGGGCGTCGTCGGGGAGGGTACCGTGCTTCTTGTGATAGTCCATGATGAACGTCTGCGCGGCCATCATCGGGGGGTTGACGGAATCGAAGATATCGCGGACGGAGACCAAGTAGGGGAACCGGTACTCTTGATCAATCTTGAAGCCTTCCTTGATATACAGCTCGCGCAGGTTGGCGTGGATCATGTACCATGTTCCGAATGGCTCGGGCGGAAGCCCCACGATGCGGGACTGCGTGGCGGCGACCACCCGCTGGACAAGCTCCTCGGGGACGGGCTTGCTCTTGTCGAGCCGGTCGATGTCGTCGGCGAACTGCTCGATGGCGCTCTTGATTCCCTCGACGGTGGGCCCCATGAAGTCAGGCCGAATGGCGGGGTCCAGGATGTCCTCCATTCGCATGGGGTGATTGCCGGTCCGCTCAATGAAGCGCTGGATGGCAAACTCCATCTCGCGGCGATACCATGCGTCCAGGAGCGTGGGAAAGCGCCCCTGGATGACGCCGCGCTCGATGTCGCTGTCGGCGGCGATGTACTCGATGTAGTGTCGGATGTTGTATTCATAGGCGATGCCGAATCGTCCGTCCTTCTGCTCGATGAAGGCTTCCATGCGCTTCATGAAGGCGGGCGCCTCGGGGATGCGCTTGAGGCGGCGCGCAAACCAGCGCGCATCGGCCTTGCCGTCATACTGCCAGATCGCGTTGTACAGCCCCAGATGGGGAAGGTCGTAGTTGTGGGGATTCTTGTAGGAGCCCTTGCGCAGCAGTTCCTGGCCAAGGACCCAGTCGCGGCGGTTGTCGCCGACGACGAGGTTGCCAAACCGGTAAACCCCCACAAATTGTGGGTCGAGGTCGGAGACCGTGTCGAAGTACTGGTAGATGGGCTCTGTGCTCTGGTTCTCCGTGATCCAGCCACGCCCGAAGGCCTGGATGGACTGGAGCCATAGCCAGTCGGCATAGACGCTGTCATAGCCGAGCGCGGCCATCTGGATCAGGTCGGCAGGTGGAAGGCGGAACCTCTGCTCGAAGCGCGCCCACACCTGCTTCACATCGCGCAGACGGTGGGACTGATAGCCAATTGCAAGTAGCAGGCACGCGACGATGGCGCCGCCGAGGATGACCTCGCCGAGCCTGATGCCGCCCCTGTTGCCGCGTCCGCGCATTGTGCCCCGCTTGCCTTACTTGAAGTTCCGCCGATTGAAGACCACGATGGCCACGAACAGCACCAGCAGCGTATAGACGCCGCCATAGGCGACCTCCAGCGGGCCCACCATCACCGGTTGCATCGAGGCGATCGCGGCGCGCTGGTCGAAGATCGAAAGGTTGGGGCACACGTGGGCCGCCCCGACAGCGAAGTAGTAGGACACCACCTGCCCGCCGGAGAGGAATTCGACGCCGCCCGCCCGGTCGGCCATCGCCGTGGCGAAAAGGTACAGGTCCTGGTTAAGCCGCCCGATGACGAAAACGATCACCGTCATGAACGCGCTGAGCGTCGGCGAGGAGAACGAGGAGAACAGCACCGCGAAGCCCGTGATCACCGCCATCTCCAGAATGGTCAGAACCGAGGCGGCGAAGAGCCCCTGGGTGACAACCATCCCATCGAATCCGAGGGAGACGATGTTGATGAAGCCGAAGACCAGGGCCTTCGCGATCGACGCAACGAAGTAGAAGAGATGATACCCGGAACCGCGATAGGCGACTTGCCCGTCGGAGCCGGTGGGATAAAGCGCCCGGGTCAGCGCGTCTCCCGTGACCAGCTCGCGCAGGTGGAGCACGGAGCAGAAAATCCACGTCATCACCAGCACGTTGACGGCGATGGTCAGGAGGAGCCCGAGATACTTGCCCAGCAGGAACTGCCACCGGTGGATCGGCTTGGAGACGATCGTGTAGATCGTCTTCTTGTCCAGATCGTTGTACACCAACCCGATGCCGACGAACACGGCGATCAGCACGGAGATGAAGTTGATGGCCCCGATGCCCAGGTTGCGGACGATGCGCGTGTTTTCCTCGATGCTGAGCGAGGACGCGATCCATGCGCCGAACATGATCATGATGGAGAAGAAAAGCAACACGTAGAGGACGCGGTTTCTGACCGCCTCCTTGAAGGTGTTGATGGCAATGGCGTAAATCTTGATCACTTGCGGGCCTCCTCGCGGGAGTTGGCCGTGGAGCCGCCTTCGCGTTCCTGGCGTCTCTTCCCCTCGATCTCGCGGATGAAGTATTCCTCCAGCGTTTCCTTGCGCGCGACGAAGGAATTCAGCGTCGCGCCGCCTGCGAGAATCTCCGACGCAAGCCCCCGCGCCGCGTCCTCCTTGTCGAACACGGCGAGGTACTCGTTGCGCTGGACGACATAGCGCCGGGCGCTCTGCTTCGCCTTGTTCTGCAGGGCGTCGCCGGCATTGGAGAACGTCACCTCGTACTCCTTGACCTTGGCGGAAAGCATCTCGGACAGCGGGCCGAGCGCGATGCGCTCGCCCTTGTGGAGGATCGCCACGCGGTCGCAGATCACCTCGGCGTCCTGCAGGATGTGGCTGGAGAAGAAGACCGTCTTGCCGGCGTCGCGCAGCGACAGGATCAGGTCGCGGACTTCCTTGCGTCCGAAGGGGTCGAGGCCCGACTGGGGCTCGTCGAGGAACACGATCTGGGGGTCGTTGAGCAGCGACTGGGCGAGGCCCGCGCGCTGGAGCATTCCCTTGGAGTAGCCCCGCAGCGGAAGCTCCCCCGCGTGGGTCAGGCCGACCTTGTCCAGCAGCTCGGGGATGCGCTTGCGGCGCTTCGCCTTGTCCATGCCGTAGAGCTGGCCGTAGTAGTCAAGGAATTCGATGCCGGTCAGATAGTCGTAGAAGTAAGGGTTCTCGGGAAGGAACCCGATGCGCTCCTTCACGGCGAGGTCTCCGAGCGGCTTGCCCATGATGGTGGCGGTGCCGCGCGTGGCAAAGTGCAGCCCCATGAGGATCTTCAGCGTGGTCGTTTTGCCGGCCCCGTTGGGACCGAGCAGGCCGAAAATCTCGCCCTCGCTCACGTCGAGGTCGAGGTTCTCCAGCGCGACGCGGCGACGGTCCTTGAACCGGATCTTGAGCCGCCCGTGCTCGACTCCGACGAAGTCCTGCACGTAAACTTTGGTGAGGCCTCTGATTTGGATGATCGGCGCCATGGGTTACTCTTCGCAGGTGGGTAAATAACTGGGCACAATTGACGCGGCAAACATTGCGTTGGCGGGGCTTGCGGCCATTGGGCGGCGATAAAGCCACGTCCATGCCAGAGCGGCCCACACCGCCGGGGGCGATACGTCATGGGTCACCGCGCGGGCGGGGCAAGGAAATCCGGGAAACCCCGATAACCGGCAACAAGGCTTAGAGAAGCAATCCTATGGACATCCAGATCGGGAGTGCGGCAAGCGCGACCAGGCTGGCAACAAGCTGGACGCCGGAAATGATGCTCCAGTCGCCGTCGTATCGCTTGGCGGCCAGCGCCAGATTCATCGCGGGGGGCGATGCCGCCACCAGCATGAGGATGAACGCCGGTAGCCCGGAAACAGGGAGCAGGCCCCCCCGGATCGCCAGTAGCACCAGCCCGGGCGTAATCAGAAACCGCATGGCGAGCACCGGCAGGACACGGCGCACGGAGATGGCGCGGCGCAGCTCGCACTTTGCAATCAGCGCCCCCGTCAGGATCATGGCCAGCGGGGGCATGGCGCTGCCGGCCAGCTCCATCGCGCGGAGCAGCATCCGCAACGGCATGAAGCTCCCGGCCTCGGCACGCGCGGCCTCGGGAAAGCCGGGGAGGAAGGAAAGCGCTACCCCGCCAACAACCCCGATCACGGGGCCGTTGAGCGCTTGGCGCAGCGAGGTGGCGACGGTCGCCACCTTACGGGCGCTGTCGCCCATCACCATGAACGTCCCCATTGTCCATTGCAGCGGATTCACCGCCAACACTGCCGCCCCGATCAGCACACCCACCAGCACATGGTGCTCCGGCGGGGTCACGGCGATCGCCAGGGGGAGCGGGATATAGAAGCTGTTGGGAATCGCCGAAAGGGCCGAAAGTGCCCGGTCGGCCTGAGGATTGTCTCCAGGCCAAAGCCGGAAATAAAGCAGCGACAGCATCGCCGAAGCCGGCAGGAAGATCGCAGGCACCAAGATCAGCGGCCAAGCCTCTGAAAGAATTTCCAATCGAAACCCCTTGATCATCGAGACGCTGAGCGCGCAAGGCACGATCAGATCGATCATCAACCGGACGAGCCCATCCACTCCCTGCTGTGACACAAGATTTCGGCGCACCGCGATGAAACCCACAAGCGCCACCAGAAACAGCCGCCCAATCGCCTCGAAGGAGATCGTGAACGCGGTCAGGAAATCGGGGCTCGCAGGCAAAGGAGGTCCTTGGGAGGGGGGAACGGCGGGGAAAAGCAGGGAGAGGCGGGGACAGCGGGAACGGCGGGGGCGGAGGGGGCAAGGGAGTATCGAGGACGACTGCGTTGCGCCCCTGGGCCGTTCCCCGCCGTTCCTGCCGTTCGCTGCCTCTCCCCGCCGCTCCCGCCGTTTCCCTCCTCACTATCGGTTGACGCGCCGGGGAGGGCCGGGAAGCATCCCCCCTCTAACCGAGGGCGGGGAAGGTGTGCCCTGCCCCCTTGGCCCGACTGAAAGGACGCACGATTCATGGCCGTTCCCTTTATCAATCTTCGCGCCGTAAACGACCATTTCCTCGATGACTACAAGGAGGAGTTGGACAAGATTTTCCAGTCCGGGCAGTTCATTCTGGGACCGGGCGTACAGAAGTTCGAGGAGCAGTTCGCCAAGTACATCTCCACGAAGCATGGCATCGGGGTGAACTCTGGGACGGACGCGATGCTTCTGGCGCTGAACGCGCTGGGCGTCGGCCCCGAGGACGAAGTGATCATGCCGGCATTCAGCTCCGGCAGAAACGCCGACGTCGTGGCACGCCTGGGCGCGACGCCGGTTTTTGTGGACGTGAGGCCCGATTCCTACTGCCTCGATCCCGACCTGACGATGGCGACGATCACCTCCCGCACGAAGGCCGTGATCGGCGTTCACATGTTTGGACAAGCGGCAGAGATCGACCGCCTGGCAACAGTGGCGCGCACGTATTCCGTCTCGGTGATCGAGGACCTGCGCCATGCGGCGGGCGCCCGCGTCAACGGACGGCGCCTGGGCACTTATGGCCAGCTTTCGGCCTTTAGCTTCTATCCCACCCGCAACCTGGGCGCCATCGGCGACGCAGGCCTGGTGACCACCAACGACGACAAGCTGGCGGAGGCGGTGCGCCGCCTGCGCGATCACGGCCTCGCCCCCTCGGGGACGATCAACCGCGAGCACACCCAGGTCGGCTACAACAGCCGCATGGACACCGTGCAGGCCGCCATCCTGAGCCTGAAGCTCGCCGACCTCGACGAGAACAATCTGGAGCGCGTGGAGAACGCGCGTCTCTACACACAGCTCTTCAAGGGCTCGCCCGTTCAGACCCCCGCCTTCCGCGACGACCTCTCCCACGTGTACAACATGTACACCGTGCTGGTGCCGGATCGCGACAAGCTGGCGGAGCACCTGACGGAGAAGGGCATCGGCTTTGGCGTCTATTACGGCTCGGCGATTCATCGCCAGCCCGCCTTCGAGTACCTTGGCTATCGCGAGGGCGCGTTCCCCGTGTCGGAAGACCTCGCCAAGCGCGCGATCTCCCTGCCTGTGGCGCCCGGCCTCAAGAAGAAGGCCATCGAGGAAGTCGCGAGCACCCTGCTCAGCTTCTATGGCGTCGCGGCGGGGTAAGGTCGCGCGTCGTTGATGGAGTCAGAAAGCAAGCGGCCCCGGAGAGCGAAACTTTCCGGGGCCTCTGTCTATACAGCACTCAGGCCGATCAGTGGAACATCCAGTCCGCCACGGCGGGTGCGCCCTCGCAGAGACACAACCGGGGGACCGCCATGGCGGTCCCCCGGTTGGCCTTTCCTTACTGCCTACTCCGTCTTGTACTTAGTTTGCTTCGGGGCCCTGGGGGCCGCGGCCGGCGACGGTGCGGTCCCAGTCGCCCGTTGTGAAGGAGCCGCCAAAGCGGTAGATGTCGCCCTTGCTCAGGGTGCCGTTGCTCGGATCGTAGTCGAGGTACACGGCCTGCTCCGTGGCGAGTGTGGACTTCCAGGGGAAGCACTTGTAGCCAATGCGCTCGCGGCTCTTGTCTGGCCCCGGGCTCAGCGTCACATAAGAGTGGACACGGCGGAAGGAGTTCGCCGAGTTCGTAAGCCAGCTCAACGCATCGGCGGCCTGAGTGTCGGCGGTGGGAAGAAATGCGGGATCGTACACCCAGCTTCCGGAGCCGATGCGGTATCCAATCGCAGTTCCGCCGGAGGAACTGGTGGGGAGCGACGCGGAGAAGGGATCCTGAAGCAGCGAGGTCAGGTAGGCGATCGGCGTGGTAAGCTGAACGGCGCCGTTGGCGAGCTTGTTGAAGGGGCGACCGGCCCCGTCCAACACGTCGAGGTCCGAGTCGCTATCGCGCGTGTAGGAATTGGAGTCCACGAAATACGACTCAAGCCCGGTTGCCATCGTGCGCATGTCATTCTTGACGCGGGCGATCTTGGCGCGGGTCTGCGCCTCGAGAAAGTTGGGGACGGCGATCGCGGCGAGAATGGCAATGATGGCGACAACGATCAACAGCTCGATCAGGGTAAAGCCGAGACGACGGGGGGACATGTATTGGTCCTTTCGGAGAGATGCGATAATGTAGGCGCGAGGCCCCCTCGGCGTCATGTGAGGACTGTGTGAAGTTGATGGCGGATGAGCGACCTTTCGGCTTCGGCATTTTTATTCAATATCCGTAAAATGCGCCGACGAGGAATCACCGGCAATCCTCGGGTTATCCGCCAAGATCAACCAAAGGAGCGATACCAACGACCCCTCGCGAAGAAAACGCCGAGGCCCCGCGGAACAGCTTCCGCAGGCCGAGGTGGACTGCTATGAGCGGGAGGAGGGGCGAGGCGGGCGAGGACACGGACGCTACCCTGCATGGGGCGGCGCGCGCTCGGTTTCCAACAGCGCTCCGGGTGTCGCTGCATCGGCGGGACGCACCATGCGGCTGTGTTTCGCGATACCGCGCGCGGGTGGAGGGGGCGGCGCCCTACGCCTTCGCTAGCGCCTTCGCCGAAAACGCCCCGCAGCCCTTGCATTTTCCACAGGACTTGATCTGGTCCGTGAGGACGTCGATGGAGATCTCGGCCTCGATGGCGACGGCGTCGCCCTCTGTATAGACACGGGCGACGCGGACGGGATCGGAGACGCCAGCGGCGACCTCGCCGAGCAGCGCGCGGATGCCGGCCTGGATGGCGAAGAAGTGCTTGAGGTGGAGGAACAGCTCGGTGTCGTCCGCGATGCCCAGACTGTCGGCGAAGTCGCCGCCGTCCAGCTCCAGAAGCTCGCGCGCGGGCGTTCCCGTCAGGCGCGTCGCGAGCAGGTCGCGCTCCCCCACCGCGCGCCCGCAGGTGCGCTTGATCAGCTCGTAGTCGGCGAGGCGGTCCTGCCCGTCGAGGACGAGGCGGAGGGACTCGGTGATGTCGTCGCAGGGCATGGCGTTGGCCTCCTGTGGGGAAAGAAAAGCGCTGGGCGGGAGCGAGGCTCCGGCGCCCGGCGCGATGGAACGGCGGTGACTACTTGGCGACGCTGGTGGCCGGCTCGGACTCGGCGGAGGCAACGGTCGGCGTGCCGCCGCGGGCGCCGTCGAGGATCATGTAGATCTTCATCTGCTTGGTGGCTTCGTCCAGGAGGACATCCAGGAATTCGCCCGTTTCGGCGAGTTCGGGACGCTTGGCCTTGGTATAGAAGGGGTCGCCGGATGCGTTCACATCGGGCGCGGGTGCTTCCTCCGCCGGGGTGGCCTGGGGGGTGTGGACTTCGATGGTTCCGTCAACTTCCTCCGGGGCGGTGGCGCGGCGCTCGGCCTCTTCCTCGGCCTTCTGCTCCTCAACGGTGAGGGGAATCGTCGTGTCGCCATAGAGCCCGCTGCGCAGGAGGTCGCGCTCGGACTGGCGGGTGACCGGCACGCCAATATCCGGCGTGACGCCGACGTGATGGATCGTGCGTCCCGAGGGCGTGTAGTAGCGCGCCGTGGTCAGGCGGATGGCGCTCTCCTTCGGGTTTCCGTCCTCGTCGTCGTACATCGTGTTGCGCAGCGACTCGATCGTCTGGACGGAGCCCTTGCCGAAGGTGTTCTTCCCCTTGGGTCCGATGACGACGCCGAGGTGCAGATCCTGGAGCGCGCCAGCGACGATCTCGGAGGCGGAGGCAGAGCCCTCGTTGACGAGGACGAACACGGGGATGCCCTGAATCAGAGGCTCCTCGGTCGCGCGGTATTCCTGGTTCTGGCTGCGGAGGCGGCCCTTGGTGGAGACAATGATGGCGTGCTTGGGGGTGAAGAGGTTCGAGACCTCGATCGCCTCGCGGAGCAGGCCGCCGGAGTTGTAGCGCAGGTCCAGCATCAGGCCCTTCATGCCTTGGGAGCGCAGGTCCAGCAGGCCCTTGCGCATGTCGGCGGCGGTGTTCTCGCTGAAGCGGGCGATGCGTAGGTATCCGATCCCGGCCTCGGCGTCGTGCATCTTGTAATAGACGCTGTTGATCTTGATGCTGGCGCGGGTGATGGCGAATTCGAGGGGCTCTGCCTCGCCCTCGCGGAAAATCTTGATGGTAACCTGGGTGCCGGTGGGGCCGGTGAGTTTCTCCACGGCCTGCTGGAGGGTCATGCCCTCGGTGGTCTTGCCTTCGATCTCGACAATGCGGTCCCACGGCGCGAGGCCGATCTTGGCCGATGGCGAGCCGGGGATCGGCGCGATCACGGTGAGGAGGCCCTGACGCATGGTGATGTGGATGCCGATGCCGCTGAACTGGCCGCCGGTGTCCTTGTTCAGGCCGTCGAGCATGGACGGGTCCATGTACTGGCTATGCTCGTCAAGGCGGGAGAACATGCCGGCGAGGGCACCCTCCAGCACGTCGCGGCCCTTCACTTCGTCAACGTACTTGCCGCGGACGTCGTTGTAGATTTCCGCGGCGACATCGACGAAGCGGAGGAACTCCTGATCGTCCGCCGCCTCGGCGGCGCGCAGTTGGCTGCCCTTCACGCCCAGCAGCATCAGCGACAGCGCCAGGCAGAGAATCGCGCCGCCCAGCAGGAATCGGTCGGAACCGGTGGCCTTCTTCCAGATGTTCATGCACATGCCTCGATGGGTTCGATGGAGCCTTGGCGCCCCGAAGTGGGGATCGCCAAGTGGTGGATGGGAATGGGGCGCCCTCCTCGCTGTCAAGCGCAGGCAACCCAATCACCACCGGATTCGACCAGCGAGGATCGCGCCGCGATAGGCTGGCCCGATGGAAAAGAGCGCCGCAGGCGAGTTTCCCGTTTACCGGCGGCCCCGACCGGGAACCTAATATCGCCGAGACCCCATGGGCCGGTGACAAGATGGCGAAGGCGTTGGTTGGCGTAATTCTGGGCTCCCGCGCGGACTTCAATGTGATGCGGCGGGGACTGGAGTCCCTCAGGATGATGGGGGTTCCCTATGCGCTCGAATTTCTTTCCGCCCACCGGACGCCGGACCGGTTGGCGCAATGGGCCCGCAAGGCATCGGACAATGGCATCGAGGCGATCATCTGCGGCGCGGGGGGCTCGGCCCAGCTCGCCGGCGCGGTAGCCTGTCACACGCTGGTCCCCGTGATCGCGGTGCCCATCGACTCGACCCCGCTGCGGGGGCAGGACGCCCTCTATACGCTGGTGCAGCAGCCCCTTGGGACGCCGGTGGCGACCGTGGGAATCAACAATTCCGAGAATGCGGCCTTTTTGGTGGCCCAGATCCTTGCGATCAAGTACCCCGCGTTTCGCGAAGTGCTTGCCCACACGCGCGCGGCGGCGGCGCAGAGGCTTGATGCCACGGGCAAGGAGCTGGTCGGCGAGTTTCCCGATCTGTGCGATCCCGCCCGGACGACCGGTGCCAGCGCGCCCCGCGGCCGCGAGGAAGAGGACACCGACCCGGGCTCCGATCCGGGAGCGCGCAACGGCGACAGCGGCGTGATCCGCCCCGGAGCCCGCGTCGTCGGCAACAGCAAGCTGGTCCCCACGCCCCGCCCCCAGGAACCCGGCACCCCCACCGGCGATCCGGCGCTGGACGCCGAGACACCCACCCTTGTGGTGCCGCGACCCAGGCCCTATCCCGCCCCGCCATCGGACGAGGATCTGGCCCCGGCGATGTTCATGAAGCCGCGCATCGCCACCCCCACGCCCCGCAGCGCCCGCGACGTGGTGGCGGAGTTCCTTCACTCCGTCGAGCCCGGGCGCAGGCCGATGGCGGCGGAATTCGACAAGGCGCTCGCCTCGGTCGAGACTAAGGTGTTCCAGGTGGACCGCGCCGAGCCCGACGAGGATGTGCTGAGCCACGCGATGATGGTGCTGCTGGAGGGTGGCATCGTCGCCTTCCCCACCGACACCGTGTATGGCCTTGCGGTGGATGCGACCAATGCCGATGCGGTGAGGCGGCTCTATGAAGTGAAGGGCGCAACCGCGTCGTCCAAGAGCCTCTCGATCCTCATCCACGACGGCGGAGCACTGGACGGCCTTGTCAAGGAAGTGCCACCGCCAATTGAATCAGTGCTCGACGTCTATTGGCCGGGCGGCCTGACAGTAATTTTCGCCAAGCATCCCAATGTGCTGGCGTCGGTGACCGAGTCGCCCAGCATCGCGATCCGCATCCCCGACGATCCCATCGCACTGCGATTGATGGCGATGGTTCAGAAGCCCCTTGCCGTTATCAACGCGGCCGTCCCCAACCAGCAACCCGCCACCGATGGCAAGCAGGTGCTGGAACGCTACGAGGGGAAGATCGAATGCCTTCTGGACGCAGGCCCCTGCCGCAGCGGCAAGGCCTCCAGCGTGATCAGCGTCATCACGGAGCCCTATGAATTGCTCCGCGAGGGCGCCATTCCCGCCCGCGACCTGAAGCGCGCGCTGGGCGATAAGATGAAAGATCCCGTGTAGGGTGCCCACAACGCGGGAACGAGAGCCTTGAGCTTGTGGACATGATTTAAAGGCTATTTTGACTGTATTGAGCTTGTTGACCTTGTAAACATCCATCGTTTCCACAAGGTCAATAAGGTCAACAAAGTCCCCCACCTTCAGTCCCTTATGTCCAGCGGCTTGATGCCCATTTCCCGGGCCGCCGAAAGTTCGATCACGCGCCATTCGGTGGAATTGCCGTGATAGTCTTTCATGGCGGAGTTGGCGGCGGCGGCGAAGCGCGGCCACTCCACGCGGGCGGCGAGGGTAGTGTCGGCAGTGGCTAGGTCGGCCAGCATCGGCTCGGAGTGGCCAGCGTCGAATTCCGCCAAGGCGAGTTTTCCGATATCCACCAAGAGCAGCGTGCTCCCGCCATCGTCGGGCCGGATGCCCGCATGGAGCCGCGGGGGATCGACGGCGACGACGGCGTTGAGTCCTGCCTTGCGGAACGCGGCGGCAAGCAGCAGCGCGCCATCGGCCACGGTGACGCCCGAGTCCGAGAGCGTGTCCTCGTGCGAGCGGATGGCGACGGCGCGGAGGCCGTTGTCGTCGCTCCAGGCGGACTCCCCGAAACTTTTCACTTCGGCCCCGAGCGCAGTGGTCAGCGCGAAGGCACGCCGGATTGCCTCGTCGGAATCGCCGGGAGCGCCGCTGAACGACTTCGCGATGCCAAGCCGCTCGGCATCGGAAACCAGTCGATCCACCGCGCGGGAATCCTCGTCGGCAAACGCCGCCAGCGTCCACGCGAGGCGTGGCTCGCCATCGAAGGCAACGGGGCAGTCGCCGGGCGCGTGAAGCGTCGCTTCCAAAGTCTTGGTCATCGGGGCGCCGTCGCCGAGCGCGAGCGTAAACGTGACGTCGATCTTCTCGGCGGAATCGAGCCGCGCCAGGTCGCCAATGCTCAGATCGGTTCGCGGCTGAAGGCGATACATCGCCCCCTCGCGATCAAGCACGCCCGACAGCGTCGTGGCCGCCAACCCCTTCGCCGCGCGAATATCGAGTGAGTAAGTGGCACCGGCACCCGGCGCCGCGACGAGCACCGCGAGGCACGCGCCCGAATCGCCGATGGACTCCGCATCGGACTTCGCCTCCGCGGACGGAAACCCCGGCGCCGCTCCCACCGCAACCCACGCGGGAAAAACATGCCCGCCAAGACTGACCTCCGGCGCCCACTCGCCTGGAGCGAGTGGTTCGGCGGAAGCCATCGCGGTGGCGGAAAGAATGGCGGCTGTGATGAGAAGTTTTTTGGGGGTTGGGGGCATGGGGGGAGTGTGGGCTACTGCCTAGCCGTCTATTGACGGCACCACGGGCAGGACCCGCAAGCCCGATTTTTTCGGGGCGGAAAGCTGTGGAGCGTTCCGCCGCCTGATTCCGGGTTCTTCCCCCTTGCGTGGGCCAGCGCGGGCGCGGCACATCTCCCGCGCCATGCAAATCGATCCCAAGACACGCGAAGTCCTCGAGTACGATACCGTTCTGGAACTGGTTTCGCGGGCCGCGCTGTCGTCGCTGGGGCGGGAGTGGGTGCAGTCGCTGGAGCCGCTGGATGGCCTCGACGAGATCCATGCGCGGCATGAGCCGGTGCGGGACCTGATGCTCTTTGTCGAGCGAGGCGGGTCGCTGCCGCTGGGGGGGCTTCACGACGTGTCGGATATCCTCTCGCAGGCCCGCGTCGAAGGCTCGGTCCTCGACGAGGAGGCGTGGCCCAGCGTTCTTGCGCAGCTCTCGATCGCATCGGCGTTGGTGCGCTTTCGCGAGGAGCAGGGCGCGACGTACCCCGCGCTGGCGCGATCCGTCCGCAGCGTGGAGGCGTTCCCGGAGCTGGAGACCAACCTGGGGCGGATGTTCGACAACAACGGCCGACTCCGCGACGACGCGACGCCGGACCTTGCGCGCGCGCGCCGCGAGTTGCGCGCGTCGGAGCAGCGTCTCCTTCGCCTGGTCGAGAAGCTGACCACGGAACTCCACGAGCGCGGCCTGTTGCAGGATCGTTTCTCTACCATCCGCAACGGGCGCCCGGTGCTTCCGGTGAAGGCGGGCGCGCGCAGCCGCGTGGGCGGCATCCTGCACGGCACGTCGGCCACGGGAGAGACGTACTATCTGGAGCCGGGCGAGGTCGTGGAGGCCGGCAACGCCATCGAGATCGTCCGCGAGGAGGAGCGCCGCGAGGTGCTGCGCATCCTGCGCGACCTGACGACGCAGCTTCGCATTTTCGTCCCCTTCGCACAGGAGAACCTGCGCGTGTTTCGCGAGCTGGACGGCTTCCTCGCCATCGCGCGCACCGCCGTGGATCGCGGGTGGCACCTGCCGGTGGTCGTGGAGAAGGGCCCGATCCGCCTGTTCAACGCGCATCACCCGCTGCTGAACCTGCGCGGCGGAAAAAGCGTGCCGCTGACGATGCTCCTCGATCGCGACGACCGGTGTATCGTGTTCTCCGGTCCCAATGCCGGCGGCAAGACGACGGCGATGAAAGCCCTGGGATTGCTGGCGCTCCTTACGCAGTGTGGCGTGCCGATTCCCGCGTTTCCCGATTCCCAGATCCCCGCATTCGGCAACGTGCTCGCCGACATCGGCGACCGGCAGGATCTGAGCGAGGGTGTCTCCACATTCTCCGGCCACGTGCGCCGCATTCGCGAGCTGTGGGATCAGGCGACGCCGCGGAGCCTCGTCCTCATGGACGAACTAGGCACCGGCACCGATCCGCAGGAGGGAAGCCCGCTGGCGCTGGCGACGCTCGACGCCTTTCGCGGGCGCGCGGCGCTGACCCTGACGACAAGCCATCTGGACCCGGTGAAGGTTTGGGCGGAGGATACGCCGGGCGTTCGCAATGCGTCGTTCTCGCTTGATCCCGCAACCCGGGAACCGACGTTCACGCTGCGGCTCGACATTCCCGGCGCCAGCGAGGCGCTTGAAATCGCGGAGCGCGAGGGGATGCCGCGCACGATCCTGGAGCGCGCCCGCAGCATGGTGGACAAGCGCCACCTGGAGATGGGCGAGCTGCTGCGCCGTATCGAGGAGCGCGAGCGATCCCTCTCCATCAGCGTCCGCGACGCGGAGGCGCGCGCCAAGTCGCTCGGCGAGCAGGAGCAGATCGCGCGGGCTCGGGCGGATTCGCTGCGCCGCGAGCGCCGCGAGTTCCGCGAGGCGTCGCTCCTGGAGCGCCAGAAGGCCGTGGCCGAGATCCGCGAACGCATGGAGAGCATGATCGCCGACCTTCCCGGCGAGGACGAACTGCGCCGCCGCAAGGAACTGCTGGCGAAGGCGCGCACGGAGGCGCTGCGCCAGGAGCGGATCTTCGGCAGCGAGCGCCAGCTTATCAAGGGCGAGCACGCCGTGGGGGCGGGGAACTTGCGCGTGGGCGGGCGCGTTTTCGTTTCGGCGCTAGGTCAGTGGGGAGAAATCGTGCGTATCGATGCCGGCGGAGCGCAGGCCAAGGTCAGCGTCGGGCAGTTGGAGCTCGCCGTCAAAGTCGAGGACCTGCTCGACCATAACCCGCGCGAACGCCGCGAGGAAGAGCGCCTTCTGGCAGAGGATATCGAACTCTACGGCGTCACCGACAAGCGCCGCCAGAAGCGCAGCCGCAAAATCAAGCACGCGCTACGCAATGCGCAGGAACTCAACATCGCCCCCGGCCCGCCGCGCGTGACCTTCGCCGGCCGCAGCGTGAACCTGCCCAGCCGCCCCACGTCGATGACGCTGGACCTCCACGGGTTCCGCGTAGAGGAGGCCGTTGCCGAGCTGGATATCTTTATAGACAGGTCCCTCCTCGCCAGCTTTCCCCACGTAAAGATCAACCACGGCATCGGCACCGGTCGCCTCTACAAGGCCGTGCACGAATACCTGCGCCAGAACCGCAGCGTGAAGAGCTACCGCTTCGCCACGCCCGACGAGGGCGGCGGCGGCGTGACGGTGGTTGAGCTGTAGGGGAAAAGCGGTAACGGCGTAAAAATGGAAATGCGGGGGCGAAGGTTTCTTTCGTCCCCGCAGTCCCTTATGTCCTCGGTTTCCGCTACGCGGGCGCGCCGCTGCCCGTCGCCGACTTCTTCCAGTCGCGGACCTTGGAGGCCCAGCGGACGAGGCGGGAGCCCTTGAGCGTCTGCAGCTCGTTCTCCAGCTTCTTGATCTCTTCGAACTTGCGATGGTTCTGGTGGGCCATGTTGCGGAGCTGGCCCACGTAGTTGATTTCCTTGGAGAGGTGGTGGAACCTCGTCCAGAAACTCCAGAACTCGTCGCGCGTCACGCTCTCGCCCATGTAGGGGAAGCGCTCCCAGTCAAACGTCTCGTAGCTCGTGCCCAGGCGCGACCAATCCATCTGCTCGTTCACGAGGCCCTTCATCTTGGCGATGTTCCAGATCGCCGTGCCGGGGAGCGCCTGAAGTGGGCCCACGGAACAGCGCTCGATCACGTCGCGGTTGCGATAGGCGAAGTCATAGGACTCCTCCATGTTGGCCAGCGTCTCCGGCGGCGAGCCGATGATGAAGTTGGCGCCGATCGAGAGGCCGTTCTTGCCGAGCATGTCCACGGCGCGCTGGTTCACCTCGGGCGTGACGCGGGTCTTGGTGAGGAATTTCAGGATCGGCTCGGAGTTGGACTCGAAACCGAAGTCGATGTACTGGAAGTTGAGCTCCGCGAATTCGTCGGCCATCTGCTGGGTGATCAGGTCCACACGCGCATAGGCGCGGAAGCGGATCCCCTCGTGTATCTTGCGCTCGCGGAACAGCTTCACCACTTCGCGCCAGCGTCCGATGTGGCCCACGAAAAGGTCGTCGAAGAAATAGAGGGTCTGGGGATTGTAGCGGTTGCGGAGGTACTCGATCTCCTTGGCCACGTACTCCGGGCTGAAGAAGCGGAACCGCTTCCAGTGCAGCGAGGAGGAACAGAACGCGCACTTGTAGGGGCAGCCGCGGCTGGAGACGAGGTGCACGGTCTCCCAGCTGGGAACCTTCCAGCCATGATCGATCAGGTCGCGGTCGGGATAGGGAAGGTCGTCCATCTCGCGGATCAATTCCTGGCCTGGCGTCATCGCCACGCGGCCGTCCTCGTGATAGGAGATACCCTTGAGTTTCGCGAAGTCGCTGGGCCCGGGATTCTTCACCTCGTTGTAGAGGTTCAGGATGTCGATGAAGGTTTGCTCGCCCTCGCCCACGACGCCGAGGTCATAGGTGGGGGGGAGCGCGTGGGGGAGGCTGGTGATGTGCATGCCGCCGAGGACCACCGGCTTGCCGCCGGACTCCTCCTTGGCGCGCTGGGCCATCGCCGTCGCGTGATGGAAATTCTCGGTGGTTGAGGAAACCGCGATGATGTCGGGCTTCGCCGCGAGGAGATCCTCCACCGTGTGGTGGAAGCTCGTCTCCACGAACCAGCACTGCTGCTTGGCGTATGCGGAAAGGTAGCCGATGCCGAGTGGCGGCAGGCTGACCTGATAGGGGCTCCGCGGATCATAGGCGGTGATGAACGCGACGTGCATCCGGTGTGTTCCTCTCGAAAAGGGGGCCAGTGGCTGATCTGCAACGAGTCCCGGCGTCTGCCGTTATCGAAGCAATCCCCGAGCCTGCCGACACCATCGGCGCATGAATGGTCCCGGTCAACGGGGATGTGCCCGTTGTGTGCGCGCCGATCTTGCGAAGGGCTGTTGTGGTTGCTGTTGCTGTTTCCGCCAGCGGCGCCACTCGGGAGAGTGGCGTTCCCAAGGTTGGGGCGGGTGGGGTTGGCCGGTGGGGTCTAAAAGCACAAAGCCGCCGCTGCCTTTTTGGGGCGGCGGCGGCTGTGTGTTGCAGAATCCGGCGATGTCCTACTTTCCCA
>JBBQYG010000013.1:0-43194 GCA_038208905.1 Candidatus Sumerlaeia bacterium | reverse complement strand
GGCGCCCGGCCCCGTCGCCTGGATGCTTCCCCCACCCTGACGCTATCTTATGTAAGCGTTATTCCTTACATCGGGGAGTCGAAGACGCACCCCGGGCTCGCCACCAGCCTGAACGCGCTCCCCTTCTCGGAGCGGGACCGCGCCAGCACGACGACGGTGTACCTGACCTCGACCCCCCTCCCCGGCGCTCCGCCCGACTTCGTATTTCCCTACACCGACGGAGTCCCCGGCAATCTGCCCGGCGCCCTCGCATTGGTGCGCTGGGGCGAACTCGAGCAGTCGGACCACCTACCCTATTCCCACTACCTCGGCGAGGAGCTGGGGACCGACAGCCTGCTGATCTGCATCGAGTTGGAGGGATACTTCCCCGAGTGCCTGGAGCTGGACATCTCCACACATACCTGGTGGCTCTATCGTCCGTTGCTGATGCCTGATCCCGAGTCGCAGCGCCCGGGCTATGGAATCGGCGATTTCGTGGGGACCCAAGGCATCCTGACGGCGGCGGTCAACATGTCGCTGATTGAGGGATGCCATGGTGCGCTTTCGATGAGGCAGGACCGAAATGGCGACGGCACCATCGATGCCGCCGATCTGGTGCTGGCGGGGATGGGGATCCTCCCCGAATAGGGCCGATGCACCGGTGTCTTGCGGGCGTGGAGGAGCTTCGCGGTTCCCCCCGCCCGCCAATCTTCCCTTGATTGACCCCGTCGGGAAACCTTTAGCTCCCAACACGCAGGAACGACACGGGCTGTCGGCGCCCCGGCGGTGCCGCTCCCCATTCCCCCAGAGGCCAGCAGTAAGGCCCGAAACGCCAAGTTGGACCCCGACCAAGCCCAATCACGCCGTCTCGTAGCGATCGCGGTTCCCGCGCTTCTGGCCCTCGCGGCCGGGGCGGTGGCGGCGACGGAAGGCGAGGGCATCGTTGTGCCCGTCGTTGTCACGTCGTCCGCCGTGGTGGCGGCTTTGCTGGCGCTTCTGGCGCTGCTGATGAACTGCCTGTTCACCATCGCCCAGACGTCGCTTGCGGCGTTGGGGCCGAAGTCCTGCGAGGAAATCCTGGAGGGCGAGGACATGGTCTCCCGCCACATGGCGGGCTACCTGCGCAAGTCGAGCCGCCTGGAGCAGCAGTTGGCGACGGGGGCGCTCTTCATGCTGATCCTGCTGGCGCTCGCACTCGCGCGAATCGGCATCGGCGCCATCCCGTGGATCCCGGCGTTGGGCGCCGTGGCGGGCATGGTGGTGGCCTTTACCCTGCAACTTTTCGTGGTCGAGGTGATCTGCCGCAACCAGGCGCTCGCCCGGCCGCTCGTCTTCTTTCGCGGGTCCGTGCCGGTGGCTGCTGTTCTCTCCCAGCCATTCCGCCTGCTGATGCTGCCAAGCTGGCTTTTTCCCGCCGGGGTTCCGCCGGGCAGCAATCCCGCCGCCCTGGCCGACCGCCATCTGCGCCTGCTGCCGAGCCTCAAGGGGATCGAGCGCGTCCTGGACGAGGACGCCTTCGAGATGATCGACTCCGTCCGCGACTTCGTCGCCACGACCGCCGAGGAAGTGATGACCCCGCGCACGGAGGTCGAGGGTATCCCCGACGACCTTTCCCCCGCGGAAGTCTACGACCGCCTGCGCAAGACGGTGTATAGCCGCCTGGTGGTGTACCACGGCTCCCTCGACAATGTCGTGGGAACCGTGCTTGCGAAGGAAATCCTGCTCCAGCGCCCCAAGGAACCACTCAAGCCACCGTATCTTCGCCAGACGTTGATCGCGCCCGAGAGCGCCCGCCTTCCCGAACTGCTCCAGATGATCCGCGAGAACCGCACTCATCTCGTTGTCGTCATCGACGAGTACGGCGGCATGTCGGGCATCGTGACGCTGCATGATCTCCTCGAAGTGATCGTAGGCCATATCCAGGACGTTGAGGACGAAGGGGAGCTGTGGATCGAGAAGCTCGACGACAAGACCTATCGCCTGAACGGTCGCGTCGAAATCTGGGAGCTGAACGAGGAGCTGGACCTCGAACTCGACGAAGAGACCGCCCGCACGATCGGTGGCGTGGTCTTTCATCACCTCGCGCGAATGCCTGAGAATGGCGACGAAGTCAGAATCGGACCCATTCGCATCCGGGTTGACGAGGCCCGCGACAACCGCGTGGAGGTGGTGACGATCGAGTTCGAGGCCGCCGAGCCCGCTTCTGCGGGGGAGAAGGAATAGTGGCGGTGGATACTCCCCTCCTCGTTTCGCTCCTGCTCGTTCTCGGCATTGGCGTGCTCCTGCGTCTGGTCACCGCGCGATTCGAGGCTCGCCATCTGGCCTTTGCCTGGGACTTCCTCTGCCGCCCCGGCGAGGACGACGACAACTCCACAATCCGCGAGACCATGATCGACCGCACGGTGGTCGCGCTCAGCGCCGCGCGCCTCGCCCGGCTGGCGTCGGTGCTCATGGTGGCGCCCCCGCTGATCATCCTTTGCGACGTGGTTCTTCGTCGCATCGCGCCCGATTTCGTCGCCAACTCGCCGACGCTTGCGGAAGTTCTCTCCCTCTCGGGCATCGCCGCGATCGTTGGCCTGCTGTTTGGTATTTTCAACGTCGCCCACATGCGCGGGTTCTATGATCCGGCCCGGCCCTCCACGCGGGATGGCCTCCCGCCGTGGCTAGCCGAAAAGAACCGCGCCATCCCCGCGCTCGTCGCGACTGGCGGCATCCTGTGGGACTGGGTTCTGCGCGGCGGAGAGTGGTTCTCCTCGCGCCTGATTCCCAATCGTCAACAGGCCTATCTTGTCGAGCGCGACCACCAGATCCTCCTTGCGGTGGGGGAGGAGGAACTCGGCGCCGCGCGCGCCGATAAATCCGCCGCCGATACCGGGGAATCGCGCGAGAAGCGCCTGGAACGCGAAATGGTCCGCGCCATCCAGCGCATGGATCGCACCCTGGTGCGAGAGGTCATGCGCCCCCTCAACAACGTCACGGCCGTGTCGCTCGTCAATCTTACCCCTGAAAAGTTCCTCGCCGTCGCCCGCAAGAAGGGCTATACGCGGTTCCCTTGCTACTATGACCAGATCACGAATCTCATCGGCTATTTGTATGTCCACGACTTCCTGGAGACCGCCGTGCCGCCGACGGATTTCCGAAAGCTCGTCCACACCGCTCCCTTCATCCCCGAGATCGCCCGCGTGGACGAAGCCCTTCAGGAGATGCTGCGCCTCCGTTCCCAGATCGTCATCTGCTTCGACGAGTTTGGCGGATGCAGCGGCTTGCTTTCCCGCGAGGATATCATCGAGGAACTAACCGGCGAGATCATGGACGAGTACGACCGGCCCGAGGGCATCAAGCTCGAGAAGAAGCGGGACCACTGGGTCGCCGATGCGTCCATCGACCTCGACGATCTGGCCGAGGCCGTGGGACTCGTGCTCGAGAAGGACAACTGCGACACGCTTGCGGGATTCATCTATCGCCGGCTCGGCCGCGTGCCTCGCCGCGGAGAGAGCATCGACGAGCAGGACTGGCAGATCGAAGTCCTCCAGCTCGACCGCCACCGCATCCGCAAGGTCCGCCTGACGCCGCCAGGCGACTTCATCCCTTCGCCCGACTCCTGACCTTCCGATGATCGGCCAAGTCCTCAAGCAATGGCTCTGGGATTCCTACGACCATCTGGGTCGGCTGATCGCAATCAACGTGCTTCTGGCGCTCCTGCTCGGTGGCGCGCTGCTGTATATCGGCATCATCATCGCGGCGTTCGTCTCCGCCGCCACGCCACTGCTCGCGGTGGCCACGCTGCTCGGGGCGATTGTTGTGATCGGGCCGATCTGGATGGCGCTGTGGGTCGCGCCGCTGGCGCACTTCGCACGGCTAGTCTCGGCGGAGAAGGACCCCAACTTCGCGGAATTCCGCCGCGGCCTGTTCCGTCTGTTTCTCCCGGCGTGGCGCTATTTCCTGGTGATGTTCGCGGCGATTGCCGTGCTCCTCTTCAACGCATGGTTCTATGTCTTCAGCGGACGCCTCCCCGATGCGATGCGGATTCCCGGATACCTGGCGGCGGGGCTCTGCTTCTGGGCCGCGGTGCTCGTCGCTATCACGCTGCTCCCCGCGCTTCCTCTCCTCGCGGAGCCCCAGCCTGCCATCCGCCGCGTCTTCCGCATCAGCCTCGCGATTCTGATCAAGTATCCGGGCACCGTGCTTGGCGCCGTGTTTGTGCTGATTCTTTTGTCCCTCATTGGCGGACTGCTCCTCCGCATGGCGGGGTTTCTGGTCTTCGGATTCTCCGGCACGGCGCTCCTCGCAAACAGCCTCTATGATGTCATCCTCTCCTTCGAAACTCGCCGCGACGAAGCCGCCGCCGACAACAAGTCCTCCAAGCCCCGCACATGGAAGGACCTCCAAGTCCACGAGAGTTCCTCGGAGAAGGAACGCATGGACAGCGTCCGCTACAATCGGACGATCAAGGACTTGCTGAAGCCCTGGGAAATGTAGAGGCAGGGATAAGGGATGAGGGATGAACCGTTGAAGTTAATCAAACATCAAGTCGGCAGCATCCACGATTCCATCGCCGTTGAGGTCGCGGCCCGCAGGCACCAACGCATCGCCTCGGAGTGCGGCGCTATTAAGCTCCGAAGCCAGGGCGAAGACCCTAATCGCCGCAAAGATACCCGGCTCATCGGGATCGTTCCGCCGGAAGTCCGGATGCGGTATGATCTCGAACACTGCAATCCCCGGCCCAGCCGCTTGGAAGCGCAGCCGATCACCCGGCAGTCGCGAGTTCCAAGTAACTGCGCCATCGATCAGGCACGGCAACTCGGCCCCAACGCACTCCGCCACCACGGGATCGGGCTCCGGGCGCAGCCCGCAGGAACCCGCATACTCGCCGAAGACGATCTCCAAATCAAACTCTTCCCGGCCGAAGTACGCGAATCCGTATCGCAACTCCGCAATCGGCGGGTACTCGGGAGTACTGGGCGCGCAGGTGGGCGTGGGTTGCGGGCCCGCGAGGACACCGCCCGTAAGAGCTATGCCCAGCGTCAGGAAAGGCAGGGAATTCGCACGGCTGTAAATCTGCATTGATCACGAGACCCGGGTGGGCGTTGCCATTGGACTTGTGAAGCAATCCACAGCGCGACTGCGAAGTCGAGCATCACGGCCCGATCAGCGCCTGCTGATGGACCTGCACACACGCCATCGGGTCCACGGAAATGGGCAGCCGCCGTGGCGCCCCGAATCCAGGACCCGGCTTGTGCAAATCCGCGCAAATCATGCTTCATGCGCATAGTCATCCAACCCCATTGACAGGACTGACTTCCGATGATTGCATGGATCCACTATTGGCTGTGCAAAGATTTGCACAAAGTCGCAGCCCCCAACCAAGCAAACCATCGCCGGGATTCCGCAATCCTATGAAACGACTGAGCTCCTACTCGCTGGGCACCGCCGCATCCGTCCTGATTTCCACCTCGGCAGGTGTCGCCTTTGCCCAGCCCACCACACGCCCCCAGATGTCGTGGCACTGGCACGTTCACCAGCCCAACTACTGGAACGGACCCTCTCGCGCCGCTGGCGCCCCCGACCGTGTGGAGTTCGCCTGGGAGTCCATCCAGCAAAAGGATGGCGGCGATCCTCATCCGACCAACGACTTACGCGGGATCTTCGGCCTCGATGATCGCATTGCGGCCTATCAGTTTCGGATGCGCGATTCCCTCGGCACCATCGGCGGATACACCCGGTCTGGCGTGGCGGTCAGCTACTCCGGGGCGTTGATCGAGAACGTAAACAGCATCGGCGACGCCAGCCAACTTGGGTTTTCGCCCGGCTGGAACGGTGCCCTGAACCAGGCAAACGACTGGACGACGGCCAGCGGCTACAAGCGGCTGGAGTTCACCAACTTCTCCGCGCACCACGGCCTTCTGGCGCTGCTTCCCGCCGAGACCAGCAGCATGTCGATCCGCCTCCAGCAGGAGATCCTCAAGCGCGAGTTCGGCGCCGACTCCATCAGCAAGGGCTTTTTTCCCACGGAGATGGCCTTCTCGACTCGCCTGATCCCGATCCTCAAGGACCTCGGCATCGAGTGGAGCATCGTCAGCGGCGAGCACATCGCGCGCGCTTGCCCGGACTTCCCGGTCGTTCTCGGCAGCGGTGGCGTCGGTTGCGACCCGCCCAACTCCGCGGACCAGATCAATCCCGCGGGCGTCGAGTTCATCCGCGAGACGATCCAGCGCGGCTGCTCGCCAGTGAACGCGAATCCGCTCTCCTATCAGCCGTCCTACATGAAGCGCGTGAATCCCGAAACGGGCGTGGAGGATTTCCTCATCGCCGTCCCGGCGGATCAGGCGACGGGATGGCTCGAAGGATACGGCCCCATCGGCACCAACTTCCTGCAACGGCTGGAGGCGCGAAACAATCCCGCCCAACCCTCGCTGGTGCTCATGTCCCACGACGGCGACAACGCCTATGCCGGCGGGTTCAGCTATTACATGGAGAACGTCTCCGCGCTCGCCAACTCCGCGAACGCGCTCGGCAACGGGGTGACGTCGATCCAGCAGTATCTCCACGATTTTCCGCCCAGTGCGGCGAAGGTTATCCACGTGGAGGATGGGGCGTGGGTGAACGCCGATGGCGACTTCGGATCGCCGAGTTTCATCAACTGGAACTATCCCCTGCTTGATGCCAGCGGCAACCACGACCCCGTCAATGGATGGCACGAGAAGGTACGCGAGATGGCGATCTTCGTCGCCGCGGAGCAGCGCATCCTGGCGGCGGAAAAGGTTACCCCCGCATATACGCGCAACATGGCTAAGATCATGACGCCCGACGCGGGAACGCATCCCATCGACCGCGCGTGGCACTACCACCTGGCCTCGTTCGATTCTGGCAACGTGTACTATGGCACCGTCGAAGATTTCGAGATCAAGGGAACGCTCGGCGCCAACGAAGTCGCGCGCCTTGTCGATCCGATCATTGCCGGTGGCTCCGCCGATGCGACCAAGCCGACGGTATGGGTGCCCCAGCGCTTTCCCTGGAATCCCGGCAGCCTTAACTTCGGCGTCGCCTATGCCGGCAACGCGACGCTCTATCCAGGGCGCCAGTATATCAACAACGGCGATTTCCACATCTGGACTTTCGTCTCCGACACCGCTGGTCCCGTCGATGCGGTGCTGAAGTACCGTATAGACGCCGACGGCGCCAATCCGCTCTCCACCAACCAAAACGAGACGTTCGCCGGCGGCGCCGAAGTTGGGAGCTGGGTGAGCCTTCCCATGGCCGGGCGGGAGTTCCCGATGACGAACATCTATGGCAAGGGCGGGTTGGACTACTTCATCCTTCCAAACCACATCGCGCGGCACTATTCCGCCCCGATCACCGGCCTGCGCAGTGTACTGATCGACTACTATGTCGAGGCGACCGACAGCACCGGCAACGTCACCAAGTCCGACATCCAGCACGTCTATATCGGCGATGGATCGGGTTCCACTGGTGGAGGAGGCGGCACGGTCGTTGTCGCGGAGCCCAACCCCCCCGTGCGCGGCGAGCAGGTGGCAATCACCTACGATCCCGCCGGACGTCCCCTCGCCAGTTCCCCCGAGGTGCATATCCACCTTGGCAAGAACAACTGGGTCGGAGGCGCCCAGACCCCGCGCCCCGCGATGATCCTGAGCGGGGACAAGTGGACCCACACCTTCACCGTCGATCCCGACGCATTGGACCTCAAGATGGTCTTCACCACCGCAGGCACCGGGAACGCTGGCCAGTGGGACAACAACGGCGGTGGCGACTGGACATTCGTCACCACGGGCGATCCCGTTGCGACGCCCACCGTCGCCCCCGACGCCAATCCCTTCGCTATGGACGGCACGCTTGATTCCAACGCGTGCGATGTGGATGGAACAGGACGTCTATACGTTGCCGAGGCCAACGGATGGCTTTACATCGCCGCCAATGGATCACTCCCCAACGACCACTTTGTCTATCTGTCTCCCGATCCAACTACGCTCATCAACGTAAACTGGGCCAAGGCGGGACAGGTCGGCACGTGGAGCCACTTCCTCGCGGTGGAAGGCAACGGCGGCAACTTCTCGAGCTGGTACGGCGCAACCCAGAACCAGCTCGCCGATTCCGCGGCCAGCTACGTCCACGCACGCAATGGCGTGTTCGTAGAGGGCGCCATCCGCAAGAACCTCGTTGGGACAGGGTCCGCCTTCGTTGCGCTCGGAATCTATGGTACAAACGACGCAGGCGCTCTCCAGATTCAGTCGCCGCCGACGCAGAACGGGAACGGCAACATCGACGGCACCGAGTTCGTTGAGGTCGTTACCGGAGTCTCGCTCTGTACGGCCGCATCGCCGACTCCGTCGCTGACGGCGACCACTCCGCCCCCGACGACGACCACGCCTGCCTCAACCACCGCTCCCACCACGCCGCCGCCTTCCGCAACTCCAACAGTCACCCCGCCGCCGGCCTCCCGGCGCATCACCATCGGCCCCGGAGATCAGATCGGGGAGACGGCTGGCCAGGTCTTTTTCGAGGAGCTTCAGGACTGGGAGTATGGCGATTGCCGCGCGATCGACGCCTACGGCGACTCCGTGAATCTCGGCGGGGGAGAGAACGCCCGCGATCTCGTTTCGTTCTCGAGCTTTGACGACGATGAGGCGGGAACCTTCTACATGCGCGCCGATTTCTTCGATCTCTTCCTAGAGGCGGAGAACAGCGTGCTCGACCTCTATGTGCTCATGGACTTCGGCACCCCAACCGTTGGCGCGACGGCCTGGCCCGATGGCGTCAATGGCGCCGTCGCCGAGCAATGGGACCTTTCGCTGGCGCTTTACAGTGGCCAGTTCTGGAACATCCGCGCCGCGAATGGCAACGTGCTTTCCAGTCAGGATTCCAACGCTCTGCGGTTTCGCGGCGCTTACTATCGCTCCGACCTCGACGCGGTGGAGTTGGGCATCGACCGCGCCCTGTTGACCGAGAACGGCTGGGATGGCGTGTCGTCGATCAACTTCCAGATCGGCACAACCCGCGACTTCAATCCGGCGCTCGCTGATCGACTTCCCGATTCGGGGTCGATCGCGAGTACATCCTCCTGCCCCACGGCAAAGTTCGCTTATGTCCTGCACGGGAATCAGGCGATCAGCCCGGCGGACTATATTCAGCAATTGGTCCACAACACCACCGTAACCACACCCGGCGGCAACCCAACGGGATACCGCCGGGCCCTTGAATCGGCGCGTATCTTTGGCGCCGCGCCGAACATCCACGTCAGCGCGACTCTCCTTTCATCCGCCATGTGGGCCGCCAAGGCCGACCCGGATGCGCCCGATGATGGGCCCTCCTTCGTTAGGGAGATCGCCGACTTCCTCGACGGCGATTCCACCAACGGAGAGGGCGCCGTCATTTGGGGCGTTTACTCCGAGCACATCATGCCATTCTTCGAAGGCACGATGAACCAGGACTCCATCGCGCTGAACGACGACTATCTCCAGTCTGTTCTGGGAATCGGCCCGCCCACCGATAGCGCGCTCTTCTGGATTCCCGAGCGCGTTGCTCGCGGGCGCACCTTCGCCGATCTCGTCGCCACCGGTTATCGGTTCACGATTCTCGATCAGATCGATCACTTGAGAAAGTGGTATGGCGCCGCCGCCGAGCAGGCGGGCAAGTACAAGATAAACCGCATCAACGGGGTTGGCGCGTTCATGATCAACGACGACGCCGACAGATTCAAGTTTGCCAATAGCGATGGCGGCCTGTGGTTCGACACACGGCGCACGCTGATTGACCTCGCCCGTTCCGGCGATCAAGAGCAGGTCCTCCTTGTCTTCGACGACTGGGAGGCCTATGCGGGGCGCTCGTTCCTCAGCTTCAATCAAGGGACCGACAATCCCGACAACTTCAACACCAACATCCGCTGGCTTGCCAACAAGCCATGGATCGAGATCGTGACGCTGGAGGACGTGGCGAGTCGCGGCTGGACGCCCATCGATCGCGGGGACAACATCGATCTTCCGTTCGAGTCATACGACTTCCTCAACTTCGCCACCCAGGGGAACTATCAGAACTGGTATCACGGCAACTCCATCGAGGAGGATTTCGACGGGTTCGCCCCTTGGATTCGGCAGGATCTCAACTCGCGAGGGACGAAGCCCTTCGGTGCGTTGACAACCTATGCGGCGACAGCTGGACGCCAAACCACCAGCGGGCCGGGAACGATCGCTCAGGATGTCTTCGATTCGGTCTATGGTCCGGGAATCGACAACCCGCTGCGCAGGCTCGCCCGCATCGGATATAGCACGGCAACGTTTGAGACCGCATGGCACGACGAGACCGACGCGGAGCGGTGCCCCGATGGCACGTACAACTGCCGCACGGACAATGGCCCCGACGCCATCGCACAGTTTGCCAAGGACCAGCAGTTCCACAACCTGCGCAAGGTGGGGCTGCTGACTCGGGCAGCTCAGTGGGCATCATCGAGCCCAGCCGCTGTCTCCGTCTCGATGATGTCGGACATCGACCACGACAGCGAGATGGAATTTCTACTTTTCAACGACAGGGTCTTTGCCGTCTTCGAGAATGACGGCGGGCGACTGATACTCCTGGTGGGACGCAATCCATCCACGGGTCAAGTAGCCGTCCTTGGTGGGAATCTAGTTGGCTTCCCCGACCGGGATGACGAGTGGGAGACGGACGCAGATGTCGGAGCGCGCAGGATCTCGATCCTGCACGACCGCTGGGCTGAGACCGCTCAGACAAGCCAGTACGTAAACGATGTCCGGACCGTGTTCATTGATGATGCGCTTCCGGGCGGCGGACCTGGCGGATCGACGGTTTCTTTTGCTTCGGGCGACGGTAAGATCAGCCGGACGGTGGTCCTAAGGGATGGTTCGGCAGCCCTGCATGTAAACTATCAGCTGAACCCGGACCGCGGGAGGCTGTATATACGCAACGGGCTGGTGGGCGATCTTCTCAACGTGCTGGAGACTGGCCAGTCTGCGCTGAGCTTCACCTCCGATGCCACGCGCGCGGAGCTTCGCAACACCACAACCAACGCCGCGGTCGCCGTGGAATTCGGTACCGCCCAATTCAATCCCGCGGCGGGAGACGGCACCACCAACACCCCTCGAAATCTCGCCAAGACCCATCAGGTCGAGGTCTCGGGCACAGGCACATTCGGATTCTCGATCACGCTCGACGTAAACGGCAGCGGCGCCATCTCTTCGCCGAGCCCGTCGGCCACTCCGATTGTCACCGCGAGCGCTACCGCAACGGCGTCGATCTCGGCGACGGCTTCGCCTACTGCTTCACCATCGCCAAGCAGCTCCGCCACTGCGACCCTACCGCCCACTGAATCTCCCACATCATCGGCGACCCCGAGCGCAACGATCACCGGGACTGCCACGCCAAGCGCCACAGCCACCTCGACACCGGAGCCAACCGAGAGCGCGACGGCGAGCCCGACGGGCACGACTCTCACCACGTCCCCCTCGCCGACAGATACTGCCACGCCCACGGCCTCATCCACCCCCCAGCCATCATCCACCACCGGGCCCTCGGCCACCGCCCAACCCCCAACGGCCAGTGCCACCTCGCCTGTCACCGTGACGCCGACGACCACCGGCGCCACGGCGCGTCAGATTATCGACGCCCTGACCGGCAGGATCGCCAGTAATGCCACGTTTGATCGGAATGGCGATAGTTTGGTCGATGCCGGAGATATACGGGATCCGTGACCGCCACGCGGCGGGGGAGAGTTACTCCTCCTCCGCCGCGTCTATACAGGCGATTTCAGCACGCTCGCGATGATTGCGTCACAGATCAGCCATCCTTCCGGCCGCAGCGAGACGCGGTCTTCCGAGAGCTCCACCCATCCCTGCTCCACGGCGCGGTGCTCCAGTATCCATGAGCTAAGCGCTTGGTAGAGATCCGCATCGTCCTTCGCGCCAAAGCCATCGCGTCGGCGCAGGCCCGTGAAGAGGCGTTCCTCCATCCGCGCGCGGTCGTCCAGTGTCTCCGTCGGCACGCGGGGGAGGCGACCAAGCGCAAGCGCCTGACCCCACTGGTCGATGTCGGGCGGATTATGCCAGCGGAGCGCCCCGAGATTGCTATGGGCGGAGGGCCCCAGCGCGATCACGTCGGCCCGGCTCCAGTAGCGCTGGTTGTGCCTTGAACGGAATCCAGGCCGCGCGAAGTTGCTGATTTCGTAGTGATCGAATCCCTCCCGCTCCAGCAGCGCCGCTCCCGCCAGATACATGTCGGCCTGGGAATCCTCGTCGATCTCCGCAATACGCCGCTCGGCCCTCCACTTTTCGAAGGGAGTGTCCTCGTGATAGGTGAGGCCATAGAAGCTTATGTGATCCGGCGCGAGGTCCAGCGCCTGCGTCAAGTTGCTCTCCCAATCGAGCTGGCTTTGTCCCGGCAGAGCGAACATCAGATCGATGGAGATGTTTCCGAATCCCGCCGCGCGAGCGTTGGCAATCGCCCGTCGAATTGCCGTCGCGTCGTGCAGGCGCTCCAACTGCTTGAGATCGCGTTCGGCAAAGCTCTGCACGCCAATACTTAGTCGCGTGACTCCCGCTGCGCGCCATTTTGCGCAACGCTCAGGGGTGAGGTTTTCGGGGTTCGCCTCGAGAGTGATTTCCGTATCCGCGCTGACAAATGCACCCTTCAGCTCCGCTACCAGGTCGCCGACTGTCTCAGGCACCAGCGTGCTCGGTGTGCCTCCGCCAAAGTAGATCGTGGAGAGCGGCCGAGCCGGGAGGTCGGGATACTCCGCCATCAGGAGCCGTAACTCCATCGCAAGCATCGCCGGAAATTCCAGCCGCGCGCGCGCCGGGCGGTCACGGAGCTCGATCTTGTAGAAATCACAGTACGGGCAAGCGTGCTTGCAAAAGGGCACGTGAATGTAGATGCCCAGATCGCCGCTCTCAGGATTCGTCCCGCTCATGCCAGAGGAGTGCCTGCCTCCCTCTCGAAGTGCAATCGCCAACCGCTATGGCCGCGCAATCACGCATCCCGCCAGATGCCCGCCAAATCCCATGTTCCACTTCAACACGCATTCGATGCGATGGCGTTCCGCGGATTTCAAGAGGTGCGCGCTGCCGCAATTTGGCGCGGCGGTCTCCATGCCCGGCGTTCCCGGCGCAAACTGTCCGCGAAGCGCGATGACGCTGCACGCCAGCTCGACGCTCCCCGCCGCGCCCATCAGGTGACCGATGGCGCCCTTCACCCCAAAGGCCGGCGGCATGGGACATCCCGCGAAGAGATCCGCCAATGCGCGCGACTCCGCCTCGTCGTTCAGCGGTGTCCCGGTGCCGTGGAGAGAGACTAGGTCAATATCGCCCGCAACGACGCCGGCATCGCGCATCGCGCGACGCGCGAGCGAAGCAACGTGCTTTCCATCGGGCTTCGTGCTGGTCCAGTGGTGAGCCTCGCTGGCGGAGGCCCAGCCTCGCAATTCCGCCAACGGCTCGATGCCCGCGCGAAGGCATGCATCCTCAGTGGCGAGCACAAAAAGCGCCGCTCCCTCGCCCGCAACAAACCCATCATGCCGCGCATCGAAGGGGAAGCATCCCTTCGCAGACATCGCGCCCAGATTGCGAAAGCTGGCGAGGTAGAGCGGCGTCAAGGCCGCCTCAGAACTCCCTGCAATGGCGAAGTCCGCCCGCCCATCCGCTATCCACTCCGCTGCTCGCGTGATATTGTGAAGTCCCGTGGCGCAGGCGCTCACGAGGGCCTGCGACGGGCCCCTAAGATCGAATCGCCTCGCGAGTACTCGCGCGGGCAGGTCTGCGGGAAAATCCAAGAAGTGCCGATCGATGTGTGCGCGATCCTCGACGCAGAGCAGAATCGATCCCTTGCTGGTGGCGGCGGCGACGCCCCGGCATTCTGGCGGTGTGCGCTCGGAGAGCCGCCGCATCGCGTGTGCGACCTCGTCGGCGGCAGTGCGCAGCAGCGTGATCGTGCGATCTTCCCCGGGGATTGAATCTATGTTCCGGCAGCGCGCGACAGGGAGGGTGCCAAGGCCATCGAAGTGCTCCGGAGCAATAGCCACGCACCCTTCAATGAGGCCCTTCTCCTGAGCGGCGATTCCGCGCCCCCACGGCCCGACGACTCCCATCGCTGCGATGTAGACACGCCTTCTCATGTCGAGAGAAGGGGAGGAGGACACGCTCCCGGCGCAAGCTTAGCTCTTCAACGCCTCTTCGATGGCGGCGCGAACGTCACCGTGGTGCTGGCGATAGACAACCCGCCCCGCCCGATCAATGACCACCACTGTCGGGAATCCCCGGATTTCGAACTCGCTGAGGAGGCGGTCCGCGCCGGAGAAAATGGTCGGGAACGTGATCCCGTTGGCCGACTCGTAGTCTGCCAGCGTCTGCGAATCGCGATCACCGCTGATCCCAACGAATTGCACGTCCTGATCCGCATACTCCCCGTGAAGCGCAATCATCTCGGGAATCTTCTCCCGACACGGCCCGCACCAGGTCGCCCAGAAATCGACGACCACCACCTTGCCGGAGAAATCGTACTCCGAAATCTCTACCCCGCTCGCAGTCCGGCCCGATATCGATGGCGCAACGCTCCCAACGTCGCTCCCGGGCGGTGCCGTGATCCCGGTGACGCGCGCAAGGACCACGACGGCGATGAAGATGCAGAATCCAAAGCCCAAGCTCCGGACAATCAAGTCCTTGGTCGTTAGTCCTTCGAGGTTCACGTCGTCAGTCCTCCGGTCCACAATAGCGGGGAGCGAAATCGAGGCCATCGACAGCGCCGAATTTCTCCTTTGCCCACCCGCTCCGTGGTGGCCAAGGCTCCTTGCCGCGCGGCAACCGCCGCAACGACTCGTCAAACAGGAGACTACCCCGCGATGGCCACCCGTGTAAATGCTTTCGGAGCCCTTGGCAGCCTTAGCTTTGGTTCCGGTCAGAAGGCCAACTACTACTCCCTTTCAAAGCTGTCCAACAGCGGTCTGGGGGATCTCTCGCGCCTTCCGGTGTCCATCCGCATCCTGCTGGAGTCTGTGCTGCGCAATCTCGACAACTTCGCCTACACGGAGGAGCACGTCCGCAAGCTCGCGAGCTGGAAGGCCGTCGATCCCAACCGCGAGGAGACGCCCTACATGCCAGCCCGCGTCGTCCTGCAGGATTTCACCGGCGTTCCCGCCGTCGTGGACCTTGCCGGAATGCGCGACGCGGTAAAGCGTCTTGGCGGCGACCCCTCCCGCATCAACCCCCAGATTCCCTGCGACCTCGTGATCGACCATTCGGTGCAGGTTGACTACTATGGAACGAGCGACTCGCTCTTCAAGAACGAGAAAGTCGAGTTCGAGCGCAACGGCGAGCGTTACCAGTTCCTCAAGTGGGGCCAGACGGCGTTCAACAACTTCCGCGTGGTGCCGCCCTCCACGGGCATCGTGCATCAGGTGAATCTGGAGCACCTTTCCCCCGTCACTTTCTGGAACAAGAAGCTGAACGAGGTTTATCCGGACTCCTGCGTCGGCACCGACAGCCACACCCCCATGGTCAACGGCCTTGGCGTGCTGGCGTGGGGCGTGGGCGGCATCGAGGCCGAGGCCGTGATGCTGGCCCAGCCGATCTACATGCTCGTGCCCGACGTGATAGGATTCAAGCTGACCGGTCGCCTTCCCGAGGGAACCACCGCAACCGACCTCGTCCTTCGCATCACCGAGATGTGCCGCAAGAAGGGCGTCGTCGGCAAGTTTATCGAATTCTTCGGCGAGGGTGTAGAGACCATGTCCGTCGCCGACCGCGCCACCATCGGCAACATGGCGCCGGAGCAGGGGAGCACCGTCAGCTTCTTTCCCATCGACCGGAAGACGCTCGACTACATGCGCCTGACGGGGCGCCCCGAGGAGTACATCGACCTGACTGAGCGCTATGCGAAGGAGCAGGGGATGTTCCTCACGCCCGGCGCGCCGGAGCCCGAGTTCACCGACGTGATGGAACTCAACCTCTCCACCGTGGAGCCCGCGCTGGCCGGCCCCAAGCGCCCCCATGATCGCGTCCCCCTCAGCCAGGTCGGACCGACCTATCGTTCAATGCTCACCGCGCCCGTCGGGCCACGGGGCATGGGACTAAAGGAGGAGGAGCTTTCCCGCACCTCCATCGTCCACAGTGAAGGTCACGAGGAGACCATCGGCCACGGGGCCGTCGTGATCGCGGCGATTACTTCGTGCACCAACACCAGCAACCCGTCCGTGATGCTTGGCGCGGGGCTCGTCGCCAAGAAGGCTGTCGAGCGCGGCCTTACCGTGAAGAATTACGTCAAGACGTCGCTCGCCCCGGGCTCCACCGTGGTCACGGAGTATCTCCGCAAGTCCGGCCTGCTCCCCTATCTCGAGAAGATCGGCTTCAACGTGGTCGGCTACGGCTGCACCACCTGTATCGGCAACTCCGGGCCTCTTCCCGACGCCGTGGGCAAGGCTATCGGGGACGGTGACCTGGTGGTCTCGGCGGTGCTCTCCGGTAACCGCAATTTCGAGGGCCGCGTGAACCCCCTCACGCGGACGAACTATCTCGCGTCGCCACCCCTCGTGGTGGCCTACGCCCTAGCGGGTTCCACCGCCATCGACATCACGAAGGATCCCATCGGCACCGGCAGCGATGGCCAGCCCGTGTACCTTCGCGACATCTGGCCTACCACGGAGGAAGTCGCCGAGACCGTTCGCAATTCCGTCTCGCGCGAGCAGTTTATCGAGCGCTATGCCGACGTGTGGAAAGGCTCCGAGGCGTGGCAGGCCGTGAAGACCACCACCAGCGAATTGTACGAGTGGGACGCCGAATCGACCTACGTTCAGAAGCCTCCCTTCTTCGACGGACTCAGCCTGGACGAAATGCACATCGGCTCCATCAAAGGTGCCCGCGTGCTCGGCGTCTTCGGCGACTCCGTCACCACCGACCACATCTCACCCGCTGGCTCGATCGCCAAGAATTCCCCGGCCGGCAACTACCTCGTCAGCAAGGGCGTCGACCGCGAGGACTGGAACAGCTATGGCGCGCGACGCGGCAACCATCACGTCATGATGCGCGGCACCTTTGCCAACATCCGCATCAAGAACGGCTTGGTCCCAGGAGTGGAAGGGAACGTCACCCTCCACCTCCCCACCGGCGAACAGATGAGCTTCTTCGACGCCTCCCAGCGGTATATACAGGCGGGTACGCCGCTCGTGATCCTCGCGGGGAAGGAATACGGTTCCGGCTCTTCGCGCGACTGGGCCGCGAAAGGGCCCGCGCTCCAAGGCGTCAAGGCCGTCATCGCGGAGAGCTATGAGCGCATCCACCGCAGCAACCTGATCGGCATGGGAATCATCCCCCTGCAGTTTCAGGCTGGCGACTCCGCCGCGGGCCTCGGCATCACGGGACGCGAGACTTTCTCCATCGCCCTCGACGACACCCTCCAACCGGGCCAGAAGGTCACCGTCGAGTTCGTCCGCGAGGACGGTACCAAGGGAACCTTCCCCACACTGAACCGCATCGATACGCCGGTGGAAATCGAGTACTATCGGAACAAGGGCATCCTGCAGACGGTGCTGAGGTCGTTGGCGAAGGAATAGCCACGGGCGCGCGTCGGCGTTCGCGAATGAACTCGCGGAACTGCCCCCGATCGCTGCGGTTAGGTTGGTGGAGTAGCGGAGACTCAGCGCGCGGGAACTGTCCCGTGAACCACTGTCCCCTCATTGTCGGGGGCGAGTTCAGCGATGCGCCCGCCGAAGTCGCACGATGTCAGAAATTCCTCCAGCGATTCGCGGACGGTATCTACTTTACTCGATTCGCAGATCGCGAGCATCGTGGGTCCCGCGCCGCTGACGCAGAAGCCAGCCGCACCCGCAGCCTTTGCGGCTGCCGCAAAATCGTCATAACGCCGGAAGAGCGGCTTGCGCTGGGGTTGGTGGAGCCGGTCGTCGAGCACAGCCGCCAGCAAGTCGGCATCGCCGGACTGCAAGGCGAGCACCACCAGCGGCGTCCGCGAGAGGTTGAAGATGGCGTCCTCGCGGGGTATCGTCGCGGGCAGGACGGAGCGCGCCTGCGCCGTGCGGACTTCGTAGTCGGGAATCACGAAAACGAATCGCAGATCGGGGTGAACGGGAACGCGTGTCCATGCCAGCGGGACCGAGAATGCTGCGCTGACCACGAGCCCGCCGAGGAGCGTCGGTGCCACGTTGTCCGGATGTCCCTCGATGCTGACTGCCAAGTCGAGGATCGCGCCCTCGTCGAGCGGGTTGCCCAGGAGAGAGTTGGCGCCCACGAGTCCGGCAACAATGGCCGTGCTGCTACTGCCGAGCCCCCGCGCATTCGGCACCTCGATGCGTGCGCGCAGGCGCAGCGGCGGAGGCTCGATCCCCTGGGCGCGGATGAAGTTCTTCGCCGTGGTCAGCGCCAAGTTGTCCGCCGTGGCGGGAATTCCCGCTTGGCAGCTTCCCTCCAGAACCACTTCGTCGGAAGCGCCGGGCGCGAGTACCTCGAACTCGAACTCGTTGTGGATCGAGATCGCGCAGCCAAGGCTGTCGAATCCCGGGCCAATATTGGCTGTGGACCCGGGAACAATCACTTGGCATTTCGTGCCCGGCTGCATCGCGGCGCTCTCCGGCGTCATGGTGTTTCCTTTTGCAGTGCTTCCTTGAGCGAAGCGAGTTCCGCGCGCAGGGCGCCCTCGCGCTCAGCCGGAAGAAGAGAGACCCCCTTTTGCCGCAAGCCCGCGTCGAGGGCCAGCAGATAGTGGCCCTCCTCGAATGCCTCTCGCGCCTTTCCCGTCTCGCGGTAGACGCGCATCTTCAGGAGGATCATGTCCGCGCCCAGCGGGTTCTCCGCCAGGCTCGCATCGATCACCCGCATCGCTTCGGTCTCTTCTTTCGCGAGCAGGTAGAGGCGCACGGCGTTCTGTATCGGAGCAGCACCGCCGGGGGACAGCGCCAAGTGACGCTCGGCCGCGCGAGCCGCCTTGGCGTAGTCGCCTGCGAGTTCGAACATTTCGATCGCAGACTTGAGGGACGCGAGCCGCTCGATCTCCTCGCGCTCCTTCTGGCCGGGCTCTTGGATCACCGTCGCCACACGCAGGTCGGCGACGGACTGGAAAATCTCTCCCGCGCGCAGATAGGCCGCGCGCGATTCCCCGGTGCCTTGCGCAAGCTGCTGGGCCAGCATCGAGTGGAGGCTACCTTGGAAGTACACGACGGAAATCTTCCGACTCAGTCGGGCAGAGTGGTCGCCCTCTTCCACGGCCCTGCGCATCAGCGTCAGGATGGCATCGCCCTTCTCGCCGCCCTTTGAGGAGGCTTGTGCGACGCGCGCGCTGTTGTAGTAGAGAATCGCGAGGTTGTAGTGTACCTCCGAATAGTCGGGCCCGTACTTCTGCAAAGCCTTGTAGGTGGCGAGCGCCGTGTCGATTCGCCCCAGGCGGTTCTCCACATTCGCCAGCTTGTAGTAGGTCGTCATGCGCGTGGGATCGAGCGCGATTGATTGGCGAAGGTGGGCCACGGCCTTCTGCAGATAGTCGATCACCATCGGGTCCTCGGCCTGACCCGAGGCGCCGAAAAAGCTGTCGGGAAACTCGGAGAGCTTGAGCCCCTCGTTATGGTAGTAGGCGGCGCGAAAGGCGCGAATGCTCGTTGGGGTGATCCATAGGAGGAAAATCGCGGAGGCGGCAAGCAGGCCCTTGGCGATCATTGGATACGTACGAACGGAAGCGATTCCCGCCGCCCCGTTGCCGCGTGCGCGGCGCGATGGCTCGCCCCCGCCCGGCGCGCGCAGTCCCAGCAGTGCAACGCCCAGTGCTGTGCCCAGCATCGCGTGAAGCGATCCCACCCCCACCGGCCAACGCGTCATCGGCGTTGTCATCGATCCGGCTAGAATGCTGACCACTCCAACAAGGCAACCGATCACAGCCACGCGGATCGTCATGTCGGGGCAGCGGCGCAGCGCGAGATAGCCCAGGCCAAAGATGGACCCAAGGAATGTCAGATACGCGGCGGCGCCGAGCACGCCGGTATCAGAAAGCAGATCCAGCACCCAGTTGTGGGCATAGATGGTGAGGTTGCTGATGCGCATCAGATGGTATTCGGGATTGCGGTACTCGGGAAAGAGGATACGGAAGCTTCCCGGCCCGCCGCCCAGCACTGGATTGTCGCGAAAGATCGCGAGGGCGCCGCTCCAGATCGCCTTGCGCGGGCCCAGACTCTCGTCCAGGTCTTTGATCTGCGCCCTCAGGTCGCCCCACGTGAAGAAGAGCACCGTTGCCGTCATGATCGCTCCGCAAGCCACCATCAGCCACAGGTGGGGTATGCGCCGCAGCCCCGCAAACCAGAACGCCGCGCCGAAGAACAGTACCAGCAGCACCGGCAGAATCAGGATCGCCGACTTCGCGAATGTCGTGAAGACGCACGTCAGCGCGAACACCAGCGCCAGCCCCGACGCCACCATCCACGCGACAGAGATGCCCACCAGATAGCCAGGCTCGTTCTCCGCGATGCGCCTCCTCAGGTTATGGAACACGAACATCGTACACGCGGCAGTGACCGGCAGCGTCATCGTCAGGAAATTCCCGAAGAACTGCACGTTCAGGATCGTGGACAACATGCTGCGGTTGTCGCGGAAGGTCTTTACCAGATCGTGCAGTCGGTCCTCATCCAGAGGAGCGCCGCGGGGATAAAGGAACTTGTAGAATGGCTCCATGAAGCCGGCGTAGTGCAGCAGCCCGAAGCCCGTGGTGACGAGTGTGATCACCACCCAGAACTTGAGCGCGCGCTCGGCCATCTTCTTCGTCTGAATCACGGCGGAGCCGAGCAGGACGAAGCCGAGCGCCGATACATACATCGCCGTTGACTGCCACCCGATCCAGTGGGCGAAATCACGAGCCGTAATCGTGGAAGCCACACACACGGCGATGTACACGCCATAGGCGATCCAGACGATGCGCGGCGGAAGCTCCACCAGCCCCGCCAGAAGCAATCCGGCCCACGCCACAAACATTGCGGCGCCGCCGATCAATAGGAACGGTATCTTGATGTCGTCGAGCTGGTGGGTATACGCCGTCAGTCCCAGGATCACCAGCGCGGTGCACGCGCAATAGAGCAGGAACCCCGCCCTCACGGGCCATGGCGGCAGGACTTCGGGATCATAGGCCGCCACGCCGCTCATTCCGGGTAGATCTCCTCGAGGCCATCCATCCCCGGAAGGTACTCCAGCGCCCGCGCGTCGAACTCCGCCGCGAATTCGATCAGGATTTCGTCAAAGAGAGGCCGCCTGTCCACCGGATACCAGATACGCAGGAAGCCAAGGCCGCGCGTTTCCGTCCTGACAAGAAAGTCGTTGTCGTAGCCTTCCAGAATCGCCACCACATAGGCGATTTGATCGAGCGGTACCAGTAGGCGGCAGGTCTGCCACTCCAGTTCCCTCGGTGCGTCGTTGGTGGGCAATGCCGTCAAGTGGCGGCTTCCGACGCGGCGATCTCCACCGCTTCTGACGATGCGCCGTTGTCTGCGAAGGTCAGTCGCTGCTTGATCATCAGGTTGATCATGCGCTCGGTGGCCTTGACCGAGGCAAGTACCTGATCGCTGGAGACGGCGCGCGTCTTCAGGCCGCCCTCCCAGGTGATCGTCGCCTCGACCAGCGCGTTGGTGCGCCCGCCGGGGGGGATGTGAATCTCGAAGTCCAACAGTCGCGGCAGGTGCAGCCCCATCCGCGGCGTCACCTCGCGGAGCGCGTTCATGAAGGCGTCATACCCGCCGTTGCCGTGGGCGATTGCCTCGTACTCGCTCCCCTTGTGGCGGACGCGGATGTTGGCGGCGGGCTTCATGCCCAGCGTCGTCGTGATGACGCATTCTGCGACCTGGAAATCCAGTGCCTCCGGCGTCGAGAAAAGGTCCGCGATCAGGAACGGCAGGTCCTCCGTGGTCACAGTCTTCTTGCTGTCGCCCAGCTCGATGATGCGCTGGAGCACCGCCTTGCGCTCCTCGGGGGAGAGCTCGAGGTTGAGCTTGTCGAGGTTGAAGTCGAGGTTGCTCTTGCCGGAAAGCTTGCCCAGCGCATAGACGCGATCGCGGCCAAAGCGCGCGGGGGTCAGCGTGCTCTCGTAGAGGTTCCCCTTCTTGTCGCCGTCGGCGTGGATTCCCGCCGTCTGTGTATAGACATCGTTCCCCGTGATCGGCGTGTTGGCGGCGATGCGCTTCCCGCTGAAGGCCTCCACGAGGCGGCTGATATCCTTCAGCTTCAACTCGTCCACGCCAACCTCGGCTCCCGCGTGGTCGCGCAGCATCGCCGTCACTTCGGCAAGCGAGGAATTGCCCGCGCGCTCGCCCAGGCCATTCACCGTCACATGGAGCCCCACCGCGCCGGCCTTCACCGCCTCGAAGCAGTTGGCTGTGGCCATCCCGTAATCATTGTGGCCGTGAAACTCGAAGGGAAAGTCCGGGAACAGCTGCGTCGTCTCCGCCACGAACCTGCCGACCTGGGAGGGATTCAGAATCCCGAGCGTATCGCAAAGGTGGATGCGCTCCACCGGCATATTGATCAGCGCCCCGATCATCTCGAAAACATAGTCGGAAGAATTCAGCATCCCGTTGGACCAGTCCTCGAGGTATATACACGATGCGACGCCCTTTGCGTGGGCATAGTCGAGCGTCACCTGAATGTCCACGAGGTGTTGGGCCAGCGTCTTGCGGAGCTGCTTTTCGCAGTGATGGCGCGAGCCCTTGGTCAGCAGGTTCATCCGGCGGCAGCCCGCCGTCGTCAGCCAATCGACGGATACCTCGCGATCCACGAAGGAGAGCACCTCCACGCGGTCCACGAAGTTGTTCTTGGCCGCCCACTCCATGATGCGCGAGAGTGACTTGGCCTCGCCCTCGCTCACGCGGCAACTCGCGACCTCGATGCGATCCACGCCGACTTCGAAAAGCAGCCGCTGCGCGACCATCAGCTTCTCGTGCCCGGGAATCGACACGCCGTGGGTCTGCTCCCCATCGCGAAGTGTGGTGTCCATCAGGCAGATGCGGCGCGGCTTGTTGCTCATCGGTGGCTTACCCGGGTTTCTGGCTGAATCTGCGACAGTTTCAGCCCGGTCTCCCGGGACGATCAATGGCTTTTTCGGTCACTTGGGATCGCGCGCGATCCGGAATCCCACGTTGGGCATCGCGGCGTGGGGCGCCGCCTGAAGCGAAAAGCCAGGCGCAATCGACCGGCCCTCGGTATCCCACGCGCCGCCGCGCAGGTACTTCATGGTCGGTTTGTACTCCGTGTCGAACAGCAACCCGTCGGAGCTTTCAAACCAGTCCGCCGTCCACTCGTAGGCATTCCCCGCCATGTCCAGGCATCCAATCGCGGACGCCGATGCGGGGTAGCAGCCCACGGGGGCCGTCCACGGAAACGGCCCGGATTCCACCGCGCCCGGGCCGTGCATATAGTTCGCGCTCGATCCCTCCTTGATTCCCTGCGCCGCCGCGCGCCATTCGGTGGAGGTCGGCAGCCTTCCGCCCAGGTCCTGCGCATAGGCATCGGCGCCATGCCATGTCACATTGAGAACAGGATGATCGGAGCGGCCAGCCCGCGGGGCCAAGGCACCCGAATCCTCGGCGGCAATCAGCGAGAGCGGAGCGGCGGGATAGATCTCCAGCCACGTGGTCCCATTCTTCCCGACAACCGCGCCACCCGTCAACTTGGCCGCGCCAGCGGCGATGGCTTTTCTTGCAAAGGCGGCATACTCTTGGTTGGTTACTTCGGTGATGCCTATTTCCACTCCGCTCGGCAGCCTGGCAAATCTGCCAGCCTGAGGTTCGGATGCGGGGAAGGTTGGAGCGGGCTTCCTGTTGCGAGACAGCGATGCGGGGCCGATCTCGGAGTGAAGCTTCGTCAGAAATCGGGCAAGCACCGCGGGGAGCTTCTTTCGCGTCGCAGCGTTGGTCCTGAGCGCGTTCGGTGTCTCGATGTGAATTGCCCGAAGCGAGACGTCGCTGGAAAGTGTCCCGTTCACCCGGCTGCCGAGGGCGTTGAAAGTGAGCGGCGTCGAGATGCCCTCGACTGTATAGACAGTTTCCTCCGGTAGATTGTCCCACTTCGTCGGCATCGCCTTGTCGCCCAGCTCCGCGGCAAGTGCCTCGTCCAGCGCCGCCTTCAAAAGGCGCACTTCATCGCGCGTGAAGCCGCGCGCAACACACTCGAACACATTGCGCCGAATTGTCTTTCCGTCGGCGGATCGAACCGTAAGGGCGTGGCCGTGGAAATCCACGTACAGGTCGATGGGAACCTCGCCGATACGATCGCTGGTCTTCGTTGCCAACAGAAGGGCCTCGCGGTATCGCGTATAGACGTCGTCCGCCGCCGCGGTCCATTCCCGATCCTCGCGTAGCGTGCTGCCTTCTCCCGCAAGCCGTTGCGTGGGGCGATTGGCGTCCACCCAGCGCCCCATTGATGGGAGACGCGCCCCCCATGCAACGATCGCAGGCACTTTGTAGGTCCTGTTCAGTTCCTCGACGATCTCCCCCGTGCGAGCGTCGTAGTCGCCGTGCGGCGCGCCAACAACCAACCCCTTCCAGCGGACGATATCGCCGGGCAGAACTTCCACTGAAACTGGCGGAAGCGATGGTTCCGGTGGCTTCCCCTCGCCGGTCCACTTGCTCAAGCCGATGGTCGTGGTTCCGTTTTCACCGGTCAGCGCCAGTGCGTCGCGGAGGTCGGGCGAAATCTGAAGCGCCTTGGTGTCATCGCCACCGGGCCAAACGAATGCCGTTACGGGGTCGCCACCGGCGGCCCTGAGCTCCACTGCGCCGCCGCGCCCCAGACCCAGCGAATCGATCAAGCTACGCGGGATGAATACTCCATCCTTGATCAATGCGTGCTCCGATTCGGAGAGACTCCACGCGGAGAACTGCGTGGCTGTCTGCGCCACGCCAACGCTGGCCACGGCGACAATCATGAGTGATGCGATGGCGATTCTCAAAGGGACTTCTCGAGTGGAGGTCTTGTCTTTGCGGAGAGGGTCCTGACCGTTGGCTCAATTTCTCGATAGAGCTGATAGTCGCCACACCCCGCCACCAGCTCCAATCGGTTTCGGCTGTCGATACGACTGAGGCGCGCAGCGTCCTCTTCGTCGATCACATAGTAGTCCTCATTCTTGTCGAGAAGGTGGACGACGATGTCCTCAACATCGCCAAAGGCCAGTGTCAGGGTGCCAAATCCCGGGTCAGCTGACAGCCATGGGCGCCCCAGCAGGACAAGCGTTGCATCCCCGGAGCCGCGGCTGTCGTTGTAAGCCGTGATGATCGCGGCCCGGTCAGTCGACCGCTGGTTGCGAATGGCGCTGAATCCGCCCAAGCCCACCACCATCAGCAACAAAACTGCCGCCGCGACGCGCCACGACAAGTGCAGGGGCCTAGCCGGACTCAGGCGCGAGGCGAGCCTCCACTCCCTGATCGCCAGCCGGGCGCTCTTCGGGGCAACGATACTGCCCAGAATTCGCAGGGCTTTTTCCCTTCTCGGGTTGAGAGGCCATGAACGGATCGGCAATTTGTCTTCGCTGCCCAGCTCTGGACATACCTCGCCCACCGGCTCGATCACCACATAGTTGTAGTCCAGCCTCCGAAACACGGATGCGGAGAGGAAGCAAGTTACCTCCATCCCCAACGCATCCGCCAATTCTCGATAGTCAGCGAGCCCCACCAACTCGTCCACCGGCTGCAATCCCCAGCCACGCTTGATCAGCAGCCGTTGGTGCGCGGGCGATGGCGCCGTGATCAGCAAGGTAGCGTTTGGCCCCGCGGTGGCCTTGATGTTCTCGTATAACTTTGCCCGCGAGCCAGCGGGAAGGTGCTCATAGACATCGGGAAACACCACCACGTCCCAGGGCCCCGGGGGCAACGACTCCAGAACATTGGCCACGGCATACGTGACGCGCTTGTGGGGAAAGAGTCTGCCGGCGATCTCGATATAATCCGCGCTGATATCCACGCCCAGAATAGAAGCCTTGCGCGCAACTGTCCGGGCTAGCCAGCGACACACCTCGCCCGAGGCACAGCCCACCACCAGCACGCGCCCCGCGCCGCGTGGAAAGGCCCGTACCAGAAACCATTTCTGCGAATGAGTGCGCCGGTTCCCCCGGACAAAGTTCCTGATGAACTTCGTCCGCGAGTGCTTGCCATAGAACATCTCGACCTTGGCTTTGTCGAAATCCGTCCCCGGCATGTGGCCATCCACTGATGCCCCGCGCTGATCGCTGTTCTCGCTCATTCCCGTCCGCCTCGCTTGAATCAAGGGCGCGCCCTCGAGGGTCCAAATGGCTCTCCCGGGAATCGACGGTGTCAAGCATTGCGAGCGGAAAACTGAGGTCGGCTACTGAAGCTGCGCTGTCAGCTCGCCAAGTATGATCTGTGCGATCTCATCCTTGCTTGCCGATGCAACCTCGCGCTTGGAGCCGTCGTCGCGCAGGAGAAGGCCGCGATTGGTCTCGCTGGCGAATCCGGCGCCCGCCTCGTTGATCGGGTTGGCAAAGACGATGGCGAATCCCTTTCGGTGCATCTTCTCTCCCGCATAGCCCTCGAGGTTCTCGCTCTCGGCGGCAAAACCGACGAAGACCTGCCCGGGGCGACGCCGCTGGTTGGCCGTGGCGGCGATGTCGGGGGTTCGCTCCAGGCGAAGCGTCATTTCCCGCTCGCCGTCTTCCTTCTTGGCCTTGCCGTTGAGGAAATCGACAGGCCGCCAGTCGCTGACCGCCGCCGCGAAGATTGTGGCATCGGCGGTTGGGAGATTCTCCAGCACCGCCGCCAGCATCTCTTCGGCGCTCGTCACTCGGATGGTGTGGCCGATCTCGCCGGGCACTGCCACGGAAGTTGGGCCGAGGATCAGGATCACATTGGCGCCTTGGCGCGTCGCCTCGCGGGCGAGTGCGATTCCCTGGCGCCCCGTGGATGGATTCGTGATGCAGCGCACGTGGTCGGCGAATTCGCGCGTCGGGCCGCTGGTGACCAGGATTGTGCGACCCGCCAGCGGTCCTTTCCCGGCACGGCCGCGAAGCTGTTCAGCCACGGCCGACGCGATGGATTCCACCGGGGCCAAGCGTCCCGCGCCATCGTCGTCGCAGGCGGTGCGGCCCTCCACCGGCCCCACAAAAACATGGCCGCGCGCCCTCAGGGTCTCCATATTCGCGCGCACCGCGGCATTGCGCCACATCTCGGGATTCATCGCGGGCGCAATCAGCAGTGGGGACTTGTTCCACGCGATCGCAAAGGTGCCGAGGGCGTCCGAGGCAATTCCGTGGGCCAGCACAGCCAGCGTATTCGCCGTGCACGGGCACACCACGAAAACCTCGGCCCACTTCGTTACCGCCAGATGATCCATCTCTCCCGCCGTCGGGCTGTCCCACAGGCTGGTGATGGTGCGCTGGTGGGTGATGGCATCGAAAGCGGCAGCGCCGATCAGGTTGGGAACATTGGCCGTGAGGACCGCGCGGACCTCGGCCCCCTGCTTGCGCAGCAGGCTCGCAAGGTCCAGCGCCCGGTGCGCGGCGATCGAGGACGACACGCCGAGGAGCACGCGGGCACCGCGCAATCCGTCAAGCAAATCCATCGGCGTCCGGGATGCGGCGCTCAGGCTTCGCTACCCGCCGAGACGAGGAGGCTGCCGAGGCTGTCGCGCACGGTGAGGCGCGACGCGCGGAATCGTTCGGCCGCGATGATGGTCTTCATTTGTTCGATGGTTTCGGTCAGCACCCGGTTCACCAGCACGTAGTCGTACCGCTCGGCCATGCGCAACTCCGTGCGCGCGTTCAGCAAGCGCCGCTGGATCGTCTCTTCCTCGTCGCTCCCGCGGCCGCGCAGGCGCTTCTCCAGCGTGGCGAGGGAGGGGGGAAGGATGAAGATCGAGACGCATTCTGGAGCCTTCTTCTTCAGCTCCACGCTTCCCTGCACATCGAGGTCCAGAATCACATCGCCGCCCGCGTGCAGCTTGCTGTCCACCTCTGACTTCAGCGTGCCGTAATAGTTGCCGTGAACGAGCGCATACTCATAGAGGCGATCCTCGTCGATGAGTCGCTGAAAGTCCTCAATGGAGTAGAAGTAGTACTCTCGGCCTTCCTGCTCGTCGCTGCGGGCGGCCCGCGTCGTGCCGCTGATCGAATAGGAAAGCGTGGCATCGTTGGCGAGCAGTTCGCGGATAATCGTGGACTTTCCGCCTCCGCTGGGGGCGGAAACGACGAAAAGTATTCCAGACCTCTTCAGCTCGAACTCGATCACGCGGTGGGTGCTCCTGGATGGCGGGGTGGGGCGCCCTTCAATTCGGTGATATGATGGGACGCTCGGTGTCGAGTGTCAAGGCGGAGAGGCGCCGTCATGGAGCCCCCGCGGGAAGGGCAATCGCCGTGGCCGCGTCGATCCAAATGGTGCCGTCGCGCTTGGCGGCCTCCTGGGGCTGGGCGATGTACACGCTCACCAGGCGATAGGGGGGGGTGGGCGGTGGCACACCGCCGCCAAGGCTCCCCGCGTCCTGGATCGACGCGCGCAGGAACTTCCACTCGTCCTTCCAGTCGATCCCGTTGGCCGAATCCGTGAAGTCCATCTTGTAGGTCAGATTCCGCGAATCCTTGAGGTCGCCTCGCAGCCACTGGGCGTTGCCATCGCCATAGACCCACAGGCCCACTTCGATCGGATCGCCGGGGAGCTCGACCGCCATGTTGACGCCGATCTTGGTCACGCCGCCCGGCCGCATCGCATAGTCCAGCTTCCAGCTCGCCGCGCCGTCGCGGGAGCGCGAAGCATCAAGCGTCAGCGTCGTCTTCGCGTCATTGGCGCGGAGCAGTTCCAGCGGCAGCCTGGGCGCTGCCTCGAACGAATCCGCGATGGAGGTTGCGTATGTCTCCGCCGCCACGGGGAGCTCGGCAACCACCTCGCCGAACATGAACTTGATGACTCCCGATCCCGTGCCCTTGGCCGTAACCGTCCTCGTCTCCGCGTCGAAAGCAACGCAGTCGGGAATTGTCACGTCGGCTGGCGCAAAGTTGGGGTGGAATCGCTCACCGGCTTTTCCGGTCAGCTCAAAGGAGACCTGCTTCGCCGCGCCGCGGTCCAGCAGCAGCGTCCGCGGATGCAGGCGCACCGTCGCGGGCACCATTGCCTGCACCGTCGTAACGGCCATGATGGGCTTCTCGCCCGGCATCGTGGCGACCACGGTACCCGTGCCTGCCTTCGTGAAGGACACGCTCTCTGTGAACGGCGTGGTGGACTTCCCCTCCCGGTACTCGATGCGGGGCATGGCGGTCAGCGGAACTTGCTCGCCCTCCGCGTCGTAGCCCTCTACTTTGAAAGTCACGATGCTCCCCACGGGAACGATGGCGCCGGGCGGTAGCACGGCAATCTTCGCAAGCGGGCCGCGAGGACCCGTGCGGCTGAGGATGAGTGCGTTGCTGACAGACCGCGAGCCGCCAGGATCCGACGGAAAGTTGACGACCTCCCCGCGAGTCACCATCGTCGTCGATCCGCCACCGTCCAGATTGACCGCATCGGTGCAGCCGATCGACTCGAAGTAGTCGGCGAAATCGATCAAGTCGATGCCGCGGCTGCGCCTGGGCTGGCGACCATCCACGGTGACGAAAACCAGCGTTCCATCGGGCTTTCGGCCCACGCCGGTGCGCGGATGAAGGTCGGTAACGAATGTCGCGCCCGCAGCGTCCTCGGCGCCGAATCGCTTGGGATCCTTCACGCCGTTGTCGATCAGGCGGGGGAGCCCGCCCATCACCGCAGTCACTTTGCCGGGGAGTCCTTCGAATCGCGCGTCGAGCGTGAGCTTCGCGTCGGCTGCGATCCAATTGGGAATCGGGTTGTCGGCGTGGATCACGACGGTCGTCTTTGTCAGCGCCGCGTCGGGCCCTTGGTCAACGGTCTTGACCGTGACGGTGGCGGGGGAGTTGGGGAGCCACTCCGGCGTCGCCAGTTCCAGCACGATCTGCGACTGGTTTTCGCGGATCGCGGCAGTGCGCTCGCCCTTGGCCCATGTATATGCGGTGGCCAGCGAGGCGTTGTCATGAAAGTTGATCTTGTCGATCAGCAGCACCTCGCCCGCGCCGCCGCGCAGATTCGCCGTGAAGCGCGGAGTGCCGACGAAGGAGTTTCCCGCTGCATCCACTGCCACCACTGGGCGCGTTTTCGTGCCTTCCTCGCTGCGCTGCGTCCACGGCCCGCGCCAGATTGTACCCTCGTCCACGAACATGTGGACAGGCTCTCCGCCGCCCCCGTAGAAATCGCCATTGATACCCGCAATCGGGCGAAGGTCCTCCGTCGCGATGCGCTCCATCATGGCCCCCACCGGCTCGCGGCCGCCCATCTTCGCATGACCCTTCTCTGATTCGAGTCGCAGGCGAGGATCCTTGGGGTCGAACTCCAGCGTGTTGATCGTCAAGGGACCCTCCGCCTTTGCCTCGAAGCGATGCGTGACGCCGCGGGCCAGCGAACGCTCCAGCACCAGGTCGGTACCCTCCGAATACCCCGCGCTCGTCGGATACTGCGCTGCAACCATGCTGGGAAGAACGGCGACTGTCGTCAGCGCGAGCCAAAAACTGCGTCGTGTCATGAAGATATCCTTAGCGGGAAGTCTCTTGCGAGCCTAGAAGAGTAGCATCCATGACTCGGGAACCGCTACCTTCTGATGGGCGAAGTAGTCCAGCACATCGGCCATCACTCCTTCGCGCGCGGAGTCTGTCAGGATGAGCTCGAAGGGGAAGCCAAAAAATACGACGCGGCCTGTTTCTGCGGAGTTGCCAAACTGCCTGGTCGCGTGCACGCCCGCGACGGCGCCACCGGCGAAGGTCAATGCGACGATTCCGCCACCCTGTGCGGAAATGGTATCCGGAGAGGCTACGCCAAACGTACCCCACCGGCTGTCGTTGAAGCGAATCACACGGCTGCCAAACGGCGTTCCCGCACCGGCCCCCGTGGCTGTGTCGGCGGAGGGGTTCTCCGCGACGAAACCCGCGCCCAGATAGTCCCTCAGGAATGCGATGTCGTTCGCCGCTGCACCCGTGCGCCCCAGATCGAATGCCGTTGCCGAGCCCGTCACGAACAGGTTGCCGCCCACCTCCAGAAACTCGCGCACGATCGCCTGTTCGCCCTGCGTGAAGCTTCGATCCACGGTGGATTCGTCGCCGAGCATCCAGATCAGGGTCCCATACCCGGAAATGTCGATGGCAGATCCCAGCGCCTCGTTGGCGCAACTCTCGAATCCAGCGGGATACGCAGCCACGCAGACACCAACATCCGTCAGGAAGTCCTGGCTCCCCCCTTGCGGCGGCGCCTTCGCATTCCACCGATCATAGCCGTCCACCAGCAGGATGCCCGGCGCATCATTCGTTGGCAGGATCGAATAGACATCGCTCGGCGCGCTCTCCGACACTAGGAGCGTTGCCGATACCGCGACGATCCGATAGTGGCGAACCAAGAACTCATTGTCTATATTGAGCTCAATCGAGGTGGCGGCGGCGAGCACCATTGACTCGTCGGCAACCGTTGTCCACGTCGAGCGGTCGAGGCTCTCCTGTATTCGGAATCCCGCAACCCCCGCCTGCGGCGACCATGAGAGCCGCACCCGGTGATCGCCCCCCCTTGTCACAGCGAGGAGAGTCGGCGAGGCGGGTTGAACTTCGAGTGGAACCCGCACGATGCTGGAATAGTACCGCCCCCCGCCATAGCGGTCTGCCCGGACGCGTGCATGGACAACCGATCCGGACGTGAGTCCGGTCAGCGTCGTGATATGGCGCAGGTCGTTTAGCTTGAGGTTCTCTATAACTTGGCCCAGTTCCGGAGTCGGGCCAAACTCGATGGCGCATCGCGCCTGCTGATTCGTCTCGTAGTCGAAACGAATCGTCGTGGCTCCGGCGGTCGCCCGGATGTTGGCGATTCGGAAATCTTCGCCGCCGTCCGCCGAGCCGAGTACCCATTTCAGGAAATAGATCGCGGCGGGGATGTTCTCCGCCAGTGTCGGCTCGATGAAGGTGGTCGGCGGCGTGAATCCGCCCTGGCTTTCGGTCGCGGGCCGAAGCTCCAGCGTGATCGTGGGCACGCCGAGCACCGCGTGGACGTAGTCGTCGGTCGTTCCTCCGCCGACATAGCCGAGGGCCTGTGCCCACGGTCCGTCGGTATAGGTCGCGCCGCCCGCCGCAAGGATCAGGTTCTTCATCTCGCGGATGACGGGACCGTAGGCTTCCTTGTTTGGCGGATCGGCCGTGGTATAGGCCCAGCTATACATGATGAGCTGGCCATAGGTATGGTAGTTGAGAATGCCGAGGAGCTTCTCCCCCCGGGAGGCGATCCAGTTGTTCAGCGCGATGTTCTCAGGCTCGCTGAGGGGAGACGGCCCACGATAGAGGTTGCTGGAAGTTTGGGAGGTCGCCGTGTTCCACTGATAGGGCCAGTTGCGGTTCAGATCCACGCCAAATGTGCCGTCGTTATTTGGCGTGCGGTTCTTGCGCCATAGTCGTTGTGTCGTGTGCGTATAGACATAGCCGTCTGGATTGGAAACCAGCATCACGTAAAGCTGCATTCCATCGACAATCGCCGTCGCGTCGGGGTCGCTTCCATAGCCTGAGAGTATGTGCTCCGCGATCCCCTGCAGGGTCGTGCCCGAAAGCCACTCCCGCGCGTGCTGGAGGGACATCAGCAGCACTTCCGGCTCGCCCTCGTCCACCGCCGGGTTGTCGCTAATTCTAAGAACCCACAGTTCGCGCCCCTCTCCGCTCTGGCCCATGGAGAACAGGCTTGTGATCTCTGGATAGGTGGTGCTCCACGCTTGCATCTCGGCAACGTACTCGTCGAAGGTTGGATAGCTCGGGGTGCCCTTGGGATCGGGGACGGCGGAGTAGGCGGAGGACGGCACGAAGGCGATTGCCTCGGCCGCCAAGCGCGCCTCCTCGCCCGCATCGATATACGCCAACGCCGCGCCGTCCCGGATCTCCCACACGTCGAGCCCCAACTCCGTGATGGAGTTCAGCACGAAGAGATCCGGAACCGGGATATCGACGAGCTTGCGCTCCGTGTCCGCGGCCCGCGACTTGCCGAACGTGGCGACGAGCACGAGCGCCACGATGCACCCAATCGCCGCAATTCGCGAATGCACCATGATTAGTTCTCCCCGGGAATTAACGGCAGCGCGATGTTCTCCTCCAAGGCGCGAGAGTCTTTGTCGACAAGCGCGCGCCATGAGGCAAGCCTTCTCTCCGTATGTACAAATCCACATTCCGCTGGACGCTCGCGCGCTTGACGCCACGATTTGGATCTATTCCAGCCGGGAGCACGTGCCTTGAAAAAAATCGCCGCCGTTTCGCTACTCCTCGCCATTGTCGGCACCGCCCCCGCGCAGGCGCCGCCGGCGGTAACGCCACCGCCTCCGCGCGAGCCGATCGGCACGTTCTCCTTCCTGCACGTATCCGACCCGCATCTGGGGCCACACCTCGAAATGCCTGCCAGCCTTGATGACCAGCGAAGCTACAAGGCGATACGCACTATTGTCGGCCTTGGCTCCGTTCTGCTGGAGCCCCTGCGCATCACCGCGCCACCTCCGGAATTCGTCGCGCTCACGGGCGACGTGGTGGAGTACGGCTTTCCCGATCCCACGCTTGCCGTTTACGACAAATACTTCGGGGGAATTTCCATCCCCCAGTTTTGGACCACGGGGAACCATGACAATACCTGGGTCTCCGACAATAACGAGCTCCGGCGGCGCCACGGCGGCGTGAACTATGCCTTCGAATACGAGGGGGTCCACTTCATCTTCCTCAACAGCGCCTCCATTCAGGATCCCCTCCCCTCCTTCAGTCATGAAACGATCGAGTACCTCAAGGGCACACTGGCCGGCATCCCAGTCGCCGCCCCCGTTTTCGTCCTCTTCCATCATCCGCTGGAGAACGATGGATTTGCCTCCAACTATGACAAGGATCGGCTCGTTGATGCCCTTCGCGGTCACAATGTCGTATCGCTCTTCGTGGGACATCACCACGCGGCTGTCTATAAGAAGACCTATGGCGAGCTCGACGAAGTCCACGGCGGGTCAACCTTCTCCAAGGAGGCCGCCGCCAATCCGGTCGATGGCTACAGCGTCTGCCTCGTGGACAAGGGGATGCTCTCCGTGGTGTATCGCTACCTTGGCCAGGAGAACGCGACCAAGGAACTCCTGCACAAGCCCTTGGCTCCGGGTGCGCCGTATCCCCGCATCGAATTTTCCTCCCCCCGGGAGTCGCGCCGCTATACCGGCGACTCGCTTTCCATCTCTGTCTCCACCTCGCTGGGCGATGCGACAACGCCCAAGGTCTTTGCCGATATCGACGACGAGAAGACCGTCGAACTGACCCTCAGGAGCGGCAAGGCTACCGGCAAGATAGACACCACAACCCTCGACAACGGCGCCCATTTCCTGCGCGTTCGCTTCGAGACCGCCGACGGTGGGAAGTATCAGCGCAGCGTTTCCTTTTTCGTGGAGCGCAAGAACGCGCCCGGTCAGGGCCGCGCGGTCTGGAGGACGCAACTCGACGGCGGTTCGCGCGCGACACCACTTCTCTATAATGGAAACCTCTATGTTGGAGCGAACGACGGCTCCTTCTACTCCTTGCGCGCCAAGGACGGCAAGGAGCGATGGAAGAAGGAGATCGGCGCAGAGGTAATCGGCTCGGCCACAACCTATGGCGGCCAGATTCTGTTTGGCGCAACCGACGGCACCTTCCGCTCTCTGCTGGAAAACGGCAACGAGGCATGGATATGGAAGGACGCCAAGGGCGTCTATTCCTCGCCCACGGTGGATGAAAAGGGCATCGTCTATTTCGGCACCAATGGCGCCGACCTGATAGCGCTCAACGCAGAGACCGGCAAGGAGGTCTGGCGCAATACCGATCCCGACTATGCCATCGAGGCGGCGCCGACCATCGCGGGCGATCTGCTCCTCTTTGGCGCATGGGATGGCTATCTCCACGCAGTTGACCGCAGGACGGGAAAGTCCGCATGGAAGACGGCCAGCCCCCGCAGCCAGGAGCGACTTGTCCGCTACTATGGCTCCGCCGACACCGCGCCGGTTGTGCTCGGCGATTCGATCTTCGTGACCGACCGCGGCTATTGGCTCGGGCGCTATACGCTGGACGGAAAGTACGTAGGCAAGATTGCGGAGAATGTCTCAGCAATCACCGCCAGCGGGGATGGCTTGAGGCTGCTGACTAGGAATCTGGAAAAGCCTTGGAGCATGATTGCCGTCGATGGATCGCCGGTCTGGACCACAACCGCGAACGGAGATCGTACTCCAGCCCCGGGCACCATTGCAGGTGGCTACGCCTATATGACGAGTGGCATCGGCCTGCTGAGCGTTTCCGACGCGGAGACGGGAACGCTTGCCTGGCGCTACCGCGTCTCACCGAAGCTCTTTGTCCACTCGACACCCGTGGTGGAGGATGGTGTTGTCTATACAACCGGACTCGACGGATGGGTCACGGCGGTCGTTTCGACCGGAAAGTAGGTCTCGATGAACTCCGCCAGTGCGATCCAGATTCTTCAGACCTCCATCAGCCCGGTGGTCCTGATTTCCGGCGTGGGGCTGCTTCTGCTGACGCTGACTAACCGGCTTGGCCGCGCGACTGACCGCGCGCGGCAGATGGCCCAGTACCACCGTACAGCCCCTGAACTGGACAAGCCGGGCGCCGCAGACCAAATCCGCATTCTCTATCGCCGCGCCGAAGTGCTCAGGACGTCGATCCTCTGCGGGGGACTCTGTGTTTTCTTTGTCAGCCTCACGGTGATCGGACTACTGGTCATGGTGCTTTTTCGGCCCGAGATCGGCTGGATCATCATCAGCCTTTTCGTGGCCAGCCTCGCATCGCTGATCGCGTCGATCATGTACTTTCTGGGGGATATCGTCCTGTCCCTTAGAGCATTGCGCATGGAAGTCGAAGAGCATCTGCACCCAGGAAAATGAGTCGCCGCTTCGCTAGTCGGGCTGCGTAATACGCAGAACTTCGTCCGTGGACGTTTGCCCGAGCTTCACCTTCTGCCAGCCGTCCATGCGGAGGGACCTCATGCCGTTCTTGATCGCGACGCGCTTGAGGCGGAAGCCCGACTCGCCCTTGATGATCATCGCGCGGGCGCGGGACTCGATCACGAATATCTCGTGGATGGCGGTGCGCCCGCGATATCCGTTGCCCGAGCACCGGTCGCATCCCACTGGCCCGTGAATGTTGAAGGTTTCGATGTTTTCGATGTCCGCGGGCGACGCGGCAATTTCCTTCAAGATTTCCGGCGTCGGGATCCGCGGCTTCTTGCAATGCGCGCAGAGGCGGCGCAGAAGGCGCTGGGCCACAACGGCCTGAAGGGAGGATGCAACCAGGAAAGGCTTCACCCCCATGTCCACCAGGCGGCTGGGGGCCGAGGCGGCGTCGTTGGTGTGCAGCGTTGAGAAAACCAGATGGCCAGTGAGTGCGGCCCGAATGCCAATCTCCGCCGTCTCGAGATCGCGCATCTCTCCCACCAGCAGAACGTCGGGAGACTGACGGAGGATCGAGCGAAGGCCCAGCTTGAAGTCCAAGCCGATCTCCTCGTTCACCTGCACCTGATTCACGCCCTCCAGCATGTACTCGACGGGATTCTCGATCGTCACGATCTTCACTTCCGGCGTGTTGATCGTGGAGAGGGCGGAATACAGGGTCGTGGTCTTCCCCGATCCCGTGGGGCCCGTCATCAGGATAACGCCCGTGGGCCGCCGGATCAGCTCGTTGAAGAGCGCGATGTTGTCGGGCAGGAACCCAACGTCCTCGAGGCCGAGCATGACGGAACTCTGGTCGAGAATACGCATGACGATCGTCTCCCCGTAGATCGACGGGAGGGCGGAAACGCGGAGGTCGAGCTTGCGGTCTGGGAGCGACAACTTGATGCGACCATCCTGCGGAATCCGCTTCTCGGCGAGGTCCATGCCGCTCAGAACTTTCAAGCGGGAGATGATGGCGTTCTGCCACTTCTTGGGCGGCGACGGCACCTCGCCCAGCACGCCGTCCACCCTGAACCGAATCCCCACGCCGTTGCGGTTGGGCTCGATGTGAATATCCGAGGCGCGGTCATGCACCGCCTGCTTGAAGATGAGGTCCACAAAGCGGACGACGGGCGGAGCATCCTCGTCCGAGTCCAGCTCCACTTCGTTGTCGTTCATCGCGTCCAGCTCTTTTTGACGCATGTCCTCCGTGAGCTGGCCGTAGATATTCTCGATCTCGCTACCTTCGTAGTATCGCTTGTAGTAGCGGTCGATCTCATCCTCGCCCGCGATGGACGTCTTTACGGGTCGTCCCAGAATCCGCTGGAGGTCGTCCATCACCTGAATGTTGAGCGGGTCAGAGATGGCGATGCCGATCTCGTTTTCGGAAAACGACACGGGGAAGACGCGGTACTCACGCGCCACGCGCTTGGGGATCATCGCGAGTAGCTCGGGGGTGACCTCCACCTTGCTCAGGGATATCTTCTCCATCCCAAGTTCTGCGGCGAGCGCCTCCAGCACGTCGTCCTCGCGAACGAAGCCCTGCTCGACCAGGCTGGCCTGAATCGTGGTGGCGCCTTCCTTGCCGAGGTTCTTGAGGGCCTCCTTGACCATGTCCTCGTTCACGAGGCCGGAGTCGGTTAGGATCCTGGCGATGCGGCTCTGCGTGGTGCGAGAGGCGGAGTCATGCCACTTGCGCTGCTCCTCGGAGGGAATCTTGGCCTTGCGCGTGGAGCCGGGGAGTGGCGCCGCAGCATCCATCCCGGCGATCGGATTGGGGCGGCTGGACTTGTCCGCAACAGGCGCGGCGGCCTCGCGGTCGATGGGCGCCTTAGCCTTGGAATCGCCCGGCTTCTCGGGGGTGTCCTTCTTGATGAAGTTCCTCAGGAAGCTCATGGTATTTTTCTCCTCGAGGAGTCCGTGGCGGCAAGGGGATGGGGCCCGGCAATGACAAGTAAGGATGGCGTGGGCCGTCCGGAGACGCGCTCCCGCCCTTTAGGTCGCTCCGAAGTCCTCTTGTCGCAACAGGAAAGAGGGAAATTGCCCCCCCCGCCGAGCGGGTCCTTAGCGGGGCCGCCGGCAGTGGGCGACCCATGTGTCGCGCGTAAGTCCATGCAGGGCGATCTCCTCCGGCGTGCAGTAGGAATCCGCCTCTACCCATTCCACCTCGAAGCCGGCCCTTTCCAGCTTTCGGGGAAAATCCCGCCCATAGCGTCGGACATGGTCGGACTGGTCGAAGATCCTCTCCCGTTCCCTGGGGTCGGTCACGGTGGGGTCCTCGAATGTCTCCTCCTGGTCGGGATAGAGAGGCACCTGAATGAGTGCCTCGCCCCCCGGCCTCAGGACGCGCAGCAGCTCGGTCATCGCCTTGTGGTCGTCGGGTATGTGCTCCAGCACGTGGAAGCAAATGACCGCGTCGAATGTGGCGTCGCGAAACAGGAGGTCCGTGATGTCGGACCGCACGGCGGCCTCCGGGGAAAACAAGTCGGTGGAGACGTAGTTGATGTTCGAATGCCCCTTCAGCCAATTGGCGATGCGCCGCTCCGGCGCGAAATGGAGGAGGGACGTTGGCACCTCGAGGAGCTTGGTCCGCCGCCGCAGATACAGCGTTAGCATCCTGTGCCGCTCGAGCGATCCGCAGGCGGGGCACATGGCCCCCTGTCTAGTGGCTCGCGCCACCCCGAATGGGAGGAACTCGCTAAACCTCCCGTCGCAGCAGGGGCAATGGTAGCGCGTGCCCGCGTACCGTGCGCGCCGCCGCCGCAGGCCGATCTTGTCGCCGACGGCGTCTATCTCGGGATGGAAATCCGCGGGGGCGACTTTCTTGGCGATCCTGAACAAGAGGCCCATCTGATCTCCTGAGAGGGGGCGATGGGCCGAAGCAACGGCCCGCGATTGCGGAACCGCAAGGCGTTTCTATCCGGGGGTCAGGTGCCCGTGATCTCCATCGCCCATCTTCATCCCGCCGGGAAAGTATTCTTTCCACCGGGCCGTAACCCGGGACTTGATCGCGGGATCGGGAAAAACTTCCTTCGGATACCAGGGCTTGACGCGGGCATCGATCACAATAGGCCCGGTGCGGCAGGGGTGGGCTCGGACAAGGCGAATCTCCCTGGAGTGGATGTCCGCCGCCGGCTCGAAGCGCGTGAACACCGTCCACAGGAAAGTGATGTCGCTGGCCACCGTCTGCTTCGGATCGTCGCACAGGATGATGAGCGGCCACTCTGCCAGGGCGTCGAGCCGCGCGACCTCCGCTCCCTGCTCGGGAGAGTCGGCAAAGGAACTTCCGCCAACCACCAACGTGCCGGGGCAATAGACGCGAGCGTCGCGAAGGCCCGATGGCAACTCGCCCGACCACGCGCGCGGAAGTTCCCGAATCGCGTCGCCCAGCCCGACAATCACGCCCTTGCTGCCGCTGTTCACCTTGGGGCCCGTGTAGTCGAGTGTGTCCATCGAGAGGTTGGAGAACACATAGAGATCGGTCTCCCACCGGACGCGTTCGAGCAGGTGCGTCAGCAGCCCCTTGAAATCGCGCAGGTCCATGCGCTTGTCCGTGAGGAGGAGAAACTTCGTGAGCGAGAGTTGTCCCTCGCCAAGGATGCGGAACGCGGACTGCATTGCCTCCCGTGGATAGCGGTCCTTCACCACCGCCGCCGCCAGCGAATGAAATCCCGTCTCGCCATAGGACCACAGGTCGAGCACCGACGGCATCACGAGCGGAAAGAGCGGGCTCAGCAACTCCTGCAGGTAGTCGCCGATGAAGAAGTCCTCCTGCCGGGGCTTCCCAACCACCGTGGCCGGATAGATCGGCTTCTTACGGCGGCATACCGCGCGGCACTGGAAAACGGGATATTCGTGCTTGAGCGAGTAGTAGCCATAGTGATCGCCGAAAGGGCCTTCGGGGCGGCGCTTTCGCGCGGGCACCCGGCCCACCAGCGCAAATTCAGCCTCCGCGACCAGTGGATGAGGCCCCGCCGGGTTGGCGCAGAGCGGAAGACGCTCGCCGAGCAGCAGCGACGCCAGAAGCATCTCCGGCACGTCCTCCGGCAGGGGAGCGATGGCCGATAGAATCAGCGCGGGTGGGCCGCCAATGAAGATTGTGAGGGGGAGTGACTCGCCCTTGGCCTCCGCCACATTGTGGTGAAATCCGCCCCCCTTGCCAATCTGCCAGTGGATACCGGTCTCCCGATCGTTGTAGCGCTGGATTCGGTACATGCCCAGATTGGGCTTTTTCGTCTCGGGATGCTCCGTATAGACAAGGGGAAGTGTGACGAAATGCCCGCCGTCCTCCGGCCAGAGCTTGAGCAGCGGGATTTTGGTCAGGCGCGCGGGGCGCTCGACCACTTCGCGCACGGGCCCCGTACCGTTCCTGCGAAAACCAACCTTCAGACCCTGAAGCCCTAAATTGCGAAATCCCCATAGTTTGCGCGGTGTGGGGGGGAGTCCTTCGTGCACGAAGCGAACCGCTTCCTTGACAAAGTCCAGCGGACGCTTGCCGAAGGCCCTCTCAACGCGGCGAAGCGTGCCGAATAGATTGGTGGCAACGGGGAAGTCGCTACGCTCGACGTTGGCGAAAAGGAGCGCCGGGCCCCCGGCGGCGACGACTCGGCGATGGATTTCGGCGATCTCCTGGTCGGCGGAGACCGGCGCCTCGATCACGGCAATGTCCCGATCCCGGCGGAGGAGATCAACGAATTGGCCGATATTGCGAACGGGAGAGTTGGTCATACCTGCCCTGCTTCGCAAGTTTTCTGCCCGAGCCTAGCGGGATGCATCGTCCTCACGGATCGCGGAGCGAATGTAGAACTCGAGAAGCATCAGGGCGAGCATAACCGCCGCCAGCAGGCCTCCGATCATGATCGCATACAGCGCCCTCGGCGGGGCGACGCGTGTCTCGGGAACCACCGGCGGCGCGATGACGCTGAACACGCCAGGGTTGTCGGCCAAGTCCCGCGCCGTATCGGCAAAGGTGGTCACGATGATCTCGCGCGCGTCGGAAAGCATCTCGCGCCGCGCCAATAGCTTCTCGCGGACGCGGTCGATCTTGCGGACTTGTTCCGCCTTGCTTGCTCCGGCCCGCGTGGACTCCTCCGAAGTTGAGGCAATCAACTCGTCCACCTTGGCAAGACGCGCTTCGAGGCCGGCAAGGCGATTGCGCGCTTCGGGCGTCTCCGCTGCGCGCGCCTCCGCGATGTCGAGATCAAGCCGGACCCGTTCCGCAAGGAGGCCATCGTCTCCGCGAGTTCCATCGCCGCCCCCGATGCGTCCCGTGGCCCCGCCATAGAGCGTCCTGTTTCGGGCCATGAGGAGGTTCGAGGCCTGCTGCATCGTCTGCTGTGCAGCTTCCTCCTCCCCTTGCAGGCTCTCGACTTCCACGCTCAGCGTCTCGAACTGCTTCTCGAACGCTTCCCGCATCGCCCGCGCTTCGCCGTCGCGGAGCCTGCCATACAATTCCTCGGCCCGAGTCAGCCAAATATTCATCATATCGTGAATCATGGCGGGAGGCGAACCGAGCAACTCCAGTCGGAGCACCGGGGAGAATTCCGTGATGACCGCCGTCTCCCGGGTCGTGATCGTCTCGACGGTGAATGCCCCGCGAAGCCCCTCGAATCCCGACCGGGGATAGTTGGGGTACTTTGAGCGCGTGTCCTCGACCACCTGACGAAGAAGGAAGTCGTTTAGCAGGATCTCCTCGTAAACTGGCGGCTCCATCTGGTTTGGTCGCGTGCCCACGCGAAGTCCGCTGGCCTCCTCCCGAAGCTGGACCAAGGCCGTGACCCTGAATGTCTCCCCCATGGTGTTTCTGACGTAGAAGTAGGCGAGAATCACAAAAACCGGGGGTAGGACAAGGATCAGATAGCGGCGTCTCCAGAAGTGGAGAATCATTTCCTTTACGCCGAAGGGGGAGTTTTCCACGGTGCTTCATTCCATCGAAGGGGGATCGGGGTACTGTTGGCACCCAAGAGTCAGGTTCCAGCCCAAAATGGGTCAAGTGTTTCAGTTGGAGCGCCCCCATGAGCGGTAAGTCACAAACCCCCGGCCCCCGCGCCCCCGCCCCGGGCGGGGGGCGGTTGGCGCGCGGCGCCCAATGGGCCATCATCTTTCTGGGCGTCTATCTGCTGCTCCTGTTCCTGAGCGCCATCGCCAGCATCCGTGTCCTTGTCCGCGCTCAGGAGGAACTCCTCCCCGATTACATCTCTGTCGCCAGTTCCTCGCTGGTGGGACCACGCGACTACTACTTCTTTCTCGAGTTCCTGACGGACGCGAGCACCGGGCGACTCAACGAGGATGCACTGGCCGACTACGAAGGCTCTCTCTATTGGGTGGAGGTCGCCAATTCCCTCCAGTCGCTCCGTCGCCAGCCCTTCCTGCGCGGAGTCCACGTGTTGACAACGGGAGGCAGCGTAATCATGCGCGGCGATGGAACGACCGTGCCGCCCGAGGAGCGCGAGAAGTTTGCCGCCGAAGACGACACCGCCATCGCCGCCGCCGCCGCGGGGAATCAACAGGAGGTCAGGCCCCGCTCGCGCGCGGAAGCGCGCCGGACTTATCTGCCGCTCCTCAACCGGGAAAACCGCGTGGTCGCGTTGCTGCGGCTCGAAGCCGAAAGCGGGCGGTCCTCCCCCCTCGCGTTGCTCAGAAACAGGCTCTTCGTCGGCTTCCTAATTTCCGGCGCAGTGCTCGTGTTCCTTTACTTCGGAACCGTACGCCTCGTGCGGCGCACACTCGAGGCGGAACGCGCGGCGGGTCATGCCGACCGCTTGCGCGCGCTGGGCACCATGACGGCGGGCATCTCCCACGAGATCCGCAATCCACTCGGGATCATCACGCTTCAGCTTGAGGAGCTGGAGGTCCTCCTGCGCGAGCTTCCGGTCGGCTCATCGCGAGTTTCCCTCGAATCCATCGCCACGGAACTCCGTGCGGAGACCAAACGGCTAAAGGGTCTCACGGAGGACTTCCTGCGCTTTGCCTCCGCCAGCGCGCAGGCAGGCTATCAGCCCGCCCCGGTGGACATCGCCGAGGTCGTTGAGACCACAGTTCGCCTGTGGGCAAAGGGCCTCTCCCCCGAACGCCGCCGCGTGGATACGCGGATTCCCCACCGCCCCGCGGAGGGCGCCGAAACCCCGCGCGAATCATGGCTCGTGCTTTTCTCGGAGGATCGGCTGCGCCAGATTGTCCTAAACCTCCTGAGAAACGCGGACGAGGCCCTGGGCGAGAAACCGGGGAGCATTGCCGTCGCCGTTGCGCG
>JBBQYG010000012.1:0-43340 GCA_038208905.1 Candidatus Sumerlaeia bacterium | reverse complement strand
TGCAGCCCGACATCATCATCGCCGACGAGCCGGTGTCGGCGCTCGACGTGTCGATTCAGGCCCAGGTTATCAACCTGCTGGAGGACTTTCAGACCCAGATGGGCCTCTCGTTCCTCTTCATCAGCCACGATCTCTCCGTGGTGGGCCACCTGTGCCACCGCGTTGTGGTGATGTACCTTGGCAAGATCGTGGAACAGGGCCCCTCGCGCGAAATTCTCCAGCGGCCGCGCCACCCGTATTCACAGGCGCTGCTCAGCGCGGTGCCGGTGATCGAGAAGGAGCAGCGCCGCAAGCGCATCGTGCTGGAGGGCGACGTGCCCTCTCCCGTGAACCCGCCCAGCGGGTGCCACTTCCACCCGCGCTGCCGCTACAAGTTCCGGCCCTGCGATCAGGAGTACCCCGCCCTGCGCGATCTGGGAAATGGGTCCAGCGTGGCGTGCCACCTCTTCGATCCGAAGTTCAAGGCCGAGCGCCCCCCGCTCAGCGGGTCGCTGGAAAAGCTCTCCAACAGCGCCAATGAAATGCTGCTTGGAACGGGCGACGACGCGGGCGTGGCCCCCCAGGCATAGCCAACCATGGATGTCACCCGATGCAAGTGCATGCTGGCCGATTGCGTCTATTTCCACAGCGTCGCCGCAGGCACCACGTCCGACTGCGATTGCTCCCATCCCGACAAGCCCCACTACATGGCCAATCCTTGCCCCCTCTACAAGAAGGAATGGCTCAACAAGCAGAATGAGGACAAGATGGCCGAGATCAAGGCCCGGATGCTGAACAAGCGGAAGCAGGCATGAACGGGAGGGTCGAGGGATGTTAAGCTGCGGGGGCTGTATATGCGTCCTCGCCGCGCCCTCGTCATCCCTGGCCCGCCCGCTTCTTCCTCGGCGGCTGCTTCGCCTTCGTCAGTGGCGCCAGGATATCCGCATTGTCGATCCACGGGAATTGCTGGGCCGCCATGCGGCGCTTGAGGTCCTTGATGCCAAGGGCGAGGAGGCCCTGAACCTCGCGGAGAAAGTCCACGGCAAGCCTGAGCGTCGCCGGCCGGGTGCCGTGGGCTAGGACCAGGTTGCGGCGCTCGTCCAGGACCTCCTGCAGGCGCTCGTGATCGCGATACGCCTTCCCCGCCGGATGGCCGAGCACTTCGAGCAACTCGTAGCTCTTCCTCAATCCCAGCTTGATCATCGCGTCGTCGATGCGGCGCTCCGCCTCGAAGGCCGTGCGATAGCGCGGCGGAACCTTGCGTATATCCAGGTCGTCGGTGCGGATGCCGAAGTCGGATTGGAGGCAGCTTTGCGCAAAGAGTTCCGCCGCGCGGTGCAGGCGGATCAGCGCGTCGTCGGGCCGGCGCTCCGCCAAGCGACGCAGGGCGTTGTTGAGCAGGTCCATCAACAGCTCGGCGGGATAGTTGCCGTCGCATTCCGACGCGGCGCCGATCGCCTCCAGGCTTTCCAGAACCGCGGGCTTCACGCGGAAGGGCCAGAGGGCGGGGAGCTTCGCGAGGCGCGCCTCCACGGAACGATAGCGCTTCAGGAACTCGCGCACGCGGAAGCGGTCCCAATCGAGGTAAGCCTCCGCCAGCTCCGCGAGGACGGCGCGGTTTTCCGCCTGCTGCGCGGTCAGCCCCTCGCTGTCCAGCGCCGCAATCAAGTCCGTCACCGCCTGGAACCGCATCGCGCGAAAGAGCTCGAGGGCCAGGCGGAAATCCTTCTCCGCCATGACCGATCCCGTGGGCGTGATCACCGGGACAGAGGTCTTTCGCGGCCCCGGGGAATAGAGATACCGGAGCGAGCGCACGTCGTTGTTCATCGCTGCGAGGACGGCGCCCGCGCTCATCACCTTTGTGCCCGCGGTGTAGTGCAGAATCATGTCGGAGGACGGAACGCCGGCGCGGCGCAGCGTTTCGATTTCCTCGCCCACGGCCTGAAAGGCGTCGTCGAGCGACTGGGCCGAGGCGATCTCGCGGATCTTGCCGCGCGGGCCCTTGGCGCCGAGGCCCGCGAGGAGGCGCTTGGCGTTCTCCACCGAGTCGGCGGTCGCGATCACCACCACGCGCCCCACGCCCAGGGGGCCAATGTCCTGGACCAGGGCCGCCACCACATCGTCGCCGGAGGTTGTGGGCGTCGTGCCCACCGTCACGATATGGCAAAGGGGGTTGCCCGCCTTGCCGTTCTTCTCTTTCATGATGGCCCACCTCGGTGTACGGTAGTTGCCCGCACTCGGCCCCACGGCCCACGGCGGGGGAAACGGAAAAGCGGAAGCATGGCGGAGACACTCATCGATCAGATCGGCGCGGCGGCGTCCCGAAGGCGCGCGCGCATCGTCCTTCCCGAGGCGGAATCCGACGAGCGCACCTTTCGCGCCGCGGTGATCGCGGCGGAACGCGGCTGGGCCCGGCCCGTGATCCTCGGGCGGCGCGAGGACTTCGCCACCGCCGCGGAGGCCCTTCGCATCAGCATCAAGGGCGTCGATGTGGTGTACCCCGTGGACGATCCGCGGCTGGAGAAGGTGGTGGACCTCTATGCGTCGCGGCGCTCCAAGGAGGGGCTCACCCGCGACCATATCCGGGCGATGATGCTCAGCACGCCGCTGCTGTATGGCGCGGGACTTGTGGGGATCGGCGCGGCCGATGGCCTGGTCGCCGGCGCCATCGCTCCCACGGCCGACGTGCTGCGCGCGGCGATCAAGCTGGTGGGGACCGCCCCGGGAATCCAGACGGTGAGTTCCTTCTTCCTGATGGAACTGCCGGAGGGCTCCCCCTTTGGCCACAACGGCGTGCTGGTCTTCGCGGATTGCGGGGTCATCCCCGACCCCACGGCGGAGCAGCTCGCCGACATCGGGATTTCGGCGGCGGCGGCGGGGGAGCGGCTGATACCCGGATTCCAGCCCCGCGTCGCGTTCCTTAGCTTTTCCACCCGGGGGAGCGCCGCCCACCCCCGCGTGGATAAAATGGTCGAAGCGACGCGCCTCGCCCGGGAGCGCGCCCCTGGCCTCCTCATCGACGGAGAACTGCAGGGCGACGCGGCCCTGGTGCCCGACGTGGCGCGGCGAAAGGCCCCCGACAGCGTACTCGGTGGAACCGCCAATGTTCTGGTGTTTCCCGACTTGGACTCCGGAAACATCGCCTATAAGCTGGTTCAGCGGTTGGCCGGGGCGCGGGCGTATGGGCCGATTCTTTCGGGGCTGGCCAAGCCCGTGAACGATTTGTCCCGCGGCGCAACGACGGATGACATCGCCCGTGTGGTGGCGATTACGGGCGCCCAAACGGGGCCGGCATAGGGGATTCCCGGAATTCGCACCCGGGATGCCCGCAAATGGGCCTGATCGGATCGCAACCCCAATTTCTGCAACGGATTATGACTGCGGAGAGGCCCCGGGGCCTGTGGATTTTCCTTGCGGCTCCCATCCTCTCTGCCTACCCATACAGCCCGAATGGACATAATTTCCCTAGGTCGCCGGTCCGCTCTGCGGTCGGTTCGCCACAGGAAATTCACTGGATCGGATGAAGGCGTCGGAACCTTCGGGATCGAGCCACCCGGCACAAGGGTGGGAAACACTCGGCGAAGCAGAACTCTCGCCTTGCGGATCGTCCCTCGAAGGAAGCGGAATAGCGCCGAAATCTCTGGAAAGTGAGATCACTCATGTTTGCTGGAGGCAAAAAGGTCGTCGGGCTCGACGTGGGATCCTTCCAAGTCAAGGCCGTCGAACTCCGCAAGGCCGGCAACAAGCTGGAGCTGACCAATTTCGGCATCGCCGACGTTTACCCGAATAGGGACCGCAGCGCAGCGCAGCATGCCGACGTTTTTCAACTGAAGACCAACGCGATTCAGAAGGCGCTGCAAGTCGGCAAGATCACCGCCAAGCACACCGTCTCCGCAGTCAGTGGCGAGTCGATCATCGTCCGCTACATCCAACTCCCCGAGATGCCCGAGGCGGAGTTGAAGAACGCCCTTCGCTGGGAGGCGGAAGAGTACATCCCCTTCTCCATCGACGAGGTGAACATCGACTCGGTGATCCTGGGGCCCAGCTCGGTCCCCGGCAAGGTGGACGTGCTGCTCGTCTCCGCCCGCAAGGATCTGGTCAACGACCACGTCCAACTCGTGCGCCAGGCCGGCCTCACCCCCGTCGTCGTCGATGTCGAGGGCTTCGCCTTCCTCAACTGCTTCGAGGTCAACTACGCGCCCCGCCGCGAGGAATGCGTCTGCTTGGTCCACATCGGCGCCGATGTCACCAACATCAATATCTACGTCGCCAACAGCTCGCGCTTCTCGCGCGACATCAACGCCGCCGGCAACAGCATCACCCAGTCCATCAGCCAGAAGTGCGGCGTTCCCTTCGCCAAGGCCGAGGAGCTGAAGTACGCCGTTGGCACGATGGCCCCCGAGGGCGGCGGCGACGAGCCCGAATCCGAACTCATCAGCACGATTCGCGGCACGGTGGAGCGCCTGACCGGCTCGGACCTCGGCGACGACACGCCCGAGAGCACGGCCGCCAAGGCGATTCAGGGCGCGCTCAGCCAGCTTGTCAGCGAAGTGCGCCGCTCGATCCAGTTCTTCGAGGGGCAGGGCGGCGGAACAACCGTCCAGCGCGTGATCATCGGCGGCGGCAGTTCGCGCCTGCGCAACCTCGCTGGATACCTTCAGGGCGAGCTGGACATTCCCGTGGAACTCTTCGACCCGCTTCGCAATATCTCCGTCGGCAAGGACGTCGACCAGAACCTGCTTCAGCAGCACCGCGAGCAGCTTGGCGCGGTGATCGGCCTGGCGCTGAGAAAGGTGATCGACTAACCATGATCAAGATCAACCTCCTTCCACAGGAAATGGCCGGAGCGCGCGGCGGCGGAGCCGCCGCTGGCGGATCCTTCGACGCGGGCGGATCGGCCCTCGTGGCCGTGGCCCTCCTCCTCGTCTTTGGTATCAACATCACCTTGGGCGGCTGGATGTTCATCCGCTACGCCGAGGCTCAGGAGTCGCTCGAGTCCGCCAAGGTCGAGGCCAAGAAGGTCGAAGACCAGCTCAAGGCGACGGAAGTCAAGTTCAAGGACGCCAAGTCGAGCATCGAACGCATGGAGCGGCTCATTTCCGTCGCCGAGTCCCTGGACGGCCCCGAACGCGTTCTGTGGTCCCGCAAGCTGAACATGATCCCGATCCTCGCGCTGGAGGGCGTCTTCGTGACGGAACTCAACGTGACGCGCAGGATCACCGAGGTGGAAACCCCCGATTCCATCGCCTCTCGCAACAAGTGGGAGAAGGACAAGAAGGGCCCCCCGCCGGAAGTCGACAAGAATCCCGTCATCAACCAGACGCTGACCATGGACGGCCTGGCCTACGTGGATGGCGGCACGGAGAACCAGCGCCTGGAGCAGATCATCGACTTTTATCGCCAGCTCCGCGACAAGAAGGTCAAGCTCCCCTTCGACAAGGAGGAATCAGGCTTCCTTGACGGACTGCAGCAGGTGATCGACCCATCCGGCGTTACCGCGACCCGCAGCGAGGGGCGCGAGGTGTCCAAGTTCCGCTTTACCATGCGGGCCAAGCCCGTTACCGTCAAGTAACGCCTCGAGAGACCCAGAAAAAGAGGACATCGAACGATGGCCATGTCGGAAAAGAACAAGCAAGGCCTCCTGGTGGGCGGAATACTCGGGGTCGCAATTCTGGCGATCGTGCTCTACTTCATGTTCATGTACGTGGAGCCCGGGATCAAGAAGTTCAAGGACGAGACGGAAACCCTCGAGTCCAAGATCGCCGCCAACAAGCAGAAGCTCGAAGAATACCAGTCCTACCTGAACAACGAGGAGGCACGGCGCCAGGTGCAGGAGAAGTTCGCCACCATCGCCAAGCGCCTTCCCGATACTCAGGACACCATCGAGGTGTACGACCTGCTGCGCAGCTACTTCGAGGGTTCCAACGTGGTGTTCAACGCGCTTAATCCCGGCGCCTCGGCCAACCGCGGGCGATACACCGAATTCCCATTCTCGATCGCCGGCAGCGCCGAGTACCACGCCTTCGGCCAGCTTGTGAACCTGATCGAGTGCAACCCCGACCGCCTCATGCACGTGACCAACCTGAAGCTCACCAATAGCGACAAGCGTCCATCGATCCATCCGATGGAAGTGGGCGTCGCAACGTTCACCTTCAACGCCAACGTGCCCGCGCCCGCCGCGGCATCGACAACCAAGTGAAGGGAATCCCTACGATGACGACCAAGCGAAGCCTCCTCCTCGCGATGGCCAGCGGCGGAATGGCGGCGGTTCTCCTTGCGGGAACGGCATGGGCCCAGGACCCGGAAATCGGCGCCACGGATGTCCCCATCGTCATGGAGACCACCACCGACGAGGTTCCCCCGACGACCGAGGAGGACCAACCCGTCAGCGGCGACGAGCAGCTCAGCGCCGGCGAACTGATCCAGCTCCTGAACCTGCCCTCCGCGGCGGTCCTTCAGGAGAAGGACATTGACCCCGGCAGGCCCGCGAATATCTTTGACACTGCGGAAAAAATCCGCGTCATCTTTGGGGACAAGCCCAAGTTTATCTACCTCCCCGAGGGTCAAGACCCGATGATCATCCCCTGGGTTCGCCAGAGGATCATCGCAGAGGAATTGTTCAAGGACGCAACGATCGCGACCGCCAACAGGGATTTCGATCTGGCCCTCACGCTGCTTCGCCGCATCCGCGAGCAGGCGCCGAACACCAAGGAGGCCGAAATGGCCCCTGCGGAAATGGCCCGGGTGGAAGCCATGCGCACCTCGGGTGGCACACCGGTCGACACCCGGCCGGAGGCCCCCGTGGACGTAGCGAGCACGGACCTTCCCGAGTGGGTGAAGAAGAACACGACGGGTATTATTCTCGGGGCCAACCCGGTGGTAATCGTTGGCAACGACTTCCTCAAGACCACGGATTCGGTCCCCCGCTATCCGTCGGTCCGCGTGAAGTCGATCAGCACGGCCGAAGTTGTCTATACGTTCCAGAACAAGGACTTCACCGTGGAAGTAATCGGAAGTTTCTGAAAAGTCTCAGCGAAAACCTTCAAAGGAGCCGTAAAACTCCATGCGCCTGGCCTCCTCACATCGTCTATCGCAAATCGCAACTCTGGCGGCGCTCTGCGCGTCCTCCTCGTTCGCGGTTCCGACCATCTCCGACTGGAAATTCGCCTCGGAGGGGACACGGGAAACGATCGAACTTCGCTGGACCGAGTCGATCCCCGTCGAATTGAACCAGTTCGCCCAGGCTAAGCAGGTGACGGCGGTCCTCCCCGGGGCGCTGCTCCGCGAGGGCACTCCCACCCGCCTGCTGACTTCCGGCTCCCGCGTGCTTGACCGGGCGCGTCTCCAGGAAGTTGTCCTGCCCAACGGTCAGAAGGGGGTGCAGCTCATGCTTCAGCTCTCCTCGTGGACCGAGGTGGAGACTTCCTCCTCGCCGACCGGGCTCGTCATCTCGCTCCATGTTCCCGCCGAGCTTCGCCCCGTGGCCGCCGTTGCCAGCGAGCAGGGCCTCGGACTCGAACTCACCGACGAGAAGATCGCCACCCTTGGAACGCGCGAGTTCGGTTCCGCCGACGCTCCCGTCGCCGGGGCCGGTCAGGCTCCCGACGCCGCGGCGTCGATCACCGACTACTATGTTCCGCCCCCGGTCGAGCGCAAGCGCTCCGCCGCGGGGAACGAGGAGATCGGCGATGCCTCCGTCGAGAACAAGCTCAACGAGTTCGTGAAGCGCGTCGATTTCCAGGGAACTTCCCTCGAGAACGTCCTGCGCCTCATCGCCGAGGAAGCCGAGCTCAACCTTCTGATCCAGCCCAGCGACGTCGCTGGCCGCAACGTCACGCTGCGCCTGCGCAATGTGACGCTCCGCCAGATGCTCGATGCGATTCTCAAGGCCAACAACCTCGGCTATACCATCGAGGAAGGCGGCATCGTCCGCGTCGTTCCCCGCGAGCAGGTCAAGAGCACCGGCAAGGAAACCGTCATCGAGACGATCCCCATCAACTGGGTGGACGCCGCCGATGTGAAGAACGCCTTGGAGCCCCTCGTTGACAAGGAGGACGGCTCGATCGAGGTGCTTGCCTCCAACAACATCCTCATCGTCCGCGACGTTCCCGAGAACGTGCAGAAGATGCAACAGCTCGTTGACCTTCTCGACGTTCCCGAGAAGCAGGTCCTCATCGAGATGCGCCTCGTCAACATGTCCCAGACCGCCCGCCGCGCGATCGGCACGCGCACCGGCGTCGAGACCCAGTCCACCGAGAACCGCTTCCTCCGCGATCCCGAGGGCAACTTCTTCGACCAGCGCGATTTCGTCAACTCCACGACCGGCCTCAATAACACGATCACCGACCAGTCGTCGCGGACAGGTAACAGCAACATGACCAGTACGGCCACCGATGTGGTGGGTGCCATCACCAACCCGACTTCGGCGCTGACTAACGGCCTGCAGAACAACAATACCCTTACCAGGAACAACAGCACCACGTTCAACTCCACTTCCTCGGCTGTTCCCACCTCTCGCGTCGGCGCCGGCCTGCTCGCTCCCTCGGCCAACGCCTTCACCCTCTCCACGCTCTTCTCCGCCAATGTGCTCGGCACTCAGTACGACGTGGATATGGCGATCAACGCAGAGGAGAATCGCGGAGAGGCTGTCACGCTCGCCGCGCCCCAGGTGCTTTCCCTGAACAACAAGGAAGCCACCGTCGAGATCAAGCGCCAGATCCCCTACGTCAGCGCCGTCAACTCCGATCAGGGCTCCGTTGCGACCGTCGAATTCATCGACGTCGGCACCACGGTCATCCTGCTTCCCCGCATCACAAACAACGGTTACGTCCAGATGGAAATCGCCCCCGAGCAGATCATCGACACCGGCGAGCGTCCGGGCGGCGTGCCCCTCACCGACGAGCGTCGCGTCACCTCCTCCGTGATCGTCCGCGACGAGCAGACCATCGCCCTCGGCGGCCTGCGCGAGTTCTCCGCCACCTCCGGCGAGAATGGCGTCCCCTACCTCCTGCGCGTCCCCATCCTCGGCTGGCTCTTCCGCAACGAGGAAAACCGCCAAGCCAAGACGGAGCTTTACCTCTTCGTCACGCCCCAGATCGTCAAGGACCCGACGCCGTCCGCCTACCAGACGTCGCTCTACGAGAAGATCGACTACAACTGGGACCTTCCCGATTACTTCTACGACGAAGTCTTCGCCCGCAAGGCGCCGAACGAGGACCTAGGCCCGGCCAAGCGCTAAGCCCTACCCCTAACCCAGCAAGCCAACTCCCGATTCCCCCGTGGGCCCGATGCCTGCGGGGGAATCGCCTTTGTGGGCTGTATTGCGGGTTGGCTACCCTTCCATTCCCTGCGCAATCGCCAGCGCCGCCAGCGCCGCCGTCTCCGCGCGCAGGATCGCCTCCGTCCCCAGCGACGCCCCCAGCGCCCCGGCGGCTTCCGCCGCGGCAAGCTCCCTCGCCGACCATCCTCCCTCGGGCCCAACCAGCAGCACGATGCCCCGCCCGCCCGCCTCGGCGATTCGGCGCGATAGCGGCGGCACCTCCGGCGCGCGCTCCCTCAGCATGATCGCCACCGTTCCCTCGGCGCGCGCGCGTTCCAGGTACGCCTCGATGGGGGCGGGCTCCCCCATGCGCGGTAGCCAGAGGCGCTCGCACTGCTTCAACGCCTCGCCACAGGCGCGCTGCCACTTGGCGATCTTCTTCTCCGCGCGGTCCGCGTGGACCTCCGCGATGGAGCGATCCGCCGCTATGGGATGAAACGCCGTCATGCCCAGTTCCGTCGCGCGCTCCAGGGTCTCCTCGAAGCTCGGGCTCTTCAGAAGCGCGCACGCCAGCACCCGCGGACGCGGCGCCGCGGCCTGTCGCGCCAAGCCGACGATCTCCGCCCGGGCGTCGCGCTTTCCGACTTCCACCAAGTGCGCCTCGAACTCGTGGCCGACGCCATCGAGCAGAAGGAACGACTCCCCGACGCCGCGCCTCAGCACCTTGGTCAGATGCCGGGCCTCGGCCTCCTCCACCACGAAGGAGTCGCCGATGGCATAGCTGCCCGGCTGAAAGATGCGAATGTCGCGCATGTCGTCAAAGCTCCGAAATTCCGTTGAGGGGGTGGCTCGGCGCCTCTTGAATCGCCCTGCGGAGGGGGTTCGATGCGCCGTTGTCCCGCCTGTGGCTTCCACAATCCCGAGACCAAGGACCGCTGCGTCAAGTGCAGCGCGTCGCTTGTGTCGCAAATGGTACCCGATGGCTCCGGCGCGGCGGACTTGCCGGAGCCCGGCCCGCGCGTTGACATCGCCGGACAAAGGCTGCTGGCGGCGATCCGCGGCCGGCTGCATTTCGATCTGCCCACCGGCCTTCCCCACCGCTTCCCGTGGTCGGCGGCCTACCTCGCGATGCTCTTTGGCGCGGGTCAGGCATACAACCGGCAATATGCCAAGGCCGTGCTGTTTGGCCTGATCCAGGTCGCCGTGCTGGCGGTCTTCCTCCTCACGTTCTTCAAGCCCTGGAATGACTGGATCGCGCTGGCCGCGCTCGCGTGGCTGTTCTACGCGATGTCAGACGCCTACTCCTGTGCCGTGAAAATCAACGGCGACTCCTGGCGGTGGAGGCACCTGGTCGCCGTCTGGTTCGCGCTCTTCTTCTTCGTGGGATCGTTCGTGTTCCTGCTTCAGGTGTTTGGCAACGGATTGCTCTTCCTCACCACGATCAACTCGCGCGGGCTTTCTCCCGCGTTTGAGAAGCGGGACAAGGTCCTGGTGCTCGCCTGGCCGTTCAAGAACTGGTGGGTCCAGCCCGGCACCGTGGTGTATTATAATCCCCCCGCATTTTCGATGATCCGCCCCGGGGCATCGAGCACCGACGTCTACACGCTGAACGAGCGCAATTCCTTCGGCGTGATCACGGCGCTCCCGGGCCAGACGATTTCGCGGAACAAGGGTGGCCCGATCATGGTCAATGGATTGGCCGTCCCGCCGCGCCTGCTCCCGCTCATTCCTGCCGGCGCGCTGGACACGTTCGAGGTCCCGATCCCGGCGGATCACTATGGCGTTGTCTTCAGCCACCGGGTCAGCGAGGAGGGCCCGCTCAGCCTCCTCGGCGGGGCCTTTGGCGGCACAGTTCCCACGCCGCGCCAAGCCGAGGGTCAGGGCTTTGGAGTGCGAGACTACGACGTGGTCACGCGCGTTCCCAAGGGCGAGGTCTACGGCATCGTTCTCTTCCGATTCCACCCACCCGAGCGCCGCGCGTGGTTCGGCACATCGGGGGGCATCTGGAGTGAGAACCCAGCGGGCTACCCAGACCCCTGAGGCGATTTCGCCGGGTGTTTTCGACTTGTGGATTGAGGCGCCGGACGCTTCAATTCGCCCCAGACTTGAGGATCAAGGAGCGGGACGACAAAAATGAAATCATTTCTTGGAAAAGGGGCATTCGCCCTCGCGATCGCTGCGCTGGCGATGCAGGCGGGCACCGCCTCCGCGTGCCAGTATCACAAGTTCCCGGGCGACTATGTGCACCTCAGGAAGTCCCTTTTCGGCGACACCAAGTCCGACCGCGTGGGCGCACTCGTCCAAGCCGCCATCGAGGAAAACAAGGACGCCGTCTCGCTGAATCGTCCACCCTCGCCATTCCCTCCCGGCACCGTCATCGACAAGATCGAGTACCCACAAGCCGACGCCAACGGCGACCCGGAACACGTGCAGGTCTATCTGCGCTTTCCCGAGGAGTTTTTCCTCACCAACGAGCTGACCGCGTATCGTGTCGCTGCAATGGGCAAAGAGTTCATCGCGGCCTTGATGGAGGAAAACATCAGCGGCTACTTCCTGCGCATCTGGGATCCCTCGCTGAATCAGTACCTCTCACCCGACGAGATCGCCCCGCCTGAGGAGATGCCGAAGTGGATTCCCCCGGTAGACGAGGTGTCGGTCGCGATGTCCAAGGCGCAGGGGAAGGATCCGTTTCCGAAGTATTCCGAATCAAAGTCGCTCCCCGTCATCAACCCCGGCCAGCCCGTGGGCTCCCTCAGCAACAAGACCATCTTCATGAATCAGTCCCACGGCTGGTTCGACGATGTGGACTTCGGACGTTTCCGCGTTCAGCGCGGTAATACCTGCAACACGCTGGAGGACTTTGGCAGCGCGGAGTTTCTGAACCTGTATGTGCTGCAGATGCTGCGCAACGGGGGCGCCAAGGTGATGACCGTCCGCGAGCCGGATCACCAGACCAACATGGTCATCGTGGACAATAGCGACACGGCGGCGGGCCTCGCCAACGGGCGATATGTGGAAACGGGGACTTGGGCCAACTCCGGCCTCAATGGCTTCGTGCAGAAGACCACCGCCCAGTGGACCGGCAAGACGATCAATCCGTTCAATCAGGGCGCGGGCCAGAACCGCCTCTCCTCATCGGTGACGACCGGCGCGCCCACAGCGACCGCCACGTGGACATCGACGATCCCGGCCAACGGCTACTACAACGTCTATGCAAGCTGGACGGGTTTCGCCGCGCGCGCCAACGATGCCCAGTACCTCGTCCACCACAGCGGAGGCATCAGCGAAATCCGCGTGAACCAGAAGATCGATGGATATACGTGGGTGCTCCTCGGCAACTGGTACTTCGAGGCTAACGCGCCCGAGAATGAGCGCAAGGTAGTCCTCACCAACAGCAGCCAGGACACCACCGCCACCAACGTCTCCGCCGACGCGGTGCGCTGGGGCGGCGGCATGGGCGACATCGCGCGGCAAACCGTGGGCCGCATCAGCAACCGCCCCCGCTGGGAGGAGGAGGCCGTCCACTACCTCCAGTACACGGGATTCGGGTACAGCGGCACGCTCTACACGGGAGTTGACGACGAACAGGGCGGGTGGTCCGACCGCCCCCAGTACGCCCGGTGGGAGCACAGCCAGAAGGACGCGAGCGTCGAGGATGCTGTTTATTTCGCATGGCACACCAACGCCTTCAACGGAACCACCGGCGCGTGCAGCGGAACGGCCACGGGGCTCTCTTCCTTCCGCCACAGTTCTGCCACCGCCCTCTCCGCCACGCTCCAGACAACGCTGCACGACAAGATATACAACGCCGCCGACACGCTCTGGTTCACCGATCGCGTCTGGCAGGTGCGCGGCAAGAGCGTCACCGACTTTGGCGAGAACAATCAGGCGAGTCTGGGCACCGGGCTCCCCGGGATGCTGCTGGAAGGCCTCTTTCACGACGGCGCCCCCGATGGCCTTGACTACAACGAACCCCGCCTCCGCATGATCATGGCGCGCGCCATCACCCAGGGCCTCATCGATTTCTTCAACGCCAAGGACGGCACCTCGCGGCCCTATCCGCCGGAGATCCCGCTGAACTTCCGCGCTGAGCTGGGCGGCGGAACCACCGCCACGCTAAGCTGGTCCGCGGGCGCGGCGGGTGGCTTCAACGGCGCCGCCGCCACCAGCTATCGCGTCTTCCGCAGCAAGAACGGATTCGGCTTCGACGATGGCGTCACGGTCGCCGGAACCAGCACCACGATCGCCAATCTCGTCCCCGGCGACACCACCTACTTCCGCGTCGCGGCCCAGAACGCCGGTGGGCAGTCCTTCCCCACGGAGACTTTGGTTGTCTGCTCGGCCAGCGGCGCCAGCGTCCTCGTTGTCAACGGGTTCGACCGCAACCAACGCTCCCAGATCCCCGTCGTTGCCATCACCAACGCGGGCAGCGCCATCACACGCCACGACCCCCGCACTTTTCAGGGTTTCAACTACGTGGTGGAGCACGGCGAGGCCCTCCAGCCGCTCGGCCTCCGCGTCAGCAGCACCTGCAACGAACGCGTCGCCGATGGCACCGTGAACCTCGCCAGCTACGACGTGGTTGTCTGGATCGCCGGAGAGGAATCGACCACCGACGAGGTGCTGACCGCCAACGAGCAGACCCGCCTTCAGGCATACCTCGGCCTGCCGGGAAAGAACCTGTTCTTCTCCGGCGCGGAAGTGGGCTGGGACCTCGGCCGCGCGGGAGTCTCCTCCGCCGGCGACGTCGCGTTCTTCAACGGATTCATGCGCACGGCCTACGTCGGCGACAGCGCGGGAACATACACCGTCAACGGCACGGCGGGTGGCCCCTTCGCGGGGCTAACGTCGATCGTGTTCTCGACCGCCAGCGGCGCGCGCTATAACGCGGAAACCCCCGACACCTATGGCGTCTCCAATGGATCGAACATCGCCATGACCTATTCCACGGGCACCACCGCCGCGGTGGCCTACGGTGGCCCCGCCAAGGTGCTGTCCTTCGGCTTCCCGTTCGAGACCATCGGCTCCGCCCCCCAGCGCGCCCAGGTCATGGCGGCCGCGTTGACGTTCTTTGCGCCGACCAGCAGCGCGGCGCAGTGGGTCTTGTTTTAGGGACAGAAGGGACGGCAGGGACCAAAGGGGCGATGACCGGCGGAACGGGGTGATCCTCTTTCGGCCCTGTTGTCCCTTTGGTCGCCCCCTCCGCTTCCCCCTTGCTCGCCCGGCAATCCACCGCGAGTCTCCCGCTCAGGAGACACCAACCGCATGACCGCCCCGCCACCCGTCGCAGAAACAGAATTCCTTCGCACCATGGAGCGCGAGTTCCCCGGGCGAATTCATACCGGGCGGTTTGACCGCGGGCTCTATTCCACCGACGCCAGCATCTATCAGCAGATGCCGCTGGGCGCCTTCACGCCGCGCGACGCGGGAGAGATCCGCCGCGTGGTCCTCGCCGCGGGCGAGCACGGCGCCGCGCTCCTGCCGCGCGCGGGCGGCACCAGCCTCGCCGGCCAGACGACCGCGCTCGACGCGCTGGTGGTCGATATCAGCAAGCACCTCAACCGCCTTGAATCCGTGGACGAGGCGACGATGTCGGCGATGGTGCAGCCGGGGATTGTGCGCGACGTGCTCAACGCAGAACTCGCGCCGCGCGGAGTGATGTTCGCGCCAGAGACCTCCACCAGCAACCGCGCCAATATCGGCGGCATGATCGGCAACAATTCCAGCGGCATGATGTCTATACGCTACGGAACCACGATTTCCCACGTCCACGGATGCGACGTGATTCTGGCCGACGGAACCTCGACCTACTTGGGGCACCGGCAGGAGATGGACGCCGTCGGCAACCGGCTCCTCGATGGATTGATGCGCATCGTCGAACCGCGCCGCGACATGATCGAGAAACGCTTCCCCAAGGTGATCCGCCGCGTCGGCGGCTACTCGCTCGATGCCTTCGTGGGCGACGATCCCAACCTGTCCAAGATCATCGTCGGCAGCGAGGGGACCCTCGCCTTTCTCACCCGCGCCAAGGTGCGCCTTGTTCGCAAGCCCAAGGTCGTCTGCGCCGTGGCGTGTCACTTCGCGGACTTGTTCGAGGGCCTGCGCGCGGTGCCCACGATGCTGAAATACAACGTCCTCAGCGCCGAGTACATGGACGGCCCGTTGATCCGCATGTGCCAGGGGAACTCGACGACGTGCGGCCTGATGAGCTGGCTTCGCGGCAACCCCGAGGCCGTGATCCCCGTGGAGATCGACGGCGACTCGCGCGAGGAATGCGAGGCCCGCATCGATGCGATGATCGCCGATCTGGAGTCGCAGGGCTACGGCTATGCCCACGTCAAGCTGATGACGCCGGAGCAGCGCTATGAGATCGTGGAAGTCCGCAAGCACGGCCTGGGCGTGATGCTGCGCGAGATTGGCGACTGGAAGGCCGTCAGCTTTATCGAGGACGCCTGCGTTCCCGTGGAACACCTCCCCGAATATACGCAGGGCGTGTATGAAATCGTGAAGTCCGAGGGCCTCGAAATGATGGCCTACGGCCACGCGAGCGTCGGCGTGCTCCACCTCAAGCCCGTGGTGAACCTCAAGCTCCCCGAGGTGCGCGAGAAGTGCGAGCGCATCAGCCGCCGCACCATGGAGCTCTGCAAGAAGTTCGGCGGCTCGTGGTCCGGCGAGCACGGAGACGGCATCGCGCGCGGCGCCCAGAACAACCTGTTCTGGGGCGACGAGATGATCGAGGTCTTCCGCGAGGTGAAGCGCCTCTTCGATCCGAAGGGCATCATGAACCCCGGCAAGATTTTCGACACGCCGCCGGTGATGGGGCCATTGAGGTACGGAGAAAACTACGGCAAGGTCACCCACGAGAGCATGTTCCATTTCCGCGCGGAGGGCGGCTTTCAGGGCGCCGTGGAAATGTGCAATGGCGTGGGCGCCTGCCGCAAGATCGGCGAGGGGACCATGTGCCCCAGCTACATGGCGACGCGCGAGGAGAAGGACGCCACGCGCGGCCGCGCCAATGCGCTGCGCCTCGCGATGACGGGCCAGATGGGCCCCGACGCATTCACCTCCCAGGATCTCCACGACGTCCTCGACCTGTGCCTCGAATGCAAGGCCTGCAAGACCGAGTGCCCCAGCAACGTGGACATGGCCAAGATGAAGTCGGAGTTCCTCCACGCCTACAAGAAGGAGCACGGCATCTCGCTCCGCGACCGCATCTTTGCCCACGCCCCCGATACGGCCAGGATGAACGCGGGCCTGCTGGCGCCGCTCGTCAACGCGACGCTGGGCGTCACTTTCATCCGCGAGAGCATGAACAAGTTCCTTGGCGTCGCGGTGGAGCGCGAGCTCCCGCCCTTTGCCACCACCACCTTCCACACCTGGTGGCGCCGCCACAAGAAGCAGAACGACACCGTGGGGACGCGCGAGGTGGTGCTCTTCGACGACACATGGACGCGCTATCACGAAACCGAGGTCGGCAAGTGGGCCGTCCGCGTGCTGGAGCGGCTTGGCTATCGAGTGCGTCTCGCCAAGGCCGGCTGCTGCTGCCGCACGTTCATCAGCAAGGGCCTTCTCGACGAGGCCAAGCGCCGCGGAGAGCAGACGCTGGAAAACCTCGACGACTACGCCAGGGCCGGCCTCCCGATCATCGCGCTGGAGCCGAGCTGCGGCAGCGCGCTGCGCGACGACCTTCCCGACCTGATGGACGATCCCGCCCTGGGCAAGCGCGTCGGCGCGGCGATCTTCACCATCGAGCAGTTCCTCGACCAGGAAGTCATCGCGGGAAAGATCAAGATCGACCTCCCCAAGGCCAAGGACCGCTACCTGCTGCACGGCCACTGCCACCAAAAGGCCCTCTTTGGCACCGGGCCCATCAAGCGCCTTTTCGGCACCGTCAACGGCAAGCCCCGCGTGGAGGAAGTGGACTCGGGCTGCTGCGGCATGGCGGGGAGCTTTGGCTACGAGCAGGAGCACTACGACATCTCCCAGGCTATCGGCGAGTCGCGCCTCTTCCCCCGCGTGCGTGCGCTGGACAAGGACGTGCCGATCATCGCCAGCGGCTTCTCCTGCCGCCACCAGGTCCACGACGCGACCAAGCGCAAGCCGATGCACTTCATCGAGGCGCTGGGGCGGGCGATGGGGCGCGGGTAGCCCGGGTGGGTGGGGTTCCTCCGGTTTCCGCTTGATCGGGATTCGTCGGCCCCTCGATAGTGGCAATGGTGGCAGGCCAGAGAACCAGCCCGGCAATCCGCGACCACGAACGAAGGAGTGATTTCCATGACGAAGAAGGCGACGGCAATGAAGCCCCCACCGCGTTCCGGCGGGCAAGGGTCGCCCCAGTCGAAACTTGCCAAGTATCGTTCGAGGGTGGAGGATCTCTACAAGACCGCAGAGGCCTGGGCCAACGAATGGTCCCCAAAGGCGACCACGAGAAGAGTCGAAGTGGAAGTCAACGAGCTGCCCATCGGCGTCTATACGATCGATGCGCTAGACATTGAATTGCCGGGACTGAAGCGGCCGGTCCGCCTTCGCCCGGCGGGCTGCTTCGTGGTTGGCGCCGAGGGGAAGATCGATGTCGAGAGCCTCGCGGGCCGGGAGACATTGGTCTTTCTGGCGGATGGCGAACCCGCGATGACTGTCCAGATCGCCAGCGCGCGAGGCACGGCGCGAACTGGAGGAGCGCGCCGCGAGACAGCCGATGGATGGGTATGGGTCCAGAACCGCCTCATGGGGCTGTTCCCGACGGTGAACGACGACCTGATGCGGCGAATCGTCGAGGTGCTGGGTCGATGAGCAATCCGCTCACGCCCCTCAACGATGCGCTGGCAATCGCAGAGGATTCCTTTCACATCGCTCGGGCATGCGCCATTGGCAAGCTCGCAACTCCCGTCACCGGAACGCAGTTCCATCCGCCGGACGCATCGTTCGCCGATCATTTGATCGATCTGGCCCGGACGGAACTTGAGGACCTTTTCGTTCTCGCGATGACAGCCACATTCGAAGCCCGGCTGAAGGAGTACCTGAAGTCGCAGGCCAGCATAGCCCCGGGGATCTATCAGGCGAAAATCGAAGAGTGGATCGCCCGCGAGATCGAATCCGCTCCGCTGCAGGGGCTCGCGGGCATCTTCAAGCCCCCCGTGCCACCGGCATTGATCAACGATGTGGACGCGATTCGCAAGTATCGGAACTGGGTCGCCCTCGGGCGACTCCCGGGCCGAAAGCCCGCCGCCGTGTCACCCGGCATCGCCTACAACACGCTGACGCAATTCCTGACAACGGCCAACATCATCTAGCGGGTGCGGCCCGCACCATTCCCCCCGATCGAACAACGCCGTACCATATTGAACGCCCCCCTTGTGCCCTTCGCAGTCTCATCGCGCCGGCGTCCGCAACTATCTCCTTTATTTCCAAGTGATAACGGTGCATCCTGAGTAAGTGCGCCGGGACGGCGGATCGGGTAAGGCAATTGCTCCCTCTGTTCCCAGCGATCATCCAACCCGGCAGGAGGGCTTTGCCCGTGTCCACATTTCTAGCGCCCACCGACAAGGGCTTTTCCTGGAATCAGGTTGCCGCCCGCCACCTGCTGAACCGCGCGGGGTTCGGCGTGCCGCTGTCCAAGGTGGACGAGATGGTCAGCGCGGGGCCCACCCAGTGCGTGGGAGCGCTCGTCGAGTATGAGCACTTCGACGACAATCTGGAGGCGACCGACTTCGTGACGTCGCTTGCCGAATATGGGGAGAAGCGCAGGGCGCTCGCGGGGCTCACGCCCGAGGAGCGCCAGCGCGCCAACAACGAAATCCAGCGCCAGCAGCGCCAGGAAATCGAGAAGCTCAAGGGCTGGTGGATCGGCGCGATGGTCAACACCACACGACCCCTTCAGGAGAAGATGGCGCTCTTCTGGCACGGGCACTTCGCCACGTCGGCCCAGGAGATCAAGCAGCCCATCCACAACCTGCAGCTGAACACGGTCTTCCGCACCCACGCCACCGGCAACTTCCGCGAGCTTGTCTTCGCCGTCGGCAAGACCCCGGCGATGCTCGAGTATCTCGACAACAAGTCCAACCGCAAGGGCAGCCCCAACGAGAACTGGGCGCGCGAGCTGATGGAACTCTTCACGATGGGAATCGGCAACTACACCGAGGCCGACATCAAGGAGGCCGCCCGCGCCTTCAGCGGCTTCACCGAGCGCGGCGGCGAGTTCTACTTCGACGAGAAGAACCACGATTTCGGCAGCAAGACGTTCCTTGGCCGCACCGGCGAGTTCGACGGCAAGGACGTTGTGGACATTATCTTCGAGCAGCCCGAGACGGCGCGGTTCATCTCCCGCAAGATCTGGCAGTACTTCGCCTACGAGAATCCGAGCGACGAGCTGGTGACGGAACTCGCCGCCGTATTCCGCGGCGCCAACTACGAACTCAAGCCGCTCCTGCGGGCGATCTTCCTCTCGCGGGAATTCTACTCCACGCGCGCGATGCAGGGTCAGATCAAATCCCCCGCCCAGTACATCGTGATGCTCGCGGGCCAGCTCGGCTACGGGGTACCGCGCGCCGAACTCGTGAGCCTCGCGATGCGCGGGCTCGGCCAGGACCTCTTCTATCCGCCCAATGTCAAGGGCTGGCCCGGCAACCGCGCGTGGATCAACACCAACACGCTGCTGCTGCGCTACAACATCCCCGCGTATATACTCGTCGGGGAGCGCCCGCCCCAGGGCCGCACCCTCGCGCTGGACGAGGTCGCCCCCGCGCGCGAAATGGCCGAGGGCGAGGAAGCTCCCGCCGAACGCCGCGCGCGTGTCGCCGCGAAGCGCAACCCCCGCCCCGCCGACGTCATCGCCCACTATCGCCCGCTTCAGGGAAAAACCGCCACGCAAGTCGTCGATTCTCTGGCGTGGACCTTCCTCGGGCGCCCCATCACCCCCACCCAGCGCGCCTCCGTCGCCCAAGTCCTCATGGGCGGACCCGACACCAACGCCGTCCTTACCGCCGCCAGCTACGACAACACCCGTGCCGCCAGTGCGCTTCATCTGCTGCTTTCGACGCCGGAATATCAGTTGTGCTAGGGGAACGGCGGTAACGACGGGAAAAGCGGAGACGGCGGTCTGGAATCGACTCCGCGCTAAGTCACCCTCCCCCAACCGCCTTTTCCGCCTTTCCCGTTTTTCCCGCCGTTCGCCATTCCCTATTCCCCAAAAGGCTCCTCCCATGCGCGACGCAAAATACATCTTCACCCGGCGAGAGTTCATGCAGGGGACGCTGATCGCGACCCTTGGCGCGTCGTTGCCGGCGTTCCTGACCGATACGGTTTCGGCCAGCGCGGCGCGGGGCGTGATCCCGGGCTTCAAGGACGACCGCATTCTGGTGGTGGTCCAGCTCGGCGGCGGCAACGATGGCCTCAACACCATCGTGCCCCACGGCAACGACGACTACTTCAAGGCGCGCAAGAACATCGCGCTGGATAAGAAAACCCTCCTGCGCATCGACGACAATGTCGCGATGAACGGAGAGATGTCGGCGCTCAAGGACCTGTATGACAGCGGTGGCCTCGGCATCGTGAACGGCGTCGGGTATCCCAACCCCAACCGGTCCCACTTCCGCTCGATGGAAATCTGGCAGACCGCCGTGGATTCCAACCGCTACTCGCGCGAGGGGTGGGTGGGCCGCTACTTCGACAACTGCTGCTCCGGCAGCGACCCGGTCGCGGGCGTCAACGTCGGGAGCGAACTCCCCCAGGCGTTCCTCGGCAAGAAGGGCGTCGGCGTCAGCTTCACCGAAGCCAGTCGCTTCGCATGGTTCGACGGCAACAAGGGCGCGCTTCGACCCTCCCTCGACACGATCAACATGGTCTCCCACAAGCATGATTCGGAGGGCGAGACCATCGACTTCCTGCGCCACACCGCGGCCAACGCCGTCATCAGCTCCGACCGCGTGATCAAGGCCGCCGCCACCAAGCGCGATCCCGTCACCTATCCCGGCGGGCGCCTTGGCACCCAGCTCAAGTCCATCGCCACGCTCATCGCCGGCGGGCTTCCCACGCGGATCTACTACACCTCGATCAGCGGGTTCGACACCCACGCCAACCAGCTCAACGGTCATGGTCGCCTGCTCGGCGAGTTCAGCGGCGCGCTCACCGCGTTCCTCGCCGACCTCAAGAAGATCGGCGCGGAGGACCGCGTCATGGTCGTCGCCTTCTCGGAGTTTGGCCGTCGCGTCACCGAGAACGCCAGCCGCGGCACCGACCACGGAACCGCCGGGCCGATGTTCCTGGCGGGTGCGGGTATAAAGCCCGGCGTCCACGGCGCCTACCCAAGCCTCACGGACCTGGACGAAGGCGACCTCAAGCACACCGTGGACTTCCGCGGGGTCTATTCGGAGGTGCTCTCCAAGTGGTTCGCCACCGATCCGGCCTTGGCCCTCGGGAAAAAATTCGACTTCCCGGGTGTCATTTCGCTCTAATTGTCCATATACTTACCTACCTTCCCTCCCTCCGGCACGGATCCCCCCTGCTCAGGTGTGTCGGGCAGAGAAGCCCGAAGCGCCCCGCCCACACGGGGCGCTTCACTGCGTTCAGGGATTTTCAGGATTGCTGCGGCAAGCGCACCTCGATTGACCAAATGGACTGCATGGACGAAATGGACATTATCGATGTCCATGCCGTCCACCGTGTCCATTTCGTCCCTCGGGACGGCCTTCCGTTTTCCTACTCCTCCGCCAGCTTCCTCGCCAGGATGTTCAGGAACAGCCCAACGTCGGTCACGATCGACGTGGCGTCGGTGCTGCCACGGTCCGCGAGCTTGGCGGCCATGGCGGGGTTGATATCCACACAGATCATCCGCACTCCCGCGGGCGTCATGTTGCCGACGCCGATGCTGTGGAGCATGGAGGAGAGCATGATGATCATGTCGGCGCCCACGAGCAGGCGGGAGTACTCGGCCTGGGCCTTGAGCAGGTCCATCTCCGTGTCGGGGAGCGGGCCGTCGTCGCGGATCGAGCCCGCCAGGCTGAAGGGAACCTTGGCCTTCACGATGTCGTGGAACAGGCCCGACTTGATCAGGCCGCTCTCCACGGCCTTGGCGATGCTTCCGCAGCCGCGGACCATGTTGATGACGTTGATGTGGTGCCGGTGGCCTCCGCCCACGGGGACCGCGCGGCGAAGGTCCACGCCGAGCGACGTGCCATAGATGGCATACTCCAGATCGTGCACGGCGATGGCGTTTCCGCCCAGAAGCGCGCTGACATAGCCACTCCGCACGAGGCGCGCGAAGTGGGGTCCGCCGCCGGTGTGGATCACCACGGGACCCGCCACCCAGACGATGCGGCCGCCGCGGTCGCGGATGCGCTTCATGTCCCACGCTAGCAGATCGACCACGGCTTCCACGTGGCGCTCGCTGCTAACGGGCGAGCCCATGAACTTGAACTCGCCCGCGTCCTCGTGGTTGTCCTTCTTCACGTGGATGCGGATGCCCTCGCTACCGGTGACGACCTTCTCCCCGCGCTTGAGATCGCGGATCAGGCGGCACGTCGCGGTCGGCGGATTGACCTTCGCGTCGAGGACCACCGCGGCGTCCATGCGCTGGCGTTTCACGCGGAGCCACTTGCCGCCGAAGAACACATCGGTCGGATAGATCGTGGTGCTGTAGAACGTCTCCGGCGCGACACCGGCCTTGGTCACGGATTCAAGGCGCGCGGCGGTCTCCTCGTCCACGCGCTGCTGGCCGCCAAGCGCGAGGAGCTGGAGCAGGATCGAATCGAGATGCGCCGCGCTGGTGGCCTTCACCTCCATCGCGATCTGGGTGGGGTCGTCCTTGCGGAGGCCCGGGTTGAAATGCAGCACGTGGAACGTCCCGCCGCTCGCCGGGATCAGGTCCATCACCCGTGGCAGCGTGCCATCGTCGATGATATGGCCGCTGAACTCCACAATGCGTGAAGTGATCGGCGCAACACTGCCACTGCTGCGCTTAGCCGCGGGTAGCTCCTCGTTGAGTCTCAAGGTTAGGCACTTGGCAGAGCCCCCCGCCAACATGAACTGATCGAGCGGCGTCTGCACCACGTCAAAGCCCCATCCGCGCAGCACTTTCTCCAACTCCGGCGTGGCGGAGTTGAGGACCACCGCGCTCCCCGTATCCACCGCGTTGCAGGCAAACGCCAAGGCGTCCTTCTCGGAAACGGCGTGGCGCCTAGCGGCGGGAACGTGGCTCTCGATCAGTCGGACCGAGCGCTCGTCAAAAGCGGCGGGGAAGTAGATCAGACGCCCGCCCGTGAGCGGACAGAAGCACGTGTCCAGATGGTAGAAGCGCTCATCCACAAGGCGGAGCGGGACGACCTCCACGCCCAGTCGCTCTGCCACGAGCCCCGCCGCGTCCAGCACGGTGCGCCAGCCATAGCCAAGGAACAGGGGCCCGTTCTCGCGCACGAAGAGCGCGTCGCCCGCGCCCTCGAAGAACATTCCGCGCGGCATCTCGATGGTCTCGAAGCCATGCTTCTCAAACCACTCCTTGAAGAACGGCTCCTCGCGCTGGCGCTCCGCATGGCGAAAGTGCGAGATGATCGCCGTGTTGCCCAACACCAAGGCTGCGTTGGCCGTGAAAACCAGGTCGGGGATGCCGCGCTGGGGGGTGATGGTTTCCACGTTGGCGCGGGCCGCGATCGCCTCGTGCAGGGCCTTCCACTGCTTGCGGGCGCTGGCATTGGCCGACCGGGCGACGTTCCCCTCCATCCAGGGGTTGATGACATACTCCACGCTAAAGAAATCCGGCGGGCACATCAGGAAGCGATGCCCGGTCTTTGCGGCGGGCTTGGTGGACTTGCGGGGCTTGGTGGCGGTGGCCATGATAGGGGAGACCTTTCGGGAGGGGAGAGGGGGAAGGAGGGGAACTGCGGGAACGGCGGAACAACCGCTGCGCGGTCAGGGCACTCCTTGGGAAGGTCTCGGTCTCAGGTCGCGCGGCGCGCATCGCACTGTGGCATGCGCGCCTCTCCCGTGCACCCGCAGGCCCGATAACAGGCTGAGTACCGTGCGTTGACCATGCAGGGGCAGGATGCCCATGCAACTGTGGCGCGGCGGGTTGGGTGTGTGTTGGAGAATGCAGTCGAGGCGCATGGGATTCGTTGGTCCGTTTTGGCGGTCCGAATCCTTGATCAAGGCGTGTGCGGAAAGGAAGCGAACGGGCTTTGTAGCATCAAAAAAATCAGACAGGCGGGAGAGTGGCGATCCAACCCTCCAAGCGATCTGCGTTCGCCGGGATCCCAAGGCCGTCCTTGTTGCGAAGCCAGCACCCTGCGGCCTGCAGGGCACAGAGCACCGCGTCGAGCCGATCGCCGGAGCCGTCGTCGATCAGCGTGCTTTGCTGGGAACAACTCAGCTCCACCGAGGCGCCGTGGGATTCCGCGGCGCTTTGGTTGGTGATTCCCTCAACGATGGCGGCGCGGGCCGCGCGCCGGTCAGAGGTCTGCTTTCGCGGATCGTCGGACTTGTAGGAGGAGCGCCCGACCCAGTGGCGCGCGGCGAGGGCGGGATAGGACTCCACCGCGATGCGACTTTCGCCGTCCACGCGATGACAGGGAAGGATGGAAACGCCCGCGTTCAGCAGGCGATGGGCGCCTTCGCGGAACATCTTGGCGACGGGCGGGTTGACCAGCTTCAGGGGGCTTCGCGAATCGGCCAACCGGTCTGTCGCCCTCAGTGGCTCCTTCCGCCCGGGTTCCTGCCTTGCTGCATAGTCGCGAATTGCGTACTCGAAGGCTTGCTTGCCAATCACTTCCACATGGCACACCATCGCCGCCCAATCGAGTGGCCAGCCCGCCGCCTCCAAGAAAGAACGCGGCAACCCGAAGGGAAAATCGCAGCCCGCCACCCACGGTCCCGGCTCCCGCAGCAATGCCTCCAGCGCTGCAAAATCCCGGAGCATGCAGATATCTCCCACCCGCATCGTCCCGCCAGCAATGCAACACCGCGCCACCGCGATCGCCTTGCGCGGGCCGGGGGCGCTGGTGAAATCGATGCCCAGAATAATCGGGGTGAGTGACATGATCAGGTCACCGCCGTTCGACTTCCTTCTCCGTGCTCCACACAAACAACTCCGCCAGCCGGGCCACATTGCCGCCGGGCAGGAAGGAGGGGGCAGTGACTTCCAACCGCATTTCGGTGAGGCGGGGGGCCCCGGGGATGGCGATGCGTTCGCGGCGGACTGGTTGGGCGTGGGTGACGTCGAGGAGCAGGAGCCAGGGGCCGTCGCGCTTTTCCTTGCCGAGCAGGCGGTAGCCCTTTAGGTCGAAGGCGGGGGAGAATCCGCACTCCTCCGCGTGGGCCAGCTCGATGGCGGCCACGGGCATCGGGCGCGGCATCAGAAGGCGAATCGCGTTGGGATTGTTCTGATTCGATCCAAAGGCGGCATCGAAAGGGATCGCCCAGAACTGGGTGAGCGAGGGGTCGGGGAGGCTCTTCTCGTCGCGGAGCGCCCCCGGCTGGTTCTGGGGAAACTCGCGCCGCGTGCCCTGCACGACGATGCCACGGACGCGATAGAGATCGCCGGAGATGTTGGGTATGCTGAGGATCGCGGGGGAGTCCTTGACGACGAGGGCGAGGCGCGTTGGGAGCGTTGCGGCCTGGCGGTGCTCGCGACTGTCGGAGGCGTCGGGGAGAAGGATGCTGGCGCGCCCGGGCAGCTCGACGAGTTCCGTGTAGCCCTCGTCGGCAAGGAATGGCGCCAGCGTCTCGATGGGAACGCCGGACCCGCGCTTGCGCGCCGCCCACGGCGCCACGGCCATCATGCGGCGGGTGACCGGGTTGAAGGCCAGCGCATTGAAGACGATCCGACGCGGTTCGACGCCGGGCTCCAGCTTCCCCCCGCGGATCAGGATTTCGCCGCAGGGGAAGATCGCCTCGGGAAGAGTATCCTGCGTGGCGGAGGGAACGGTGATGACGGAACTGGCGCGCTGGAGTCGCTCGAGCACGGCGGGATCCACCGGGGGCGCCAGCACCAACGCCGCCCGCCTGGCCTGAAGTCGCAGGTCGTCGCGGGAAAGAAGCCGCACCGGACGGAAGCGGCGATCGGCGCCGGTCACGTCGGTAAAGAGCTCGTGTGGATCGGCGCCATCGCGGGCGGGATAGAGCTCCACAATAATCAGATCGGTCGGCCAGCCGATGACGGGAACCTCGCTCGCGCGAAGCGTTCCTGTATAGACGGACGCCTCGGCGCCGCCGGGCGCGGGAAGTTCCCCGTTCACCGAGCGCAACGTCAGCGACGTGCCGTCGTCGAAGTCCACGCTTCCCCGCAGGGTGCCCGGAAGGGCATAGCGAATGGTGCCCTCGGGCAGCAGGGCGAGGTGCACGCCGCTGCCGGCGGGCCAGGAGAGGAGATCCTTCCCCGACCTGCGCAGCCCGGCTGGAACCGCGCCAATCGCGCCGAGCGTGGCGCGCAATTCGAGCGCAACCGCGGAGCGCCCGCCAACGCCCGCCGCCAGCGACTCCAGCGAGGCGTCGTCGTTGAGCCCCGCGGGCGGGGCCACCAGAACGGCGGAGACCATCGGCTGGGAGAAGTCCACCTCCAGCGTCTGCACGTCCACCACGCCGCGTTGCGAACTGAAGGCGATCTGCCCCGTGCGAATTCCCGGCGCGATGTTGCTTCGCGAGACCGACGTGGATTCGGAGACTCCCGGTCGCTGGGCGGCGGCGACAACCGCCAGGCAAAGCAACGCGATTGGAAGCAGCGGGAACCAGCGGAAGCATCTCATGCCGAAGCAATCACCAAGGGGGCGGTTGCGTGGCAAGGAACAACCGGGCCCAGCGCCATGATCGTGCGCGCTTCAGGATCTGGAAGCGTGGCGTGCGCCTACCGGGTTCTTGCCAACTCCGCCGCAAGCGGCGTGAACGGCAGGCCGAGCACGTCCTTGGCGAAGAGGTGGCGCGCCAGCTCGTCGATCCACGGGTGGGCGGGCGGGTTGCCCATTCGCGTGGCCGAGGCGAGGAAGAGTTCCTCCGCCAGCATCAACACCATGGCGTCATCCGCGGAGAAGGGAATCAGGAGGCCGGCCTCGGAGAGGCGGCGCGCGCGCTCCTCGATGACCCACCACTCCAGCACGATGGTCTGCTCGCCGATGGGAAAGGCAGAGGCGATTTCCGGGGCCGACATGTTGCGGCGGCCGCTGATGGAGACCTTCCAGCCTTGCCGCTCCAGCGCCGCCAGAATCGCGTCGCGCATTTTCTCCCGCCGCCAACTGGTCTCCCAACGTCGGGGTGAGTCGAGCGCGGGCGCCGCCGGGACTTCGCAGTAGCGCCGGACGCGGCCGACGCGCTCGGTGACGCGCCGCGCGATCTGTTCCGGGGTGAACTCCGCGGCGATGGACCCGTTGGCGGGAAGGTCGAGCCATCGAGAGGCCAGGTCCTCCAGCGTCGCCTCCCACAGGGGGCCTCGCCCGATCGCGTGCTGGGGAGCGGTGCTCATCAAGCCGTGTTTCCTTCCTTCTCCAGTTGGGACTGCATGTGGCGCCTGCGCCGAAGGGAAATCTCCGATGGGTTGGCCCCGCGCAGCAAGTACAACGGGTCCTCGCCCAGCAACTCAACCACCACGTCGCACAATTCGCGCGAGCCCATGATCCAGGCGGGAGCGTCGCCGATGGTTGCCTCGCGGGCCACGCCACGCTCCGGCAGGATGGCGTCCAAGGCGTCGAATCCCTCCGAGGAACCTGGCACCTCGCGAATCGCCAGGTGCCGCGCTGTCGCCCCGCGGGCGTCGATGTACCACGCGCTTTCCTCGCGGGCGCCGTCGATGAACGGGATCGTCAGATACGGCATCCCCGCGAGCGACTCCGCCAGATGGACCGTCGAGTTGCGATTGTTGCCGACGCCCATCAGAAGGATCTTTCCGTCCGCGTGCCGCACGCGGTCCAGCGGGCTGCCGATCCCCAGCGGCTCGTAGCCGATGGGCCCGGCGACGATGTCCTGCGCAAGGCGCCCCCGCGCCGCCACGCTGTGTGTGGGGTGGTGGGTGCGGTGGACGTCGGGCGCCACGCGGAAGGCTTCCGTCAGGACGCCCACGCGGCTCATCGTCCGCCACGGGTCGAAGGGCGGCAGGTGCCAGCTCGCCAGGTTGAAGCTGAAGGTCGGCATCACGATGGTGCCGCGGGGGCCCACTGCCTCCGTCAGCGCGCGGACCATCTCGTGCGGCCCGCCGAGGATCCACCCCACGCGGGAAAGCGCCGAGTGCACCACCACCACGTCGCCCGCCTCGATCCCCGCCTCGCGGAGATCGGCGACCAAGTCGATCCGGGAAAATGTCTTTTGGCGCGTGGAGGACATGGCGAAACCCGCCGGAGCAGCGAAACCGACACCATCCTGCGGCGGCGGCGCGGGCCACACAACAGGAATGGCGCGGGCGATGGGCCCCCGGCAAACCCCCGCCCTTCCCCGTTGACAGGGCAACCCCCTGTGGACACCCTTCCCGCGTTTTTGGGGGGCCCCAAACGGCGCGCCCGCGCACCGCCCAGAAAACTCCTATTGGAACAGGCATCTTTCCTCATGGCCGACGTCCTGCCTTTCGCCGGCACCCGCTTCAACACGAAGGAACATCCGCTCAATCTGGGCAACATGCTCTCGCCGCCCTTCGATGCCGTCTCTCCCGAGGAGCAGAAGCAGCTTCACGAACTCGACAAGTACAACGTCGTCCGCCTGAGTTGCGGATTCCAGGCTCCCGGCGACGACGATTCCAACAACCCCTACACCCGCGCCGCCGAAACGTATCGCGAGTGGAAGGCGCAAAACCTCCTGGTGGACGAGCAGCGCAAGTGCTTCTACGTCTACGAGTACGAGTTCTCCCTCCCCGGCAGCCGCAAGCGCTACAAGCGCCGCGGATTCCTCGCCCTCGTCAAGCTGCAGGACTACCGCAGCGGGAAGATCCGCGCCCACGAGATGACCTACGAGGCCCCCCGCATGGACCGCCTCTATCTCCTCAAGGCCAGCAACGTGAACGCGGAGCCCATCGTCGCGCTCTACAAGGACGAGGCCCACGAGGTTGACCAGATCCTCCACAAGGCCGTCGATCCCAAGCCCCAGGAGGAAGTCAAGGATTCACAGGGCGGCATTCACCGCCTCTGGCTCCTGCACAAGAAGGAGCCCATCCTCGCCATCAACCAGGCGATGAAGAACCTGCGCCTGTATATCGCCGACGGAACCGACCGCTACGAGACCGCGCTGGCCTATCGCGACGAGATGCGCGAGAACACCGGCCGCCGCGACGGCCGCCAACCCTACGACTTCTGCCTCATGTACCTGAACAACGTGGACGATCCCGCGATCACAACCAAGGCCGTCCACCGCGTGCTCGCGCGCGACCTTGGCATCGACGTGGACGTGGACGAGGTGATCGAGGACATCGAGGAGTTCTTCGATGTGAAGGAGTTCAAGCTGGACCTTGCCCACCTGGACAAGGCCACCGAAACCGTGCAGAAGCACCTCGAGATCAAGAAGGACTGCAAGGCGCAGTTCGTCATGGCGCTCCCCGGCGGACGCGCCTTCGAGTTGCGGCTCAAGAAGAAGGCGGCGCTGGACGAGATGATCGAGGCCGAGTTCATGTCGGAGCTCGTGAAGAGCCAGGACGTGACCATCCTGCACCGCTTCATCATCGCCCGCGGATGGATCGGCAATCCCGAGGTCGAACTGGACGAGGACGATATCATCTACACCCGCGACATCACCGAGACGCTGGACCTGATCAAGCGCCGCAAGGGCTGCGTGGCCTTCCTGATGAATCCCATCGAGAAAGAGCGCGTCCTGGAAATCGCCGAGAACGGCGAACTCATGCCGCAAAACTCCACCTGCTTCAATCCCAAGGTTCTCAGCGGCATGGTGCTGCGGGACCTCAACGTCGGCTTCGGCTGACGAACAAAGGCCGTTTACCACGGAGTACACAGAGAGCACGGAGGAGAAGCCGACCAGGCCCTCCTCCGTGCTTTGTCTATACAACCCCCCGATTCCGCCTTTCCCGTTTTTCCCGCTGTTCCCTGCCTCGCCTTGCCTTCCCCTACACCTCGTCGATCGAGTCGTTTTCCTTGCGCTGCCACGGCGCGGGCTGGCGCTCGATGGGGCGGAGGCGGGTGGCGGAGACGCGCTGTTCCGTGGCGGCGGCGGCTTGGGCCGCGGGCTCGCGGATGGTGGCCGCGCCGGGATCGGGAATCTCGCGCGGTTGGCGACTGCTCTCTTCGTCGGCGCGCCGGGGATAGAGCTTGTTTGCCATCGCGGACATCGCCGCCGCGCGGCGGGGGTCCTCGGGGGTTTGGGGCGTGGGCGTATCGGGCGGGGACAGATTCACATCCGCCGCGCGCCGCACCGAGGTGTCGGACACGCGGCTCCCCGCGGGAACGCGGAACACGCCGCTGGGGCGCGCCATCCGGTGGGAGGAGGATTCGTCCGCCGCTGGCTGCACATACAGGGCCTTGGGCACAATCGCGGGCTTCTGGCGCCGGGTGCTGGGATCGCCGCCGGTGGCACCCTGGGCCACCACCGCCGGGGACGCGTTATGGGTGTAGTACAGATGCAGCCCCTGCTCGATGTCGGCCTGCGGATCGATGGCGAAGGGGTGCTTGGGGAGGCCCGGAAACATCGACTCCATGGCCTTGCGAAAGCCATAGCGCGCCGCATCGGTCACGATATCGGGCGTGGGCTCCACGCGCCACTTGGCCAGCAATTCCTGCAACTGCACGAAGGATTGGAGCGTTGCAAAGGCCACAAATGACGGGTATTTCTGTTCCATGACGGCTTCCCATCGGGCGGTTCCGTGAATTTCCCTACACATGATTTCGTGTAAGTGGTTACACCGCAAAGCATTCCGCGTTCCGAGTCAACCGGCAAAGAACCGATGCAATGAAATAAGGAAAATCAGGGTCGCCAGTGGTGGTTTCCCGGGCGGAATGGGCGCAATGGACGAGATTGACCAGATCGACAGCATTGACGGAATGGACGAGGGTAGCGGTTTTTTCCGCTGTTCCCGCTGTTTCCGTTTTTCCCGCCGTTCCCCCCCTTGACCCTTTCAGCCTGCGACCGCCAGCTTCCCCTACAAGGACGATTCGCTGCGCCGGGGCCCGTGGGCTCGCCGGCGGGAAGGCTCTCCCACCCGTGACGGAATCCGATCGACAATTGCTGGAGCTGGCGCTGCAGGGCAGGCTCCTCACGCGCAAGCAGGCGGAGATGATCCACGACGAGATCGACGCCGGCGTGGCCAGCGACCTCGGCCAACTCCTGCTCGCGCGGCTTCTCGTGACGGAGAGCCAACTGGCCGACCTCCACGCGCAGCTCGGCAGCGGTTCCGGCCAGGGCGACGAATCCGTTGGCCAGATGCCCCCCACCGCCGCCCAGCGCATGGCCAACCAGTCTGCCGCGGCGGCGATGCCGCCCACCACGCGCGTGGCGTCGGCGCCGCCGTCGCCCGCCCCCAGTTCCATCGCCACGGCGGAGGGCGAATCCCTCTCCAAGCCCAAGACACTCGTCGGGTTTCTCCGCCTCGCGCGGCATTGGGGATGCTCGGACCTTCACCTCACCGTCGGGCGCCCGCCGTTCGTCCGGCTCCACGGCCAGATCCGCTACATGGAGATGGACATCCTCACGCCGGAGCGCGCCGAGGAACTCAACTTCTCCGGCCTCAACGACGACCAGCGCGCCACGGCGGCGGACAACCAGCAGCTCGACTTCGCGCTCGAGATCGAGGGCGTCGGGCGCCATCGCTGCAACATCTTCAAGCAGCGCCTCGGGTGGGACGGCTCCTACCGCATCATCCGCTCCTCTGTCCCCACGCTGGAGGAGCTTGGCCTCCCCGCCAGCCTGCGCGTCTTCACCGAATACAATCAGGGCCTCGTGATGGTCACGGGCCCTGCGGGCTCCGGCAAGACGACCACCGTCGCCGCCCTCGTGGACCTCGTCAACATGGCCCGCCACGACCACATCATCACCGTGGAGGACCCCGTCGAGTACGTGATCCCGGCGAAGCATTGCCAAGTGACCCAGCGCGAGGTGGGCCGCCACACGATGAGCTTCGCCAACGCCTTGCGCGCGGCCCTGCGCGAGGATCCCGACATCATCCTGATCGGCGAAATGCGCGACCTGGAGACCACCTCCATCGCCATCAGCGCGGCGGAGACCGGCCATCTCGTCTTCGGCACGCTCCCCACCGGCAGCGCGGCGCGCACCGTGGCGCGCATCGTCGACGCCTATCCCATCAGCCAGCAGAAGCAGATCTGCGTCATGGTCGCCGAATCCCTGCGCGGCGTCATCAGCCAGCAGCTTATCCCCCGCGTGGACGGCAAGGGCCGCGCCCTCGCGCTGGAGGTCCTCGTCAACACCAGCGGCGTGGCGACCCAGATCAAGGAGAACAAGCTCCACTTGGTAACCTCCATGATCCAGGGCGGCAAGCGCCAGGGCATGATACTCATGGAGGACTCCCTCGGCGCCCTCCTCGCCCAGAAGATCATCACCGGACGCGACGCCTATCGCTGCGCCAACAACAAGCAGACGTTCGACAAGGTTAAGGACGAGGGGTAGGACGGTTGGGAATGGGGAATAGGGAACGGGGAATGGAAACAGAACGGGGGCCGCGCGATGATTGCGCGGCCCCCGGTTGATTTAAGACGGGTGAGGCGGGGACGACTTAGTTGAACATCGACCAGTCGGAGACGGCGGAGGGGGCGACGGGAACGACGCTGGCCCACGTCTCGCCAACACGAACCTGATCGATCCGGATGTTGGGGGTCTCGAGAACGCTATCCTGACGGAAGCCAATGCGGCCGATGGCTGCGAAGTCGATCGCGGTCGCTTCCGTGGCGTCGGCGGAAACAGGCTCCGAGGCAACTGCCTGATTCACGAAAATCTGGACCGTGTCGTCCGTGATGCCCGGATTGAAGTTGAGCTTCACGACGACGAAGGTCGGCGTACCAAATGCGTACTCAGTGGGGGCGTAGGTGCCAGGATCTCCCGAGGTCGTGCGGACACCGAGATAGAATCCCGTGGCGCCACGGTCGATGAAGGTTCGGCCGCGAAAGCCGGAACCGCTGGCCAGAATTCCCTCTGTGAAGTGGAAGAAGTAATCGTCGTCGTTATTGCTGGCGGAGGGGTTGGTGGGGGGGGTGTCGGCATCCAAATTGCCAGCCGTCGCCGTCACGACGATCGCGAAGGAGGCATACAGGGCGCCGCCAGTGGGAGTAATGGCGGATCCGAAGGAAAGGCCGACGTCCTGACCCAAACCCTCAATGGTGATGGAACGGTCGCCGCTCTGCGCGGGAAGGCCAACGATGTCCACGTCGCCTGTCGTGACGTTGATAACGGGGGTCGTGTTCGTGCCGCTGAAGTTCCATCCGCCCTGGCCATTCAACTCGGCCAAGTTGAGACCCGTGAAATCCTGAAGTGCGGGGAGCTGCGAATACGCCGGGGCGGCGGCCATGGCGACTGCGGCGATTGCCGCGCTGTAGATTATCTTCTTCATCTCACTTGTTCTCCTGAAGGTGGTATCGCCGGCTTGATCGGGATAATTGAGCCTGGGATGAGGCGAAGCAACTCGTTCGCATCATTTCGGCTAAAGGGCCCCGAGCCCGTCCGGTCTCGATCAGGTGATACCGATCCCTACCCTCCCGTCGAGTGAAATCTTACCCAACTATGAAGTTGGACCGCGACATTCGCACGACGGCAAGCAAGATTTTGTGAAAATATGCCAATTCGAGCACTTTTTCCCGGGGGAATTTCGGCGGATTGGAGCAACCGTGGTGGAATCCTGCCTGATGCGCGGGGGGAAGTGGCTGGCGGCGGGGAGCAAGCGCTCTCCGGCATCGCCTCGGCGCCACAGTCGATGCGAAGAGAGCGGCTGAAGCCCGAGGGGAAGCACGCTGAAGCGCGCTTCGGATCATTGGTGGCCGGGGTCCCCCGGTTGAAGCCGGCGGCAATGGGTTGCCCGCTTAAGCGGGCAGTGGGGACGAAACTCCGAATCCTCCCGTTGGAGCGGGCTTGCGGGATGGTTGAGGAGCTTTGGGAGTTCCTGGTTCTTGTCCCGCTTCAGCGGGACTCTACTTGCCTCCGGCTTAAGCCGGAGGGAGGCTGCCCAATCAATTCCCGAGCGCGCTTCAGCGTGCTTGTTCCGGAGCTTCAGCCATGCTCTCCGTGTCCACACATGTCTATTCAGAGATTTTCCTCCACTTCAACTGGCACTGCAAATACGACGCCCCGTTGATCCATCCGCAGATCGAGGCCCGGCTGTTCCAATTCTTCCGCGAGTATTGTGACGCAACGAAGGGATCGCGATTCATCGAGGTGGGCGGAACAGAGACCCATGTCCATCTGCTGCTCCAAGTCGAGCCGCACCTTTGCCCCGCGCAGTTCATCGGCAAGGTCAAGGGAGCGAGTTCGTTCGATGTGAATCGCGAGTTCGGCGCAAGCACGCTGGCGTGGCAGCGAGGCTACGGGGTGGTCAGCTTCGCCGGGAGAGATTTGCCCGCGCTACGCCGGTATGTTCTCGGCCAGAAGGTGCACCACGCCAAGGGAACAACGCGAGAGAAGCTGGAGCACTGGGGATTCGACGAGGGCGATGCGGGGGAGAGTGGCTGAAGCCGGGAGCAAGCACGCTGAAGCGCGCTCGGATCATTGGTAGCCGGGGTCCCCCGGCTGAAGCCGGCGGCAATGGGTTGCCCGCTTAAGCGGGCAGTGGCTATTCCGCTTTCAATTGGGTCGCTTGGGAGCGTCGCGCCCGGCGCTTGGCCTGCTGTAGCCGGGGCATGAGGGAGACTTCAGTGTGGCTCTCGAAAGTCCTGTCGCATTCCAAGGTAGCTTGGGCGTCTCGCCCGAGCCTTCCAAGGTAGCTTGGGCGTCTCGCCCGAGCCCCGTCGGCATCCTGGGCTCCGCGTGGCCGCGTCTTCACGCGGCACTCCCCATCGCGACAGGATTTTCTAAAACGACTCCGGGGAATCCCGCCCCTTCGCTTGCGTCGCACAGCCGCATCGCCCATCCTGAACCCACCCTAGCCTGTAACCGGAGTCCTCCCCATGGCCGTCCTCGACCAGCTTTTTGATGCGATGCTCTCCTCGGGGGCGTCGGACTTGCATCTGGCGCAGGGGCAGCCGCCCAAGCTCCGGCTCCACGGAGAGGTGTCGCCGATCGCCGGGTGGGGGGTGCTGGACGGGGAGACGCTCGGGTCGATGCTGAGCGAGATCTGCATCCCCAAGCGGTGGGAGCGCTTCGTGGAGACGGGCGACCTGGATTTCGCCTACGCCTATGAGAAGAAGGCCCGCTTTCGCGCGAACTACAACAAGCAGTACGCGGGATACGGCGCGGTCTTCCGGACGATTCCCTCGAAGATCCTGACGCTGGAGGATCTCGGCGCGCCGCCCGTGCTCAAGACGTTTGGCGGCTTCAACGCGGGGCTGTGCCTGGTCACGGGGCCCACGGGCTCCGGCAAATCGACCACGCTGGCCGGCGTCATAGACTTCATCAACACCACCACCGCGCGCCACATCATGACGGTGGAGGAGCCGATCGAATTCGTCCACCCCAACAAGAAATCAACCATCGTCCAGCGCGAGGTGGGGATCGACGTGCCCAGCTTCGCCGCGGCGCTGAAGGCGACCAGCCGCCAGGACATCGACGTGTTGCTGGTGGGGGAGATGCGCGACCTGGAGACGATCGGCCTCGCGGTGAGCGGCGCCGAGACGGGGACGCTGGTCTTCGGCACGCTGCACACCAACAGCGCCGTGAAGACCGTTGACCGCATCATCGACGTGTTCCCCGCGGACCAGCAGAACGCCATCCGCCAATCGCTGGCGGTGACGCTGCGGGCGATCTGCGCCCAGCTCCTCCTCAAGAAGACCGGCGGCAAGGGCCGCATCGCCGCCCACGAAATCCTGATCCAGAACCTCGCCGTTTCCAACACGATCCGCGAGGGGAAGAACGCCATGCTCACCCAGATCATCATGTCCAATCGCGCCCTCGGCATGCAGCTCATGGACGATTGCATCGACGGCTACCTGCAGAAGGGCCTGGTGGACGGCACCGAGGCCTACATGAAGTCGCTCGACAAGGAGCGCTTCAAGCAGTTCGCGCCGGTCAAGGAGTAGGGACGGCAGGAGAAGCAGGGAAAAACGGGAAAAGCGGGAAAAGCGGGGATGGGGTGGGTGGGAAGAAGCAGGGATTGGTTCAGGACATGGGTAGCACGCGGTGGCTTCCCTGATTGACACGGGGGGCTTGATTCGCTTTTGTTTCGCCCATGCCGCCCGAGCCCGCCATCAACTTCGTGCATCTGCCGCCCGCGCTCGCGGGGGGTGGGCTTTCGTTTGTGCTGGAGGCCTCCCGCCGGGCGACGCCGGTGGTGCTGGGGGCGTTGGCTCCGTTGTTTCTGGAGGGGGACCGGCGGCTGTATGTGGCCGATGGCGCCAACTGTTTCGATCCCTATGCGTTCAGCCACGAAGCGCGCCGCCGGGGCGTGGGAGAGGACGTGCTGGATCGCGTCTTTGTGACGCGCTGTTTTACGATTCACCAGCTTGCGGCGGTCACGGCGGAGTTGATGCCGCCCCTGCTGGGAGAGAATCCCCCGGCGGCGATGGCGGTGCTGGGGCTGGACCACCTGTTTCTGGAGGAGTCGCTGCGCGCGGCGGAGCGTAGCCGTGTGCTGGCGCGCGTGATGGCGGATCTGGCCGGCCTGCGCGGCGGCGGGGCGCGCCTGCTGGTGACGCACGAGGCGCCGCCGCGGGGCCAGGGCTGGTGGAGGCCGATGCTGGAATTCGGAGACGTCCGCGCGCGGGCGATCCGGCGGGACGATGGCGACTGGAAGATGCGAATCGAGAGGTGCCCCGATGGGACGAACGCTGCCGACTTTCAACACCTGGCTCCAGGCGGAGATCGACTCCTGGAGGGACTTTCGCCGGGGCCTGAGGGCTGAACAGCGCCCGGCCTTCGACCGCCTGTTCACCCGCGCCCGCCGCCACACGGCGGAGGCCACCTGCGCGGCGCGCCCGGTGCCCTTCGACGCGATGGTGATGGCGATCCTGCTGGAGCAGGAATTGGAGCTGGAGCGGCTGGCGGTGGAGGTTGAGGGGTTGCGGGGGGAACGGGGATGAACGTTCAACCCGGCTTTGCCGCGCCCCTCACGCGGATTGTCCGCTCATCCACGGACCATAGCCTGCCCGGCAATTGATGCGTTTCCAACTTGTCGATTACCAGCTTCGCCAAAGTCAAGGATCGGCGATCACCACGGATACCATCACCCGCGTGCCCTTGACGCACGCCTTGCCATGGCACACGTCGGGATCGAAAGCGATTCGTTCTGTCCAGTCCATGACCAGTTCTCTTCAGCGTCGCATCCAACGCGTCATGATGGTATTCCCAACCCGCCCCGAATACAACCCCATCGGGGGCGGGCTTGACACGGCGCGCTAGATTCGCTTTTTATTCGCCATGTCCTTGGCCACCCTATCCTCCAACTTTTCCCGGCAGGGGCGGCGGCCATGACCGCCGCAGGGTGGCTCTTTGACTACCACGCCCAGGGGGGCGGGATGGTCCTGTGGTTCATCATGGATGGGGGGGAGCGGTTGCGGCTGGTGGATGCGTACGAGCCGCTTGTTTTTGTGGAGGGGCCCGGGCGGGAGATCGACGCCTGTCTGCGCGCGATGGAAAAGGCCGGCGACGCAGCGCCGGAGGGCTGGACGGAGCGACGGGATTTCTGGACGGGCGAGCTGCGCCGCGTGTTTGCGATCCGGCTGCTCCGCGTGGAAACGTGGCGGCGCGCGCTGGATCGCCACGCCGACCGGTTTCCGTTGCTGTGCTGGCACAATGCCGACCTGCCGCCGGAGCAGACCTATGGTTTCGAGCGCGATGTGTTTCCGCTGATGCGGTGCCGCGTGGAGCACGACGCACAGCGGCGGCTGCTTTCGCTGGAGCGGGAAGACGACCGCTGGGCCACGGAGTACGCGGCGCCGCCGCTGCGCATCGTGGAACTCTCCGGCGTGGGCACGCTGCAGGGTCCGCGGCCGGTGCTCCGCTCGCTGACGATGGAGCACGAGGAACACGCCGTCACGTGGGACGATGCGGGCGAAATCCTGCCGAGCTTTCAGCGGGCGGTGGACGATCTGGATCCCGACCTGATCCTGACGGATCGGGGCGATTCGTTCCTGCTGCCGCTGCTCTTCACGCTGGCCAAGCGGTCGCGGTTCGCGCTGCGGCTCGACCGCGACGCGGCGCCGGACTCGCGGGAGATCAAGACCGATGGGCGGTCGTTTTTCTCCTACGGCCGCATCCTGTACCAGGCGCCGGAGTATGCGTTGCGTGGACGGTGGCATCTCGACCGGAAGAATTCCTTCACGCTGTCGCACGATGGGATGGACGGGCTGTACGAGGTGGCGCGCCTTTCCCGCATTCCCATGCAGCGCATCGCGCGGCGCAGCATCGGCACGGGGATTTCCTCGATCCAGCTGGACCATGCCTGGCGGGAGGGGCTGCTGATCCCGTGGAAGAAGACCCAGCCCGAGGCGTGGAAGAGCGCGCGCCAGCTGCTCAAGGCCGATCGCGGCGGCCTTGTCTATGCGCCGGAAACGGGGTTGCACCAGAACGTGGTGGAGCTGGATTTCGTCGCCATGTATCCCAGCATCATGTCGCGCTTCAACGTCTCTCCCGAGACGGTGAACTGCGCGTGTTGCCGGAACGAGGCGGTGCCCGAAATCAACTATACGATTTGCGAGAAGCGCGCGGGCCTGGTCTCCCGCGCGCTCGCGCCGATCATCGCCAAGCGCGTCCAGTACAAGGTCCTGCGCAAGCGCGCCAAGGAGGCTGGCGACACCGTGGCCTATGCGCGGTGGGACCAGCGCCAGGACGCGCTGAAGTGGATGCTCGTCTGCTGCTTTGGCTATCTGGGCTACCGCAACGCGCGCTTTGGCCGCATCGAGGCCCACGAGTCGGTCTCGGCGTATTCGCGTGAGATGCTGCTGCGCGCGCGCGACGTCTGCGAGGAGGCCGGCTGGCGGATGCTGCACGCGAATGTGGACTGCGTGTGGATCGTGAAGCCGGGCTTTGGCGAGGAGGAGGTCCCGGCGCTCTGTGACGCGATCACCGCGGCCACCAATCTGCCGATCGCGCTGGAGGGTATCTACAATTGGCTGGCCTTCCTTCCCTCGCGCCAGGTGCCGGATCGCCCCGTGCCCACGCGCTATTTCGGCGCGTTCCGCGATGGCTCGGTCAAGTTCCGCGGGATCGAATGCCGCCGCCGCGACCTCCCCGGCTATGTGAAGTCCGCCCAGCTTGAATTGCTGCGCCGCCTTGCCGCCGCAACCGACGCCCAGGCATATCGCGCGATGGTGCCGGAACTCCTCTCGCGCATTGCGGAGATGGAGGACGCCCTGTGGCGCAACGAGGTCCCGCTCGAGGAACTTCTCATCAGGCAGAGCCTCTCCCAGGAGCCCGACGAATACACCGGCAACGGCACCCAGTCGCTCGCCGCGCGCCAGGCCGTGGAGGCGGGGTTGAACCTGCACGCGGGGGAATCGCTGAGCTATGTGATCACGTCGGGGAGCGACGTCGACCGCTCGCGCCGCGTGCGGCTGCAAAGCCTGATGGACGCGGAGACCACCGCCGATCCCGTGGCCGCGATCAGGATGCTGCGTCGCGCGATGAACACGCTGCTGTGGCCGGCGGGCACCGCGCTGGAGGAGAAACGCATCGTGCCGCCGTGGGCGCCCGTCCCGCGCGCGCGGCCCGCGAAGCCCACGCGCGCCGCATCGACGCAGACAGACCTTTTCGGGAGTTCCATCCGGTGACCGCGACTCTCCTCCTCGGCACCTCCGGCTATTCCTATGACGAGTGGCACGGCGTGTTCTATCCGCGCGGCCTCGCGAAGCCGGCGCGGCTGGACTACTATGCCTCTGTCTTCCGCGCGCTGGAAATCAACTCCACCTACTACGGCACGCCAAGGCCCGACGCCGCGCGGCGCGCCGTGCGCGAGGCGCGCGGGCGGCTCGCCTTCTCCGTGAAGGCCCCCGGCGACGTGACCCACCGCGGCCGCGCCGACGCCGCCGCGGTGAATCCGTTCCTAGACTATCTGGAGCCCTTTCGCGAGGGCGGCGTACTCTCCGCCGTGCTCCTTCAGTTTCCCAACGGACTCCACAACACCACGGAGGGTCGCGGTCTCATCCGCCAAGCGTGCGGGGCACTCGCCGGATTGCCGCTCGCCGTGGAGCTGCGGCACGCCTCCTGGGACAACGCCGCCGCCGACGCCTTCCTGGCCGACATGGCGGTATCGCGCGTCGCGATCGACCAGCCCGAGCTGCGGGGTCTCTCCGAGTCGCGCCGCGCCGCGCCCACGGGCCCCATCGCCTACGTCCGCTTTCACGGACGCAACGCCGCCGCGTGGTATGGCCACGGCGATCCCGCCGGCGACTCGCGCTATCGCTACCGCTATCAGGCCGGCGAGCTCCACCCGTGGATTCCCGCCCTGCGCGATGCGGCGGAAAAGGCCACCAGCACCCTGGTCTTCTTCAACAACCACCCCGATGGAAACGCCATCCTCGACGCGCTGGCACTCGCCACCATGCTCGGCGACCCGCGCGCCGTGCCGGAGTCGGGCGATCTGTTTGGGTAGGACTCGCTCCCGCCAAAAAACAAACCAAACGGCTTGCCAGTTTCCTTGTCCCTCGCGCCTCGTCTTCACCCGGAGCTGGACCCACGACGAGGTGCCGATGAACTCGCTCATCACGCTGGAGTTCCTCGAACCCGAAGCCGCTCCCCCTGCCTCCAGTCATCAATCAGATACACCCCCGGGCCGATCGTAGCCCGGCTCGTTGTGGCGCCGCGCTGGCGCCCTGAAAATAAAGAATCCCCGCCGGTCGCCCGGCGGGGATTCTTACAGCGGTCTGGCGCGCTGCTTATTCGTAGAGATTCCAGCTCGGCGCCGACATCGGCACCACCAGCGAGTAGCTGGCCGCGGTCAAACCGAGCGTCGGGAAGAGGTAGCCACCCGGGGGCGGATTGCCAACGTTCCCGATGGCGGGCACGAGCGGCGGAAGGAACTGGTTGGCGGCAAAGGTGCCGTCTCCGCTGCTGATGTAGGCGAGGATCTTCAGGTTGCCCGTGGTCGCGGGAACAATGGCGGAGAGGGGGATGGCAATCTCGTATCCCGTGGTCACCGTCGCGGGGGTCTCGGCCACGATGGCCCAATCGGGGTTGATGCCGCCGTTGACGCCGGCGACGTTGGAATTGTCCAGCGCAAAGGTGATCGGGTAGCCCGCGGTGGAATCAGTCCCCGTCGCCGGATTCACCAAAGCCAGCGTCGGTTGATCGAGCGCCGGAGCGACCGAAGTCCCCGTGACGAAGTTGGCGATCGAATAGACATAGTCATAGTCCGAAGGGCCGCCGATGGCGCCGTTCATGAAGCCCTTGAACACGAATCCCCATTCCGGCCCAAAGCCCACCGGCATGGTGGCTCCGCCCAGCTTGTTCGTGTTGAACAGGTCGTCCTTGCCCGGCGTGTTCGGCAGCACATTGGGGCCCGCCGCGTTGGACACATCGTCGATCAGGATATACAGGGTATTGCCGTTGGACTCGACGTTGCCAGTGAGGAGGACAAACAGCGTCGACCCGTTGTTGGCCAGATAGAGGCCGTTGAGTTCGCTGCCGCCGCCGCCGATCAGGTTGCCGTTGGTGGAACTGCCGAATGCCGTGCGGACAGTCTGCACCGATACGGCGGCGCCATAGGCGGCGTCGAGCGTTCCATCGATTGCGGGTGTGCCAAAGCCGGCCATTGCCGTGGATCCGGCAAGCATCAGGGCCGCGGACATAGCAGCATAAATTCGAGTGCGCATGGTGAGGGGTTTCCTTTTGTGTAAAGTGTGCCGACGTGGGCGGCGGTTTCTGCAAGTCGATGTCCTATTGGAGCGGTTTACGCGCGAGCGTGCAAGCGAAATCATTGCATAACCCTTGGGATTATCGTTGAATTCCGCCGGGTTGTGCAAGAAATGCGCAATTCTTTGAACCGCCCGGGTGGGTCTCCGCCGATTTGCCATCGACATTTTCGCGGGTGCGGGGGACGGTCTTTGTCAAAGCCCCGTCTTCCACCCTTCGTCTTTTTTGGGGAGTCCCCATGTTCTACGTCTATGCACTGGCCGTGGTCGTCCTGATGATCGCCGCCTTCCTCGCCTACGTCGCCACCCGGCCGTCCGACTTCCGCATCGTGCGCAGCGCCCGCATGACCGCGCCGCCCGCCCGCGTCTTCGAGGAAGTTAATGCCCTCAAGAACTGGGAGAAGTGGTCGCCCTGGGCCCGGCTCGACCCCGCCATGGTGCAGGCCTACGCCGGCCCGCCCGAGGGTGTCGGCTCCTTCTACTCCTGGCTCGGCAACAGCAAGGTCGGCGAAGGCAAGATGACCATCACCGACAGCCGCCCGCCCGCCTTCGTCCGCATCAAGCTCGAATTCCTCAAACCCTTCAAGGCCACCAACACCGCCGACTTCGAATTCAAGGGCCAAGGCCACGCCACCCTCGTCACCTGGTCCATGACCGGCACCAACAACTTCGTGGCCAAGATTTTCTGCACCTTCATGAACATGGACAAGATGGTGGGTAAGGATTTCGAGAAGGGACTGGCGAGCTTGCGGGCGGTGGTGGAGGGGTGAGGGGGAAAACTCTATCTACGCTCAGAGCAGGGCTACAAGTCCTTGCCAGCGAAGGGAAAGTGAAAAAGGGCTTGGCACGGTCAATCTCGATGCGAAGTTCTCCTTTGAGTCGAGGCCCGGAACGTCCACCGAAGAAGGCTCCATGAAGTAACAGAAAAATCAATAGAGACCCAAGATGTCCATCCCGGACTTGACCGCAGACGATGTACAGCAGCTTATCCCCGCCGCCTCCGATGTGGCCGAGCTGGATCGCGGTGGACAGAAGGTAGTGTTTGCTGCCACGATTGAAGGACCGCGTAAGTCTCCTCCCCTATCTCAGGCCCATCGATACTATGCTATGGGGCAAATCGGCGCGATGCAACATCACCGACCATGCGGGCCTCTGGCCGCTAGCTCTTAGTCGGTGTAGTTGCTCCCCGCAGGCACTCCAACGCAGCAGCAGAAGACACATCAGGCGTAGCCCCCGCCCCCTTAAACCTCCGCCCCCTTCAACCC
>JBBQYG010000011.1:0-44030 GCA_038208905.1 Candidatus Sumerlaeia bacterium | reverse complement strand
GGTTTCGGGATACGGATGGCAGCCGACGGCATCCCACGGATAGAGGCCGTGAGCGTTTCGGTACTCGGTCATTGGAGAGGACCGATAGAGGTCGCTCAGGTAGTTCGGCTTGTCGGGATAGGCGAAACCCTTCGGAGAGATGCCCCCAAGCACTACGATGGAGTCCGCATCGATGGCCTTGATGGCGGTGTAGCTGTCGATCACAAGGCGCGCATAAGGTTCGGGCTCGACGCGGCATTTGAAATCGGGCTCGTTCCAGATTTCCCAGTGTGCGATCGGGGAATCGGCGTGGCGCGCATAGTGGGCAACGATCTCCTTAACGCGCGGCGTGAACCGGGCGCGAAAATCGTCGGTTTGCCAGTCGGGCGAGCCGCCGTGCGCGAGGCTCGCATAGTCGATGAGGCCAAGCACCGGGATTCCACGGCGATGGAACTCGCGAAAAATGTAGTCACAGGCAGGGTAGTTGATGGAGCCATCGTCGTCGCATTTGAACTCCACTCGAATCATGCCGTCGTTCAGGTATTGCAGATCGTCGAGCATCGTCGTCGTGATGTCGATACCTGCAAGGGCGGAGTAGGGCTCGACGGTGGTGCCCTTGATCGGGGGCCTGCCGAGAGCAGCTGCGAAAAGCGCGGTCTGTGACGGGAGGAGCGACAGCGCGAGCGCTCCGATGAGGAGTGATTGCTTCATGATGGTTCCACCTGAGCGGCCTGGAGGAGGTGTCGATTCGTGCGCGCGGGAAATGAAGCGGGCGACAGCCCCGCGCGCGTGTCAGCCGACGCCCAGATACGCTTTGCGCACTTCGTCGCTATGGGCAAGCGCTTCCGCGGTGTCGCCCATCACCACGGCGCCTGCTTCCAGAACATAGCCGTGGTGGGCCGTCTTCAGCGCCATGTGGGCGTTCTGCTCCACCAGCAGGATCGTGGTCCCCTCGGTGTTTATCTCTCGGATGATCGCGAAAATCGTGATGACGATCTGGGGGGCGAGGCCGAGCGATGGCTCGTCGAGGAGGAGGAGCCGCGGCCTTCCCAACAGCGCGCGGCCGATGGCCAGCATCTGCTGCTCTCCGCCGGAGAGCGTTCCCGCATACTGGCCAACGCGCTCGCGCAGGCGGGGAAAGTAGTCGAAAACCTTGTCGCGGTCCTTGCGGATTCCCGCGGCATCGTTTCGTATATACGCGCCGAGCGTCAGGTTTTCCATGACCGTCAGGCTGGGGAAAATGCCGCGGCCCTCGGGCACGTGGGCTATTCCCATCCGGACAATTTGGTGGGGCGGGATGCCGAAGAGCGGCTTGCCATCGTAGACGATCGAGCCGCGTACCTGCTTCAACAATCCCGAAATCGCGCGCAGGGTGGTTGTTTTTCCCGCGCCATTGCAGCCGAGGAGCGTCACGATGCGGCCCTCCTCCACGGAGAGCGATACGCCGTGCAGGGCGTGGATCGCGCCGTAGTGGACATCGAGGTCGCGGATTTCGAGGAGGGGCATCGCGGGGCTACTCCTCGTTGGTCATGGGCGTGCCGAGGTAGGCCTCGATGACGCGGGGATCGTTTTGGATTTTCTTCGGCGGCCCGCTGGCGATCACCACGCCATAGTCCAGGACGGTGATCTGCTCGCAGATGTCCATGACCAGCCCCATGTCGTGCTCGATGAGGAGGATCGTCAGGTCGAACTCCTTGCGGAGCTCCGCGATGAGCGAAGCGAGGCCAAGTTTCTCCTGCGGATTCATGCCTGCCGCAGGCTCGTCGAGGAGGAGAACCTTGGGGTCGGTCGCCAGCGCGCGGGCCATTTCAAGCCGGCGTTGATGGCCGTAGGGAAGGTTCTTGGCCTGTTCCCCTGCGAGTCCCTGCAGGTTGAAGATCGAGAGCAGTTCCCGGGCGCGGCGCTCGATGGCCAGTTGCTCGCGGCGATAGCCACCCGTGCGGAGGATCGTGGGAACCAGTCCATGCTTCATGTGGGTCTGCGCCGCCACCATCACGTTGTCGATCACGCGGAGGTCGGGGAACAGTCGGATATTCTGAAACGTCCGCGCGAGGCCGCGCCGAGTGATCTGGTGCGGGCGCATTCCGTCGATGCGCTGGCTGCCCAGGTGAATCGTTCCCTCGCTGGGCGTATAGACACCGGTGACCAGATTGAAGAGCGTGGTTTTCCCCGCGCCATTGGGCCCAATGAGGCCCTGCAGAGATCCCTTCTCAAGCGTCAGGTCGAACCCCGAGACGGCCTTGAGTCCGCCGAAGGAGATCGAGACGCCTCGTGCTTCGAGGGCGACTTCGCTCATGGCGACTTCTCCTTCCGGGCGAGCTTCGCGCGAAGCCAGAGAGCCGGGCGGACCTCCCATATTTCCTTGATGCCCATGAGCCCCTGCGGGCGCATGATCATCACGCAGATGAGGATCAGCGCATAGATGATGAGGCGGTAGTCGGAGACATCGTGGAGCGCCTTGGGCAGGAACGGTATCCAGGAGAGATCGCGGAGCAGTTCCGGCAGGATCGTCAGTGCGATGGCCGCGAGAACCGCGCCGCTGATCGAGCCCATGCCGCCGAGCACCACCATGATGACGTAGTCCACGCTCTTGAGGAAATTCATCTCCGGCGGGGAGATGAGAATGCCAACTTCGTGTGCAAAGAGCCCGCCACCGACGCCGCCGAAGAAAGCCGCAATCACAAAGGCCAGCACCTTGTAGCGCGTGGTGGGAACGCCCATTGCCTCCGCCGCAACCTCATCCTCGCGGATGGAGACGAAGGCCTTGCCGAGGACCGACTGCTTGAGCCGATAGCAGAAGATGATCGTCGCGAAGCAGAGGAGGTAGATCCAGAACAGATTCGTATATTTCGGAATGCCATCGAAGCCCAGCGCCCCGCCGACGGAGATCATCCAGCCATCGAGCGCCCAGGAGCCGTTTGCGTTGTGCGTGATCGAGAGGAGGCCGGCCTGCGAGACTTCCTCCGCGGTCTTCTTGATGGGGCGAGTGAGCGTCAGGATCAGGCGGACAATCTCCCCAAATCCGAGCGTCACGATAGCCAGGTAGTCACCGCGCAACCTGAGCGAAGGGAGGCCGACCACGTAACCCGCGAGCGCGGCTACCAGGCCCCCGCAGAGCAGTGCGCCGAGGAACAGGAAATCACCGCCGCCGAAAAGTTCCCCGTGAATCGCGGTGCTTTGCCAGAGAATCATGGAGCCGTAGTAAGTCATCGCGCCGGACACGTATCCGCCGATCGCCATGAAGCCGACATGCCCCAGCGAGAACTGGCCTGTATATCCATTAACCACGTTCAACGAGACGGCCATGATCGCGTTGATGCCGATCAGGCTGAGGATCTTGAAGTGGAAAATGGGCATCGCGAGCCGCGACCCCTGGTTCGATTCAGACCACATTCCATAGCGATAGAGCGCGAATGCGAGGACTCCGCCGACAAGCCATGGCAGAATGCTGCGCAGCCAAATGACCGGCGTTGACGTCCATGCGTCACGTGGCTGCTCGGACATTCGGAATCAGACCTTGTTGACGGCGCCGCTGGGGAACAGCCCCGTCGGTCGCACGAGCAAGACGGCGATAAGGATGACGAATACATAGACATCGCGGAGCTGGGTGAAGAGATAGGCCGCGCCAAAAAGCTCGATCATGCCGATCAGAATGCCGCCCACCACGGCTCCGCGGATGTTGCCGATGCCGCCGACCACCGCCGCAACGAAGGCCTTCAGGCCCAGCAGCGCCCAGTTGGCCGCGGCGGGTTGGTTGAGTCCCGGATACTTCGCGGCGAAAAGAAAGCCCGCCGCCGCCGCCAGCATCGTCCCCACCACAAAGGTGATCGATATGACTCGATCCACGGGAATTCCCATGAGCGCGGCGGCGCGCGTGTCTTCCGAAACGGCGCGCATCGCGGCGCCCAGCTTCGTGCCGAAGACCAGCAGTTGGAGCCCCGCCATCAGCACCACCGCCGAAATCACCACAACGATATCGACGAACTGGATATTGACGCCTGCGATCTCGGCGACCGCCTTGTCCTGAAAAAGCGATGGCATGCGCTGGGGCCGCGTCCCGAAGCCGATCGGAATCGTGTAGCCGGCGATTTCCGCCTTCTTCTCGAGCGCCGCCGTATTGTCGATGAGCATGGCGATGCCGATGGCGGTGATCAGGACGTTGAGTCGCGGCGCGCTGCGGAGCGGCTTGTAGGCGAGTCGCTCGATGGCGAATCCCAGCGCCCCGCAAATCGTCATCGTCGCCAAAAGCACCACCAGCGCCGCATAGATGGGCACCTCGGCGCCGGTCTGGCCCCATCCCAACAGGCGCGCCACGCCGAGGGAGAACCACGCGCCCAGCATGAAGACCGACGCGTGGGAGAAGTTGATGAACTTCAGTGTCCCATAGACCATCGTATAGCCAAGCGCGATCAGGGCATAGAGGCTCCCCACAGCAAGCCCGTCGATGCTGGTCTGGAGGAACTTGGTCAATGCCGGGCCGCCCGCGCGGAACGTTCGATGGTTATTCCCGCCATCATTCGGGATCGATGCTCGCCGCGAATGTCAGCTTGCCGCCCTTGATTTCCAGCATCACGGCTGACTTCCGCGCGTTGCGGTTCGCGTCGATGGTGATCATACCCGTCACGCCGGGGAAGTCCTTGGTTGCCGCGATCGCTGCGGCGAGTTCATCGGATTTGAGCGACGGCGCCTTCTTCATCGCCTCAACCAGAATCTTCGCCGCGTCATAGCCGAGCGCCGCCATGGCGTCGGGGCGCTCGCTCCACTTCGCGCGATAGCGCTCGATGAAGGCGGCCTGCTCGGGGCGGGGGTTTTCCTCGCTGAAGTGGTTGGAGAAGAAGGAGCCCTCAAGGGCTTCGCCCGCGATCTGAAGCAGTTCGGCTGAATCCCATCCGTCCCCGCCCAGCATCGGCACGTGAATGCCCAGCTTCTTGGCCTGCAACGCGATGTTGCCCACCTCGCTGTAGTAGCCCGGGATGAAAATCGCCTGGGGCGCAGTCTCCCGGATCGTGGTCAGTTGCGCGCTGAAGTCCTGATCGCCGCCGCTGTAGGCCTGTTCTGTGGTGATGGTTCCACCCATCTTGGTGAACGCCTCCACGAAATTCTTCCGCAGGCCGGTCGAATAGGCTTGGGATTGGTCATAGAGGATCGCGACCTTCTTAACCTTCAGGTTCTCGCTTGCGAACTTCGCCACCACGAAGCCCTGAAACGGATCGATGAAGCACACACGGAAGATCTTGTCGCCGATCGCTGTCACGTCGGGATTCGTGGAGGCGGGGGAGATCATCGGAATCCCCTTGGCCTGAGCCACGCGCCCACCGGCGATGCTGCGGCCCGAGGCCACCTCGCCCAGAAGCGCCACCACCTTGTCGCTGTCGATCAGGCGCGTCACCGCGCTGCCGGAGTCCTCCGTGCGCCCGCGCGTATCACGGGAGATAAGCTCCAGCTTCTTGCCGTTGATGCCGCCCTCGGCGTTGGCCTCGTCAAAGGCCATCTTAACGCCCTTGTCGGTGGACTGGCCAAAGGTGGCCTCGTTCCCCGTCAGGGTCCCAAAGTGCCCTACCTTGATCGTGTCGCCCTGCGGAGCGGGGGCCGCATCGGCTCCGCCACTGCTTTGGGGAGACTGCCTCTCGCAGCCGGCAATAAGTCCAAGGGCAAGCGTCAGGCACAGGAAGCTGCGGGCAACAAGACCCGGCACGCTTCGACGGACAAAGGCGTTCATGACGTTCTCCAGAATCAGGGGGTTTAAACCGGCGTCTGGTGGTAGCCAAGCCCGCCCCGACTGTCAAGGGGGAGGGGCCTATTCTTCGATCTCTGGTTGGATAGGCGCCTCCGGGCCGCCACGGTCACGCCACGGCGGGGTGGATCGTCCACCCGGCGACCTCGCGCTTGGACCGGCCAAAGATGTCGAAACTGAGCCGCCCCATATGTGTTCCCGCCCATCCAGCCTGTGCGATGAAGCCGGTCGACTCCTTGCGATAGTACACGTCGGGCCGCTCAAGGTAGATGTGGTTGTGGCCGCCGATCACCAGATCGATCTCCGGAACCTCGCGAATCAGATCGCGGTCGCCGGGTTGGCTGGCGGCGTCGCCAACCCTCCGGGCATAGAGGTTAAGGTGGGAGAGGCAGATGATGAAGTCGCACTTCTCCTCCTCGCGCAGGTGGGTCGCAACGCGCTTTGCGTCGGCGATGGGATCGCGATATCGCAGGTCGCTGTAGTAGCCGGGGAACACGAGGCCCTCCAGCCTGATTCCCAGACCAAGGAGGCCGATGCGGAGGCCCTCTTTCTCGATCACCAGATGCTCGCGCGTCGCGCCTTCGAGCGGTGTGCCGTTGATGCCGTAGTTGCAGTTCAGAATGGGAAAGTTCATGTGGGTTCGAATGACCTCGGCCAGGCGCTCGATCCCCGCGTCGAACTCGTGGTTGCCGATGGTGCCGGCGTCGAACCGCATGGCGCTCATGGCGCGGGCCTCGGGTTCGCCCTTGAAGATATTGAAATACGGCGTCCCCTGAAACACGTCGCCGGCATCGAGCAAGAGCACGTGCTTCTCTTGCTCCCTTACCCGACTGATCAACGACGCGCGCGCGGAAGCGCCGCCGAGACCCGCATAATCACCTGACTTCATGGGCTCCAAGTGGGAATGCACGTCGTTGGTATGGAGGATCGTGAGCCGCAGCGCGCTCCCGGGCTTCGCGGCCAGCAGGTCGAACGGCCACGAGCAAGCGGCGCCAGCCGCGAGTGTCAGGCCTGACTTCAGAAATCGGCGGCGGTCGATCATGGCGCGCCCTCCTTCTTCTCCGCATATCGGTAGCGTGGATAGTCGGCGGGTTGCTCGATCTTCTTCCCCGCGGCGGTCAACTCGCGGACGTGATCCGCCACGGCGTCGCGCTGGAATACGCCCGTGTCCTGCTGGGCAAACTCCTTCAGCATCGCCATGCCTCCGCCACCGCTCGAGAGGTAGTTGTTTGTCACCACCAGATACTGCCGCGAATCGTCGAGTGCCTTGCCGCCAATGGTCGCGGAGACGAGATTGTTCTCGGCGTCGCCCTCGATGAAAGCTCCCGAAATCGAGTGCCCATCTCGGTCGGAGCATATCTTTTCGAGCAGGCGTCGGAACGCCGTCCCATCCAGATCAATCATCGCCAGCGTGTTATCGAACGGCAGAATCTGGGAGATTATGTCATAGGACACAGGTCCATCGGGGAGCGCCGCGCGAATGCCGCCCGAATTTGTGAAGGCGAAATCAACGGGGCGACCCGCCACCTGGGCGGCGCGCTCGCGCATAATATCGGTTACCCAGCAACCGAGGGGCGTGACCTTGCGGGCCTGGTGGATCATGCCGCCGTGGGATTCGCCGATGGGCTCCCTGAGCTTTTCGACCTCCACGCGATAGGGCGCGAGGAGGCGTTCCATCGCTGGATCGGGGGCCACCGCGCCAAGATCGACGGCAAGCAGCAGGCCACCCGCTTCCTCGCCGACCGGCGCGGCGGGATCGGTCGGCTTGGCGCAGCCCACAAGCAATGTCGCCAACAGGAATGTCGTCGCGATCAGGCGATTCAAGGCGAGGTGCCTCCGTGGCGTTGGTGAGGAGGCGATTAACCCTCGACCATGCGGACAACGGGGACGTCGGTGCTCGCGAGCACTTCCGAGACGATCTGTTCCGGCTTGATGCCGCCAAGGCGCGCCTGGGGCCGGAGCAGGATGCGGTGGCACAGGACGGCCGGGGCCAGTTTCTTGACGAGGTCGGGCGAGACGAAGGGCTTTCCAGTGATCCATGCCATGGCCTGTGAGAGTCGGTATAGGGCAAGGCTGGCCCGGGGGCTTGCCCCCAGAACGACCTCGCGGTGTTCGCGCGTGGCGCCAACCAACCTCACAATGTAGTCGGCGACGTTGGATTCGACAACGACTTTTCTGAGAAATTTCATTTCCGATTCAAGGTCTTCGACAGAAAGCACCGGTTCCAGGCCGTGGATCGGGTGTTCCTCGGCCTGCGCCTCCACGAAGCGGCGCTCCTCCCCGGGCGTCGCATATCCGAGCGAGAGCCTCACCAGAAACCTGTCGAGTTGGGCCTCGGGAAGCTGATAGACGCCGTGCTGCTCGATGGGGTTCTGCGTGGCGATGACGAAGAACGGATGCGGCAGCGCCCAGGTGGTGCCGTCGGCGCTGACGGTGTGTTCCTCCATCGCCTCCAGCAAGGCGCTCTGGGTCCGCGGCGTGGCGCGGTTGAGCTCGTCGGCAAGGACAATGCTGGCGAAAAGGGGGCCCGGGCGGAACTCGAACTCCGCGGTCTTCTGGCTGAAAATCGAGACGCCCGTCAGATCCGTCGGCAATAGGTCGGGCGTGAACTGGATGCGGTGAAAGCTGGCGTTGAGGGACTTGGCCAGCGCCCGGGCAAGCGAGGTCTTTCCCGTCCCGGGAACGTCCTCCAGCAGGACGTGGCCTCCGGCAAAGAGCGCCGCCACCACGTGGAGCACCACCTTGCGCTTTCCGACGATGACTTTCTCGATGTTATCGACAAGCCGCTGGCCGGGCGGGTCGTTGTGGGCTTCGTTGGTCACGCGGCGCGATCCTTGGGCTGGGATTGAGGGGCTCAGGTTCCCGGGCGGCCCGGCAAACCCGCAATCCCATTCGCGTTGACCGCCCCCACGCACTCGCAAGGATGGCCCACCCGCCCGGCGGGACATCTCGGCATCGCGGAACCTCGAACCCCCATGAAGACTGGATTTCACTATCACGGACGCCACCTGCTGGTGGATGGGCTGAATCTTGCAGAGCTCGCCGCACAGCACGGCACGCCGCTCTATGTCTATTCCGGCGGGCTGCTCCGCGCGAATTATCGCCGCGTCGCCAAGCCCTTCGCCAAGGCGGGCGCCATGGTTGCCTACAGCGTGAAGTCCAACAGCAATCTGGCGGTGCTGTCGCTCCTCGCCGAAGAGGGCGCGTGCTTCGACATCGTCAGCGGGGGAGAGCTGGCGCGGGTCCTTCGCGTGGGGATCAAGGGCGACCGGATTATCTTTGCCGGCGTCGGCAAGTCCGAGGACGAAATGCGCGCGGCCCTGAAGGTCGGCGTGGCGGAATTCAATGTGGAGTCGGAACCAGAGGCCGAGCGTCTTAACGCCGTGGCGGGCGCCATGCGCCGCATCGCCCCCGTGGCGATTCGCGTGAATCCGAATATCGACGCCAAGACGCACAAGTATATCTCCACCGGCAAGACGGAGAACAAGTTCGGCATCTCACTGGGCCGTGCGCTGGAACTCGCCAAGAACATCTCCACGACGCTCAAGAACCTGCGACTCGATGGGCTGCACTGCCACGTCGGGTCCCAGATTCTCGACCCCGGCGTTCACCCGCGCGTCGTCGCCGTCGTCACGGAATTTGCGCGCCGCGTGATGGCCGAAACGGGGACTCAGCTTCGCACGCTGAACTTTGGCGGGGGCTATGGCATTGCCTATCGCGAGGGCCAGACGTCGCTCGACCTCAAGCCCTTTGCCGACGCAGTGATTCCCGCGGCGAAGGAACTGGGCGTGCAGCTGATCCTGGAACCGGGCCGCAGCATCAGCGCCCCCGCGGGCGTCCTCCTCACCAAGGTCGAGTACATCAAGAAGGGCGACACCAAGCAGTTCGTGATCATCGACGCGGCCATGACGGAGCTGCTCCGCCCGACACTCTACGAGGCGCACCACGAGATTCTTCCCCTCGTAAAGGCGCGCGGCAAAGCCAGCGTCGCCGACTACGTCGGGCCCGTCTGCGAGTCGGGCGATTTCCTCGCTCTCAACCGCGAGTCGATCGTCCCGTCCCAGGGCGACCTGCTCGCCATCATGGACGCGGGCGCCTATGGATTCGTCATGTCCAGCAACTACAACACGCGCCCCCGCCCCGCCGAAATCCTCGTCGATGGCGGCAAGGCCCACGTGGCGAGGAAGCGCGAGACGTATCGGGATTTGCTGAAGCTGGAATCGATTCCGTAGGGGCGCTACTGCGCCAACCCCTCCGCCTGCTTCATCATCTCCGCCACAAGGCCGTCCCACCGGCCCTGGTTGCGGAGGATGATTTCGATGACCTCCCGGGCGGCTCCATAGCCGCCCTTCTCGCGGGCGATGTAGTGGGCGTGGCTCTTAATCTCGGTCGTTGCGTTTGCGGGGGCTGCGGAGAGGCCGACCACGGAGAAGGCGGGGAGGTCCGGCAGGTCGTCCCCCATGTAGAAAACCTCATCGAGCGAGAGTCCCTCGCGGGCCACGATCTCACTCAGGACGGCGATCTTGTTCTTTACGCCCTGATGGACTTCCGTCACGCCCAGTTCAGCAGCCCGGCGGGAAACGGCATCGCTGGCGCGGCCGGTGATGAAGGCGACCCGAAGCCCTGCCTTGATCGCCAGTGCGATCCCCGCTCCGTCGTGTACGTCGAAGCGCTTGGTCTCGCCATCCGCGCTCAGGAAGATCCCGCCGTCGGTCAGGGTTCCGTCGATGTCGAACGCCAGCAGTCGAATGCGCGCGATGCGATCCAGCAGGTTTGTCTCGAACTGCATGGTGCCCCCAAGCTGTCGCGGGCTACTCGACCGCGAACTTCAGTTGTGGGGCAGGCTTATGGCATTCGCGGCCCGGTTGGCAATCGCGATGGCTCGCCACGTCGTCGTCGGGACCGAGAGGGACATTGGTGAGCAGGCACCAGTAGCCCATCGCGTCCTCCACATGGAGGAGGCCGGGGCGCTCGTCCTCGCGGTAGGTCATCGACTTGCAACGCAGGTTGGCGCAGCAAGGCTGGGGATCGTCGATGTCGTCCATGGAAGCCATGTCACACCGCCGCCTTTCCACAGGCTTCCAGCAGCGAGCGCCGCACTGCCGCGCGGACGAGCTTGAGCCGGTAGCCGTTGTCGCGCATGGGCTTGGCACCTTCAAGCGCTGCGTCGGCCGCTTTCTCCGCCAATGCCTCGTCGATGTCGGCGGTGCCGCCAAGGACTTCCTCGGCCTTCGTGGCGCGCCAGGGGATCGGTGCCACGTGGCTCAACACCACGCGCCACTTTCCATCGAGCAACGCGACGGTACAAGCGGCGAGCGGCCAGTCGAAGCTCTGCTTCTCCTTGAACTCGACATAGGCGGACTTCGTCGGCAGCTTGCGGATCACGAACTCTGTGACCAGCTCATCCTCAGAGAGGGAATTCTCCCGCCCCACGCCCTTGTCGGGGAGCGTGAAGAACCCGTCCGCGGAAATCACGCGGGTGTCCTTCTGTCCGCGCGCGCGGATCTCCGCGTTCACCGCCACCAGAGCCGGGGCGATGTTGGAGGCATGGGTGATGTGGCACGGTCCGCCGCCGAACAGGGCGTGGAACTGGTTTTCGCCCTCCACCGCGAAGCACGTCGCGCCGCCCTTCTTGAGGCAGTCGTACTCCTTGGCGCGGAAGTACCAGCAGCGTGGGCGCTGGAGCACGTTCCCCGCCGCGGTGGCGCGGGCGCGCACCTGGGGAGTTGCGGCGGAGGAAGCGGCCTCGGCCAACGCGGGGAAGGATTTGCGGACGAGTTCGCTGTCGCCAATCTCCGCCAGCGTCGCGAGGGCGCCGATGCGAAGTCCATCGGCTGTGGTCATGATACCGCCCAGTTCCGCGACGCGATGAATCGAGACGAACCGGTCGCCGGGTTCCGTGCGCTCCTTCAGCATATCCAGCAGATCGATGCCGGCGGCCTTTACGCGATATTTCTTTCCTATGGCTGCAATGGCGCCGCTGGTGTTTTCGGCAATGGCGTAGTCGAAAGCCTTCATGCGACGCCTCCCTTGGCGGAATCCAGCGCGGCCAGAACGCGCGCGGGGGTAATGGGCAGATGCCGGACGCGGGCGCCGGTGGCGTTGGCGACGGCATTTGCGATGGCGGCAGAGGTCGGAATCGTGGCGGGCTCGCCGAGTGACTTCACGCCGTTGTCGCCCTCCTCCACGTCGAGCACCGGGATGATTTCCGGCACGTCCTTCGATCCCGCGATCTTGTAATACAGCATGTCGTGGTTCACGTGTCCGCCCGTGCGCCGGTCGAGAATCCGCTGCTCGAAGAGCGCAAAGCTGATCCCCTGAATCACGCCGCCGCAGATCTGGTTCTCCGCCGTCAGGCGATTTACCGGCTTGCCGCAGGCATGGACTGCGACGACCTTGCGGACGTGGACGATACCGGTTTCGGTATCGACCTCGACCTGTGCGAATTGGGCGCAGTCGGAGACGCCATTGCCAACGAATTCGTCGTTGAACTCGCCGCTTACCGTCACCTTCTCCGTCGGCAGCAGGGCGCAGGCATCCTTCCACGCAACCTTCTGCGTGCTTCCCTTCTTGTTGAAGTGCCCGGCGGAGTATTCCACCTCGTCATCCGCCACCTTCATTTCCTTCGCGACGATCTTGCGCACAGCCTTCATGGCGCTCTCCGCGGCGTCCATCAACGCGGGCGCCGAGAGGCGGGAGGTGACCGAGCCGCCGCTGCCGGGACCCGGCGGATAATTGCTGTTTCCGAGCCGCCCCTTGATCCTATTTCGGTCGATGCCGAGGTGATACGCCACCACGTCGATCACCACGGCGGAGGCGCCGGTGCCGATGTCCTGTATGCCGATGCGAACTTCCAAGTCGCCGTTGCGATAGACGTCGATGTCGGCTTGGCACTTCCCCTTGCCGTTCCCCCAGCTTGCCACGCCGCAACCGTAGCCAGTCTTGATTCGACCGGGCGATGCGCCGTCGGCGACACGGCCATCCCAGCCGATCAATTCGGCCCCCATCTTGAGCTGCTTGCGGCGACGGTCGCTGGTCTCGTTCTTGAGACGCACCTCCACCGGATCCATGCGCAGCCCGGCGGCAAGCTCGTCGATCATCGATTCGTAGGCGAAGGCCCCCTGCGGATAGCCCGGCGCGCGAAACGCGGCTGGAAGGCCCGCGTTCAGCGACTCGTCGGCCTCCGTCTTTACGATGGTGCCAAAGTCATAGTAGTTGGGGTTCTTGACGCCGCCACGCCCGCGTCCAAAGCCCACGGAACTCATCAGGTGGACGCGACCGCCGATGATCTTGCCGCTCTTGTCGGCGCCGATCTTCATATACTGGATCGAGCCGGGGCGGTTACCGCCGTCGGAATGCTCCTCGCGCCGGTCGAGTACGACTCGACACGGGCGCCCCTGCTGCTTGGAAATCTCCGTCGCGAGGCCGCCCTCCGCGCCGATGCTGAACTTACTGCCAAAGCCGCCGCCCACATACTCCGCGTGGACGGTGATCTTGGAGGCCGAGAGGCCCGAGGCGTTCTCGAACCCCTCCTGGCATCCCATCACCGCCTGAGTGCTGGTCCATGCCTCCAGTTCTTCGCCGCGATGATCTACCATGGACCCGTGGGGCTCCAGACTGGTGTGCGTCTGCACCTGCGTCGTGTAGGTCGCCTCCACCACAACCGGCGTCTGGTCGAAGATGTTCTTGAGCTTGTCCAGGTCCTCGGGGCTCGCCTCGGGAACGCCCTGATAGACGTCCTCGGCGCGGCTGCGCGGATCCGTAAACCGAAACTTGAGCCCCAGCGCCTCGACGGCGTCGTCGATGGCGTCGCGGGTTTCGGCCACGACGCGGCCAATCGAATGCCCCGCGTACTTGGCGTCGGCCTGCATGTTGACATCTACGGAGATCACGCCCTTGACCTTGCGGGCGGCCTCCACGTCCGCAGTTTCGACCTTCCCCTTGCCGAAAGGGAAGCGGATGAACTTGGCGTACACGACGTTCTTGGGGAACATATCGGCGGCAAATTTTGCCGCGCCTGTGACCTTCTGGCGCACGTCTGGGCGCGCGAGGCGATTCTCCATCGCCTTGTTGTTGTCGACGCTCACTTGATGCCTCCCTTGGCGGAGCAGGCCGCCATTGACTCGAATATCTTGGAATAGGTGCCACACCGGCAGATGTTGCCCGCCAGGCCCGCGCGCATTTCATCGGGCGATGGGTTGGGAGTGGCCGCCAGAAACTCCGCACTGCGCACCACGATACCCGGGATGCAGTAGCCGCACTGGGCGCCATCGTGCTCGCAGAAGGCGTCGATCAGGTTGGAATAGCGCGGGTCCTTGGCGATTCCCTCCACGGTGACAACGTCCTCGCCTTGGGCGTCCATCGCGAGGAGGAGGCAACTTGCGAGGGACTTGCCGCCGACCAGCACCGTGCATCCGCCACACGCGCCGCGGTCACAGATCTCCTTGGCGCCGGTCAGATCGAGCTTCACGCGCAGCGCTTCAAGGAGGGTCGTGCGCGGCTCGACCTTGAGCTTTCGCGACTCGCCATTGATCTTCAGGGTGATTTCGCGCTCGCCGCGGCCCAACTCCTTGAGGCCCGGCGTTTCCTGCGCATCCTCCTGCGCATTGCCAACGGCGGGAAGCAGGGCCGCGGCACCAGCGGCAAGGCCCATTCCCTTCAGGAATCCGCGGCGCGATGTCCTCAGGCCAATGCCCTCGTCTTCGGCTACGGCTGCGTCGTCCTCGCTCCTCATGGCGCGCTCCTCGGAATCCCATTGGGCTGCTCGGGATTTCATTGGTATGTCAAACAACTGCCTACAGCAATCTGTCTTCAAGCACCCGGCAATTAGTGGGTCCGTTTTGCCGGAAGTCAAGCAAACGGGGCGCGGCGAGTTGCAATTCGCACCGAGCCGCTTGCGCCCCGATGAGTTGGGGACATCCTTTCCCCACCATGAATCACTACCCCGATCCCTCCCGCCACTGGCGCTCGCCGCGAGCGTTGGCACGGGCAAGGGAAGTCTCACTCACGATCGCGCGCGCGGAGTTGCGCCGTCGCCGCGCGGCTGGCGCCGTCGGTCGCCAAGTCTTTGGCGATGCCCACGACGGCGCGGGGCACACCGCCTATTTCCGCGATGAATTGCTCCCCCTTGTGCGGACTCTGCCCGCAGGCTTTCGCGTGATGGAAATTGGCGCTGGCATGGGGTGGCACGCGGCGATGATGGCGGCCCACGGCGCGGGCGCGGTGATCGCGACGGAGGTGCTCTGGGACGGCGACACGCCGTGGTCGCCGGGGAACGTGTCCACGTTTCGGCGGCTGTGCGAGAGGGAACCGGAACTGAGCCGCGTGATGAGATTCACGGATGCGGGCAGCATCAATTTCCCCGCCGCCTTGCATTTCGCCCGGGCCAAGGCGGAGTTTCTGCCCGCGGCCGACGCCTCCCTCGATCTTGTCTATACATACAACTGCGCCGAGCACATCCCCGGCCTTCGCGACTATTGCGCCGAGGCCGCGCGCGTTCTCCGCATCGGCGGGGTGTTCCATACTTCCACCGAGCCGCTCTATTACTCACCCTACGGCCATCACCTGTGGGATATTTTTCCCGCGCCATGGGCCCACCTGCTGTGGGCGGCGCCCGAGTTTGCGACGGTGGCCTTGCAGGAAGCGGGGGAGGATCGCGAGTGGTCGCCGGGCGTAAGGCTGGAGCCCGCGCACATTCATGCCCTTCTGGTGGAAGGAATGAACTATGCCCGGCCACGCGATATTCGCGATGCGCTGCGCCCCGGCCCGTGGCGCATCGAAGGGTGGCTCGACATCGCTCCCCAGTCGAATATCGAGCTGGCAACAGAGCTTGGCATCCGCGAGGCACTGCGCGGCATCCATGACGAAGACCTGCTCCTCACGGGGCTCCGGATTCGGCTGAGACGGACGCCAACGGCCGAGGGGCTTAGGCTGCCGATGCGCCTCCCAATGACGACGCGGCGGGCGCTGCGGCGGGTTGTTCCGCGCTGGTAGGTATCTACTTTGTAATCTGTGCCTTGAATTCTTCCACGCGCTTCACATCGTCGGGGCGATTTGCAGCGCGGTATCTTTCCGCCAGTCTATCCACCAGATCAACGCGGCTCCTGTCGCGATCAATCACGGCCTGCACGGCCTCGGCCATCACGTCGAGCGCGGGGCCGTAGTCCTTGGAAATGTTCAACGCCTGGTCTGTATAGACAAGCGCCGTCTCCGGATCGTTCATCAGATGCAGGTGCACCGTCGCAATGTAGCGATAGGCGAAGGGATGCTCGGGCCGCATGGCGCGGGCCTTCTCGAAGGCGGAAAGCGCGCCCTCCGCGTCGCGCTTCATCATGCGATAGAAGCCGTACTCCTGGTACCCATTGTAGAGGATGAGTGCGCGGCGGGGTGGCTTTACCGCGAGGTCATCCTCCCCATAGGTAGGGGTGCGCAATGCGGCGACGCCCACAACAAACGGCATCGCCGCAAACCACGCCAATGCCGCGTATCCAGCGATGCGCCATCGCGCGCTGGGCGAGCCGCGTCTCGAAATCGAGAACGACACTCCCATACCCACTGCCATCAGCACGATCCGCGTCGGCCAGCCGAACCCCGCACAGTCGCCCATCATCGCGGGGAAGAACTTCCACGGCAACGCCATCGAGAGAACGCCGCGAAAGAAATCGGAGTTCCACGGCACGTAATGGTCGAGCGACAGAAGCCCCGCTCTCTCCCTCGCCCACAGCAGCAGATTCCACAGCGACAGCACGGCCAGCAGCGGCACCGACATCGCGGAACGAACCCCTCCGACAACCGCCGCCAGCGCCACAACGAAAGCCGTGCCTCCGCTGATCATGCGCCGCGCGCCCAGGCTGCCGCTACCCCACCAGATTTCGTTGGCGGCATTGAGGTAAACCTGGACCACCAGCGCCACCGCCAGACCTGCCGCCAGCACGCGATCCCGTCGCCACAGCATCGCCAGCCCCACGGGCACCAGCGCCAGCACCGGCGACCAACTCAACATGCCGTGGTACTCGGAGAACAGGAACTCCACGATCTCCGGAGCGAACCAGTGCATCTCCTCGATCTTGGGCAGGCTGAGTGGATTCCCGTAGAGACACCACCACGCCACCATCTGGGACGCGAACATCCACAGCGCGCAGGCGGCTGCCACGCCGACGCCCTTGGTCCAGGCGATGACTTGCGCGCGGGAGCGCGGTGGCCCCATGGCGAGTTCCACCAGAAACACCGAGAGGAACGCGGCGTCCTGGGGCCGCACGAGCGCGACGATACCACCCAATGCCCCGAGGATCGCCCAGTCGCGGACCGAGCGTTCCTTCAGCGTTGCGTGCCACCTCCAAAGCAACAGCCCAACCGCCAGCATCGAGGTGGAGTGTGACATCATCGAATGCGCGTAGGTGTAAAATCCCACCGGCGTCCCCAGCAACACCGTCAACGCGGCCACCAGCCACCCCGTGTGGCGCGGGCTTCCCTGCCGCGAGCCCGGAGCCATCAATCCGCCAACGACCAGCGCGCCAATCGTGAAGGTCGCGCTAACGAGCGTCACGAGCAGCTTGTATATACCAGACTGGCCGGTCGGCTGGAGGAGCGGATTCTCAATCCCCAGCGCAGCCGCGATCCGTGCGAGTGCGTCGGCGGCGAGCCAAGCGGGAAACCACGCGAGACCGCTGCCGATGGGCCAGTCGTTGGAGACCCGCCCCGCGTCGGAGAGGTAGGTTTGGTAGACCTCGTAGCGGAAGGCCGCGTAGTCGTTGATGAAGTCCAGATCCAGGCCCCGCCCAAGCGTTCGCGCCCAGGAGAAGTAGCTGGCTGAATCCGGAGCGGCGAGGTAGGCGTTGTTCCACAGTGGAAACGTCACCGCAAAGAACGCGATCAAGATCGCAATGTGCCGGCGGGGGAGTGTCGCCTCTTGTTCCATGGCGCGAGGCTGTCGCGCGCCACCCTGAAGGAAAAGGGAAAGCGCCCGCCGCCCCCCCAACAATTCGCTATTCAGGAATGGACCGGCCCATCGTGGGGCTTGCCTCGCAGGGTGGGCTTTGGTCCCCTCACGCCTCGCGATATCCTATCTCCCGACTAGGCAATCCACGCATGTCGGACTCTCAACAGGCCGCCGCACACGGCGGATTCCGGATGTGGCAGTTCGTTGGCCTGGTGCTGGGGCCGGTCCTGGCAATTGCGTTGATGCTGTTTGCCGACCTGAGCCCGGCAAATCCCGCGATGACACGCATGGCAGCGGTGGCCGTGCTGATGGCGGTATGGTGGATTACCGACGCGATTCCGTTGGCGGCAACGTCGCTGCTGCCGGTGGTCCTGTTTCCCCTATGCGGCATCATGAACGCCGATGACGTGGCGCCGTTCTTCATCAACGACACGATCTTCCTGTTCATCGGCGGTTTCCTGCTGGCGATCGCGATGGAGCACTGGGACCTCCACCGGCGAATCGCGCTCGTCACGCTGAAAGGCTTTGGCGTCAAACCCAGCCACATCCTCCTTGGGTTCATGGTGGCAACGGCGGGGCTCTCGATGTGGATATCCAACACGGCCACCGCGATGATGATGCTTCCCATTGCGGTGGCCGTGCTCGGGAGTCTGGAGGAGCGATCCGGTCGCGAAGCCTGCGCGGGATTCGAGGCATCGCTGCTACTTGGCATCGCCTACGCCGCCAGCATTGGTGGCATCGCGACGTTGGTCGGCACGCCGCCGAATCTGGTGCTGGTCCGCGTACACGACCAGACCTTCCCCGACGCGCCAGAGATCGGCTTCGCGCCGTGGATGCTCTTCGCCCTCCCCGTGTGCGCGCTTCTTCTTGGGGTAGTCTGGCTGCTGCTGCGCTGGATGTTTCCCGACCGTGCCGATGCGAAGTCGCTCGATCCCGAGATATTCCGTTCCCAACATCGCGCGCTCGGCAAGATGTCGCGGGAGGAGAAGTGGGTACTCGGGCTCTTTGTCCTGCTCGCCGCGCTCTGGCTCTCCCGAGCGACGCTCAAGGTCGGCGGACTCACCATCCCCGGCTGGAGCGAGTTCTTTCCCGACACCAAGGCAGTCCGCGACGGCACGGTGGCGATTGCGGTGGCGCTATTGCTCTTTGTTATTCCCGCCCGCGCGGGCCAGAAGTCGCGCACCCTCCTGACGGGGCGCGCCTTGCAGGAACTCCCGTGGACGATCGTTTTGCTCTTTGGCGGCGGATTCGCTCTTGCCGCGGGGATCGAGAAAACTGGCCTATCCGGCTGGATCGGCGAGCGGTTTCAGTTTCTCGCCGGGCTGCATCCGATCATCATCGTATTGCTGGTGGCCACGGTCATCACCTTCCTCACAGAGATCACCTCGAACACGGCGACGGCAACGGTGATGCTGCCAGTTGTGGCCGCAAATGCCATCGCGCTCGGCATCGATCCCTTGCTTCTGATGGTGCCCTGCGCCATGGCCGCCAGCTATGCTTTCATGCTCCCCGTCGCCACGCCGCCCAACGCGATCGTCTTTGCGACGGAGCGCCTTACCATCAGCCAAATGGCCCGCGCGGGTCTGGTCGTCAACATCGTGGCGATCATCCTGACGACGCTGGCGATCTGGTTCCTGGGTCCAATGATACTGGGAATTGAGATGAGTGGATTGCCAGAGTGGGCGGTTAGGAAGTAGCGCCGCCCATCGCCTTCCGCGCCTTCTGCAACGCGCTCCCGATTACCTGATGCATGTCGTAGTATTTGTACTCCGCCAGTCGCCCGCCGAAGATAACGTTCTTTTCCTGCGCCGCCATGGCCTGGTACTTCGCCAGCACCTCGCGGTCGGCGGCGAAGTTGACGGGGTAGTAGGGCTTGTCGTTGTCGATGTGCGACCACTCGCGGATCACGACGGTTTTGCCGGGGGTGTGGGATTTCTCGAGGTGGAGATGCTTGGGTTCGTGAATGCGGGTGAAGCTGACATCCGTATCGGCGTAGTTCATCACCGAAGTGCCCTGGTAATCCTCCTCGTCCAGCACCTCCGTCTCGAAGCGCACCGAACGCCAGTTGAGGCGTCCGTGCTCGTAGCCAAAGTAGCGGTCGATGGCGCCTGTATAGACAAAGTTCTTCCCCTTCGCGCGCCAGTGGTCGGGATCGGAGAAGAAATCTACTCCGAGTTCCACGGGAATGCCTTCCAGCATCCGGTCGAAGATCGGCGTATAGCCACCCTTGGGAATCCCCTGGTACTTGTCGTCGAAATAGGAATCGTGGAACGAGTGCCGCACGGGGAGGCGCGTGATGATGTTGGCGGGAAGCTCGCGCGGGTCGCAGCCCCACTGCTTGGTGGTGTAGCCCTTGATGAAGGCCTCGTAGAGTTCTTCGCCCACGAGGGATATCGCCTTCTCCTCCAGATTCGACGGGTTGGCGATGCGGCCCTTCTTCGATTCGAGAAAAGCCTCCACTTCACCCGGACTCAAGTTCACGCCATAGAACTGGTTGATCGTGCCCAGGTTGATCGGCATCGAGAATACCCGGCCTCGGTGCGTTGTCAGTACGCGGTGCTGGTAGCGGTTGAACTCGGTGAACCTGTTTATGTAGGCCCAGAGCTCGTCGTTGTTGGTGTGGAAGATATGCGTCCCGTACTCGTGGACGTTGATGTTGGTGCCTTCCCAGTCGCGGGAGTAGCAGTTGCCGCCGATGTGGGCGCGCGCGTCCAGCACGATGGCCGACTTGCCATTCTCGCGGGCCTGCTGGGCAAACACGGCGCCGAAAAATCCGGCGCCCACGATCACATAGTCATACGTCATGCGGCTGGATTCCCCGCGTGGAAGTTGCGAGAGAAGGCGGCGCCCTCCCGCGCGGGAGCAACCCCGATCATGGCCCCGTCATGGCGCAGGCGCGAGGTCCGTCGTCAGCCGCGTGTCATAGGTCACGGGAACATCGTCCCTGAAGTCGTTGGAAATCATCGCCTGCGGATTTTCGCCGTCCTTCTCCACTAGGATCGAATGCGGAAGGAGGGGGTCTGCCACAACGCGGAAATTGGCCGTGAAGCAAAGCGGCGTGGGATTCTGGTTGGGCCTGGTGGGTCCGAAGGCCAGAAATCGCCTCACCTTGTAGGGCGGCTGGTCGGGGCCATCGGCCTCGATGAATACCCCGAGTTCGCCTCCGCCGGAGGAGACATACTGCACGGCATTCGGATCGTACAGAATCTGCAGGTAGAATGACCCGGGAATCAGGCCGCTGTAGTTGGCCTCGACGCCCACCCTCACCCTGAAGTTCGAACCGGGAACTGTTGGATCGCCGGAGATCACACGGGTCGTCACGTAGGCCACCGGCAGCGGTGTGGGGGAGGGCGTGGGGCTGATGCTGGGGGTGGGCGAAATGCTCGGAGTGGGAGATATGCTTGGAGTGGCGCTTGGCGTCGGCGAGAAGGAAGGCGACGGGGTCGGAGTCGGCGTGGCAGACTCCGTTGGGCTAATCGACGGAGTCGGAGAATCGGTGGGGCTCGGGGTTGGGCTCTCGGTGGGCGATGGCGAGATGCTCGCTGTCGCCGTGGGCGGAACCGTGGTGGGCGGCACTGTTGATGCCGTTGCCGACGGCGAGGGAGCGGTCGTTGTGACAACCGTCGTCGTCGGAATTGCCGTTGTCGGGATGGTCGTCGTCGGGATCGTTGTGGTTGGCGCCGTTGTAGTAGCAACCGACGTGGTGGGAGGCGCTGTGGTCGCAATGCTGGTCGCCGTCCCCGTCGCCGTCGGCGAGACGCTGGCGCTCGATGTCGGTGTCGCGGCGACGGTGGTAGGCGGGGCCGTGGTTGCCGTCGCCACTGCGGTTGCCGTCGGCGTGGATGTGCGGGTTGCGGATGGCGAGGGTGCGCTGGTCGGCGAGGGCGACGCGGAGGAACTGACGCTCGGAGAAACCGATGTCGTCGTCGCCACGGACGTCGTGGGGATTGTCGTGGCCGCGGAGATCGTGCCTGTCGCGCTCGGGGTTGGCGACTCGGTGGACGATACCGTGGGCGTGGAGGTCGCCGACTCCGTGACCGTCGCCGTCGCGCTAGGCGTCGGCGTGGGGGATTCCGTTTCGGTGGCGGATGCGGTCGCCGTGGCCGAAATGGACGCGGTCGGGAATGCGGTTCTGCCCGGTGTGGGGGTGGGGGTCCTTGGATCGACGACGGCCTTCCAAAGGTCGCCCGCGTCTATTCTCCGGTCGCCATTTAGATCGACGGCGAAGGTCGCGGGACTCGATGTCGTATCGAGTAGGAGAGCGACCAACTGGGCGGATTGCCCCCCGGACTGCGCGCGTGTCGTCGTAGGGACCGAAATCGCGAAGAGCAGAAGCAAAAAACACCAAATTTTCAACCCCTCAACCACGGCTCCCTGCCTCGCTCATCCCCTCGGGGATTCCTTGATTTGCATGGCACTTCCAACCGAGAAGGCCACCGCAACTGGCGGACGTCAAGGTCAACGCTGGTTTCCAATAGCAGCTAACTTGCCCTACCACATGAACGGGCCGACCACTTCCTCCGCCTTGTTGAATTCGGTGGGAACGTAGTGGATCACAAACGACCGCCGCGTCTTGGTGGTGTCCACGATGTCGTCGCCGCCGTGGAGCAACATCGCGTGCCATAGGAGCACATCCCCCTTCTTGGCGGTGAACTGATGCCGCTCGTACTTCTCGCCGATGCGGGCGAGGTCAGCCTCGTAGCGCTTGCGCAAGGCGTCGTCGCTCGTGCGCAGGTTGGTCTGCGGGTAATTGTTGTATTCGCGATAGATGGCCTCGCGGTGAGAGCCGGGATAGTACACCACCGGGCCGCATTCGCTGTCGATGTCCTCCATTGCGATCCACGCGCCGATCAGGTAATTGGCGGGGTGCACGTGGAAGACCATCAGGTCCTGATGGATGCCGTGGCGGCTGCCCCAGGTGAAGGAAATCGAGTAGAGTGGCGGTGTGTCCACGCCTAGCAGGAGGGAAACCAGCTCTTGCAGCTTCTTGTTGCGGAAGAGCTTCTCGGCCATGGGCGACTGCATGTGATAGCCGTGGACGCGGAACTTCCCGCGCGCCCTCACTTCCATGCGCTCCGCCGGTGGGAGCGCCACAATATCGCGGTGGGGGACGATGTGGACCGGGGGCTCGCCCTCCTTCATATAGACGTCGTTGAAGGTCAGGTTCTCGATCGGCTTGTCTGTCGTCCATGCGTTATCGAGCTCCTGGTTGATCGCGTCAATCACCGAGAGGTCCGTGTGCCCCTTTGCCACGCAGTAGCCGTCGTCGATCCACTTGCGGACGAGTTCGCCGGTCGATGGGTCCAGCTTCCCCGCGCGCAGCATCGAGTCCAGCTTTTCGACGGCGTCCGGCTGGTCCGTCCACGGCAGGTCCACGGGATTTTGGCTCCAGTTTTTGGCGCGGGGCTTCTTCTTGAAGAGGGACTTGAGCATGGAGGTCGATTGGCTACCGGATGAAGTGGGTGTCCGCGTGGCGGACTCCGCATTTCTGATCGAGGGTCCCGGGTGTGTCAATCGGGGTGGCCTAGCACTCGTCTCCAACGGAATCATCGGCCAGATGAGCCCGCACCGGCGCGAAGGCGAAGACCTGCGCCGCCCCCGCCTCCCTCAGTGCCCGCGCCGCCGCGGCCATCGTGGCACCGGTCGTCATCACGTCATCCACAAGCAGGAACTCTCGCCCGTGGATGTTCTCGGGTTGGGGAACGCGGTAAACATCGGCGAGATTGGCCAGGCGTTCCGCCCGGCTGGCAAAGCGCGCCTGTGGTTTTCGGCGGCGAATGCGCTGGAGGACCGTCGAATGGGCGATTCGCATGGGGAGCGCCTCGGTCATGGCCCGGGCAATTTCCTCCGCCTGGTTGTATCCGCGTGATAACCACCGGAGCCGCGCCATCGGAACCGGGACAAGCTGGCAGTCCCGTCCCCGCTGCGCGAGCCAGTCGCCAACGGCGGGAAGGCTCAGCCGCACCAGCCAGTCCGCCAAAAAGGGCGACCGCCGGTACTTGAGATTTCGCACGATTTCGCCCGCGGGCGACTGGTAGGGGAACGCGGAGCGGGCCTCGGCGAACCAGTCGCCCAGAGGCTCGCAATCAGGACATTTTCCCGGCGTCGAGCCGGGTGCCGCGTAGCCACAGCACCGGGGGCACCCCTTTTCGAGATCGATGGGCCTCAGCAATTCGCCGCACTCTTCGCATAGGCACGTCAACGGCACATCTACGCGAAGCCGCGCGGGCCCCAGCGCGCGGTGGCAAGCCACGCAGGCGGGCGGCAGAAGGATCTGGGCCGCGGCGCGCGCGAATTTAGCCCCCGCGCGCAACATGGGTTACTCCTTGGAGCCGAAGCCAAAAAGGCGGCGTTTCTTTTTTTCCCCTTCGGGGGCTTCGCGTTCGATGGCGTCCTTCCCCCCTTCCTTTGCGAGGAACTTGCGCAGCGCGCCCTTCTCGCTCGACTTCTCCTTGGAACTCTCGTCGGCGTCAAAGACGTCCTGCTCGGCCTTGTTCGATTCGATCTCGACGATGCTGGCGATCGCGATCGACTTGGGACGCACTTGGAAGCCGGGAAGCTTCTGCATCCCGTTGACCTTGTTGATCAGCTCCGTTGCGCTGAATGGCTTCACCACGTATTCATTGGCGCCGATGCGCTTGGCTAGGGCCACGTCGCGGTCGGTCCCCTTGGCGGAGCACATGACGATCGGCATCCGCATAAAGGCGCGGTTTGTTCGGAGGGACTGGCAAAGCTGGTAGCCGTTCATCTTGGGGAGCATCACGTCGATCATCAGGATGTCGGGCTGGTACTTCACCAGCCGCTCGATGGCCTCCATGCCATCGTGGGCGAAGACCACTTCATAAAGGTCCGCCAGTGTCATGCGGATCAGCGTACACATCTCCGGATCGTCGTCCACGACCAGGACGCGGGGAAGGTGTGCGGGTGCGTGGGGCTTTTCGGGCTGGATCGCCGGGCGCGGGATATCGGTCCGCGTTTCCGCGTGGGGGGGATACCAATCGTGGGAGCCGGGGGACTTGGGAAGGTGCCCCTCCTTCTCCGCCAGGGAAATCTGGTCAATGGAGTAGCGCTTGCTGCGCCGCTCGGGGGGCGTCCTCTCGAAGAAAAGGTCGATGTTCTTGAGCAGGCGCGCCGGATCGAAGGGCTTGGTCAGATAGAGGTTCGCGCCGGCGGAGTACCCCTTCTTGATGTCCTCCTTGTTTCCGAGGGCCGAAAGGAACATGACCGGCAAGTTGACATAGCGCGCGTTCTTGCGGAGGGCGGCGCATGCCTCGAAACCGTTCATCAGCGGCATCATGACGTCCATCACCACGAAATCGGGCTCGAATCGCTCGATCTTTTCGAGAGCGTCAAGGCCGTCATGGGCCTCCACCACCTCGTAGTTCGTCTGGAGGCTCGTCTTGACGATCAGGCGTACATCTTCCTCGTCGTCCACGATCAAAATGCGCCACTTCATGGTTAGGGCTCCTTCGGGGGGTCTGACTACCCATCATCCATGCGGGCCGACACCTTCAGCCCGCATCCTTTTCGTCTGCATTAATGCCTGCCAGCCTTGCCGCTTGCCGCATGGCGGACTGGGCGGCGGTCTGGACAAGCCAGTCCGGCGATAGCTTACTGTGGGATAATTCCATCGCAGCGGCAAGCGTTTCCTCCGTGGGGGCTGTCGTCGCGGCGATCAGGGCATTGCGGGCCAGCGACTCAGCCCCGGCGCGCTTGAGGGGGCTGGACGTCTCCCCGAGCCGGGCCAGAAACTCGGCGGGGCGGGCAATCAGCTCCGCCAGCCGAACCTCGGCCGGCACCAAGGCGCCGCCCAAGGGGCTCTCTGCCGTGGGTTGTGCCCGGGTCCGGTTGTAGGGACATACGTCCTGGCAGATATCGCATCCAAAGACAAAGCCCTCTGTCAGGGGCCAGAACTCTTCCTCGATGGGGCCCTTCTTCTCGATCGTCAGGTAGGAGAGGCATCGCCGCGCGTCCAGCCGCCACGGCTCCGTGATCGCCCCGGTGGGGCAGGCATCCAGGCACCGGCGGCAATCTCCGCAACCCGCCGTCGGAGGCTCGACCGCGGATAGCTCGAACTCGGCCGTCGTGAGTATCGCGCCAAGGAAATGGAAACTCCCCTCGGCGGGATTTATAAGGAGCGTGTGCTTGCCGATGAACCCCAGCCCGGCCCGCGCCGCCCATGGGCGTTCCATGACCGGGCCATAGTCCACATAGCCGAGGCTCCTGGACCCGGGAGCCAGATCGCGGTCGATGGCGCGGGCAATTCGGCGAAGGGCCTTCTCGATCACCCGGTGGTAGTCGCGCGTGCGCGCATACCGGCTGATGCGCCCAAGCCCCGCTGTCTGGGGGGGAGGGGCGCCGCGTGGCACTTCTTCCCGCAGATAGTTCATTCCAAGGACGATCACCGAACGGCAGGACTCCAGCACGGCGGATGGGTCGGCGCGGCGGGCGGGCTTTTCGGCCAGCCACGCCATGTCTCCGTGGCGGCCCTCGGCGAGCCATGCCGCAAATCGCCCTCGTTCTTCGTCGAGCGGCTCCGGCCGCGCCGCGCCGAACCAGTCGAATCCCTCGGCGGCGGCAATCTCCCGGAGCGGCGCCGCCGGAATCATCGCTTGCCGGGCTCGATCCGGATATACACGAACCACATGCCGCGCCGCGCATAGGGTATCAACTTCGCCACTGCCGCATCGACTGCCAGCAGGGCAGTCTCGGCGATCCTGTAGAGACGCGGCATCCTCAGGATGTAGTTGAGCGGAGTCGCCAGAAACGCGAGGAAGTAGCGGCGGTCGCTCCCCAGCTTCCGGCCCGAGCGCGCAAACGGCTTGCTCAGGGTGCGGCAACTCTCGTCGTCGAAATAGGACGTGATCTCCTGCCAGACCTTCGGCGCAGCCAGTCTTCGGTATGCGCGGGCGAAAGGGTTCCCCTTGAGCGGCTCGATGAGGAACGCGGCGCCGTCCTCGCGGAGTACGCGGTCGAGTTCCGCCGCCGCCCGGGGGAGATCGGTGTGGATCAACACGCTCTTGGCGGTCTCTCCGTGAAAGGCGCGATTGGCGAAGGGAAGCTCCTCGGCGACGCAATTCACGAAGGTGATCAGTTCCCCAACGCCCGCGGCCAGTGCAAGTTTGCGGGCCTCCTTCAGCCTTGGCAGGCTCAGGTCGGCGATCACCACGCGGGCGCCCTCCCGGGCCAAAAGGATCGCCATCAGGCCAAGCCCGCCACCTAGGTCCAGCACCGCGCCGGCCCTCCCGGCGGGTCGCAGATGATTGAGCGCGGCGGTGATATCGGCAGTCTGGTAGAGCGCAAGCTCGCGCTCTAGGGAGACAGGTGCCCCCCCGGAATCAAGGTTGCGCGTGTCCAGATTGCCGCGCCAATGCTCGCGGTTGCGGCGCCAGCGGTCGGGCCCCGGCGGAAGCGCTTGCGGTTGCTCGCTCACTTCGCTCACGTTTTCTCCAAGCTTAGCCAAGTGAGGCGGGGCTGCCGCCAACAATCCATCAATCCCATGCCTAAGAAAACCCACCCCCCCGCCCCAACGCGCAAGCCCGACTTCCACGACCCCGCCTACTTCATCGATCGCGAGCTATCCTGGCTCGCCTTCAACGACCGGGTGATCGAGGAAGCCGAGGACCTATCGACGCCGCTGCTCGAACGACTCCGCTTTCTCGGAATCGCGTCCTCCAATCTCGACGAATTCTTCATGGTCCGCGTCTCCGGCATCCAGGAGCAATTGGAGGCCGACGTTCGCGTGCGCAACCCGGCGGGCTTCACGCCCGAGGAGCACTTTGCACGCGTCCACGAGCGCGCCCATGTGCAGGTAGACCGCATGTTCAGGTGCTTCACGACAATGGTCCTGCCGGCGATGGAGCGGGAGGGCATTCACGTCCGCCGGTTCCAGTCGCTTAGTCGCTCCCAGAAGGAATTCGTGCGCGCGTATTTCGACCGCGAAGTGTTTCCCGTCCTCACGCCGCTGGCGGTGGATTCGGGGCACCCGTTTCCGCACCTGCGGAATCTCTCGCTCAACGTGGCGGTGCGGCTCCAGCAGCCCGGGCGCCGCCGCAATCAGGAGACGCTCTTCGCCGTGGTGCAGGTGCCAACGGTGCTGGACCGTATCGTGCGCCTTCCGAGCCGGGAGGACCAGTGCGAGTTCGTGCTGCTCGAGGAGATCATCTGCCAGGAGATCCAGCTCCTCTTCGCGGGGATGAAGGTCATCGAGGTTTGCGGCTTCCGCCTGACGCGCGACGCGGACATCGAGTTCGCCGAGGAGGAGGCCGACGACCTTCTCAAGACCGTGGAGCAGGAACTCCGCCGACGCGAGCGCGGCAGTGCCGTGCGCCTTGGCGTGGAGGATCGCGCCAGCAACGAATTGGTGGCGCTCCTGCGCTCCACCGTGGGCGTTTCGGAAGTCCAGGTCTATCGCCAGGGTGGCCCCATGAACTTGGCCGAAGTAGCCCAGATCGCTGGCCTGGTGGATCGCCCCGAGCTGAAGTTCCCCCCCTTCACGCCCACTGTCCGCGAGCCATTGCGCAGCGCGGAGAACATCTTCGACGCCATCGCTCGCCGCGACATCCTGCTGCACCATCCCTACGAGTCCTTCTCCACGATCATCGACTTTATCGAGAAGGCCGCCAAGGATCCCGACGTCCTCGCGATCAAGCAGACGATGTACCGCACCTCCGGCGATTCCAAGATTATCAAGGCTCTGATGGCGGCGGCGGCAAACGGCAAGCAGGTGGCCGCGTTGATGGAGGTGAAGGCGCGCTTCGACGAGGAACGCAACATCACCTGGGCGCGCGAGATGGAGCGCGCCGGCGTTCACGTGGTCTATGGACTGGTCGGGCTCAAGACGCATTCCAAGATCTGCCTCGTCGTGCGCAAGGAGAAGGGCGGTCTGCGTCGCTATGTCCACCTCTCCACCGGCAACTATAACCCCATCACGGCGCGCGTCTACACAGACCTCGGATTGCTGACCTGCGATCCCGACCTTTGCGACGATGCGGGGGAGCTGTTCAACCTCCTCACCGGCTATTCCTACAATCCCCACTGGCTCAAGATGGTCGTCGCGCCGATCGAGATGCGGAAGTTCTTCCTGGACATGATCGACGCCGAGATCGATCGCGCCCGCGCCGGCACCGGAGGCCGCATCCGCGCCAAGATGAACTCCGTCGTGGACACCGAGATCATCGGCAAGCTCTACGAGGCCAGCCGCGCCGGAGTGCAGATCGACCTTCTCATCCGCGGCATCTGCTGCCTGCGCCCCGGCATCCCCGGCGTGTCGGAGAACATCCGCGTCTCCTCCATCGTGGATCGATTCCTGGAACACTCCCGCATCATGATCTTCGGCCAGGGCGAGGACGAGTCTGTCTACCTGTCATCGGCCGACTGGATGCCTCGCAATCTGGATCGGCGCGTGGAAACCGTGTTCCCCATCGAGGCGCCCGACCTGAAGGAGCGCACGGTCCGCGAGGTTTGGGATTCGAGCATCGGCGACAACGTGAAGCGCCGCATCCTTCAGGCCGACGGTTCGTATATACGCGCCGCGCGAAAGGACGGAGAGCCAACCCTTCGCGCCCAGGAGGCCTTCATGGAAGTGGAGTTGGAATTGCGAAGCAAGATCACCACTCCCGATCCGCTCGCCGCGGCCCAGATAACCGTCCACGCCGCCGACGCCCCCGCGCCTCTCCGACCGGCCAAGCCCGCCGCGCGCAACTACCGCCCCCATCGCAACGGCGGAGGAAACCGGCTCTCGAATCTCTTCATATCGGCGGTGTCGCCGGCACAGGCCGAGGCCACGGCGGAAAAGCCTGGCGACGAAAGCAAGCACTGACCCGGGACTTTAGGCTGTGTTTGACAATTGCATTCGGCTTTCCGATGGCTGCGAACCTTCGCCCTGACGCGTCGCGATTCACCCACGGTGAACCACATCGCCTCGTCATCGGCGCCATCGTCATGACTCGTTCTCGCTGAACGGACCAGCTCGAAGCCATTTATCAAACACAGCCTAGTCGCCCACGCTGTGGACCTTGGCGCCGATCCCCTTCATCTCGTCGTAGCCAGCGGGCTCCCGGTAATCCTTAAGCTCCGTCGCCATGAACTTCGCGAGGGAGACATGCTGGTCCATGAAGGAGCGCCGTTCCCGCTCCTTGTTTCCCTTCATGCGCTCCGCCTCGGCGGCCTTGATGACTTCGCTGACATACACGCCATAGCCCAGGGCCTTCTCCCGGACCTTGAACCCCGGGCGCGCCATCACCTCGCGAACGGCGGAGCGGATGTCCTCCTCGCGGAAGGGAGGCTTTACCACCGTGTTGCGCGACAGGTTTCGCGCCGCGGCGAGGTGCTTCGATTCCACCGAGGGTCCTTGAACGAAGACGGTCTCTATGTGAGAGAGGCGCGCGTTGGACTTCATCATCTGGGCCAGTTGCAGGCCCGAGTAGCGCTCCTCCTTGATGCCCGCCATCACGATGTCGGGCTGAAAGCGCGCGATCAATTCCACCGCGTCCACGGGATCCTCGAGCGGGAGGAATTCCGCGATTCCCTTCATGGCGCTGTGGCAGATTTCGAGCTGCTGGGGATGGTCGATCACCACAAGGACGCGGGGCTTCACGGCGGCGCCTGATTTCTGCTTTCCCAAGGCCGTCATGCGGCGCTGGGCCAGGATGTCCGCGGCACTCGGTTCCTTCGCCGCCGCAGGCTGGGCGACCGGTGGAGGCGCGGTCACTGGCTTCTGCGCCGGGGGCGTCCGTTCAACGGGCGGCGTCGGCACAGGAGCGGGGGGCTTCGCGGCAATCGACGGAGGCGGGGTCGGCTTGGCAGCGGGTTTTGGTTGTTCGGGTTCGGCGCCTTTCGGGCGACCGTAGATGACAGGCTTGCGGACGAATTCCTTGGAAATGCGTCCATAGTCGGGCGTGGGAGGCGGAGGGAGCGGAACGCCTGTATCGTCGGGGGCGGGCTTGGGCGCGGCGCGCGGCGGCTCGGGCTCGGCGGGCCTTGGGTCTTCCTTCTGCTTACCGAAAACGCGATGGAGGCGCTTCTTCCCACCGCTCAGCCGCTCGGTTTCCATTCCGCCGAATTGCGGGGCGGAGGGCGCGGATTGCGGTGGTTCGTCGGGCTCGTCGCCGTCCGCCGCGCCCAAGGGCGTGGCATCGATCCGGGCGACTTCCTCGACCGTGAAGAGTTTCGGAACGAGCGGGGTCTTTTCCTTCTCGAAGAACGCCTGGATGCGGTCGATCAGGTGGGCGCTGTTGAAGGGCTTCTCGATGTAGTCCCGCCCGCCGACGGACATCGCCTCTTCTCGGACTTCCTTGGCGGAGCACGCCGTCAGGAAGAAAACGGGAACCTTGCTGAATGCCGGATTCTTCTGGATCGAGCGGCAGCAGGAGATGCCGTTCATGATCGGCATCGTGATGTCCACCAGCAACAGGTCCGGCTGGCTGCGCTCGATCTTCTCGATCGCGTCCAGGCCATTCTGGGCCTGCACCGTTTCAAACTCGGTACCCAGCAACGTGGTCACCACGAAGCGCACGTCCGCGTCGTCGTCCACCACCATGATGCGGTACTTCGCCATCGATCCGTCTCCGCGCCGCTAATTGCGATTCCACGCCCGGACGCCGGGCGTCCGTCACCCGAAGCATGGTGCGGAATCCTAGCGCCGACAACCGTCGTGGCAAGCCGATTGCCGCCTGCTAGTAGAGGAGCCAATCTTTCGCAGAGGAGGTTGCCACCAGTTCCAGGCCATCGAACCCGGTGTCCGCCACGACATTGTCGCCCCTGAAATCGGACGTCAATCCATGGACGATTCGCACGGTTCCAACGGCCGCCAAGGTCGATGTCAGATTGGTGCTAAGGCCGCCGTTCGCCGCGGAGAAGTTCCCCGGTGTCACATTGAACACAATGGGCTGCCACGTTCCCGGCGATACCGTCACGGGCGATGTGGACCACCACCCCCCGGGTCCTTCCGCCGCCAGGCGGAGGCTGAGGGTTGTTGAGCCAAAGTTTGCCACGTTGGCGCGGACCTCGGTGTAGCCGGACGAGGTCCAGTTGCCAGCCCAGGGCGATACGGACTTGAAGAACACCAGCTTTCCGCCCGCGCCGGAGCCCGTCGCCTGGACGCGCAGATAGTTATCCCCCGCACCCAAAGGACCGTCGTTCGCAACGTTGGACGGCGGGCTGGGGTGCGAGCCGCCGCTAACCCAATCTTGGGTCGTGCCGTCCTCGAAGTCATCCAAGGCCAGGGCCATCGAGGTGGGCATCACGGCAAGAAACGATAGCAAAGTCATCAATCCGCGCATCGCGCAATCTCCAGAAGTTGGTTTCGACACAAGTGCAAGAGCATCGGAAGTCCGGATTTTTCCAATCCCGCGGCTTTCATTTGCGCTGACCGATGTTTGGCCCTGTTGGGGAATCCCTTGCCCGGCTCGATAATCTCCGACTCAAGTTGAAGGACCATCAACTGGAGTCCCCCAGATGTTCAACCCTGAAAGTGTCCGCAACGCCGCCGAACTTCTCGCCCTTGCCGTGGCGTCGCGCCCGCGGCCCCGAATCTTCGCCGGGCCGGATGGCTTTGTGGACGAGATTATCCAAGTGGTGGATACGCGTTACGATGCCACGCGCTACGATCCGATCCGAACGATCACCGACTACGCGGCGCGCCTTGCCGGTGCCGCCGGGAAGTCCACCAATGTCGAGTTCGTAGTCCGCGAGGTAAAGAGCGGCGGCAACGGCCCCCTGATGAGCGAGGCATTCGGTCGCCTTGGCGGATACGTGAAGTACGTTGGCGCGGTTGGCTGGCCCCTGCTCGATCCTATTTTCGCCCACTTGAAGGAATACGGCGAGGTTGTCCCCGTCGCCCCCGCCGCCCAGACGCTTGCCGCGGAGTTCGAGGACGGCAAGATCATGCACGGCAAGCACCAGTCCCTGAAGGACATCACCTGGGACAACCTGACGGCGCGGATGGGTGGGCTTGACGCGCTGGACGCCAGTCTCCGCGACGCCGACCTGGTGGCACTGATCAACTGGACGATGCTGCCGTACCTGACGGATGTGTTCGAGGGAGTACTCACCCGCCTCCCCGAGCTGGGTGGCGACGTGCCTCGGTTTTTCTTCTTCGATCTTTGCGATCCAGAGAAACGCACGCGCGAGGACCTCGTCCGCGCGCTCGACGTCATCGGAGCCTTCGCTGCCCACGCGCCGAACGTGGTACTGGGGCTGAACGAGAAGGAGTCGCTCTCCGTCTGCTCGGCGCTCGATCTGCCAACCGGCGCAGACGACGCGGCGGCCCTGATCGACCGGGCGCGGCGCATCGCCGGCGCCATGGGCGCCACGGAGGTCGTGATCCACCCGACCCGCCTCGCCGCAGCGTGGAGCCGCGCGGAGGGCGAGGGTTCCACGCCCGGGCCATACTGCGCCGCACCGCGCCTGACTACCGGCGCGGGGGACCACTTCAACGGCGGATACATGTTTGCCCGGCTGTTGGGTCTTAGCCCCGCCAACGCCACGATCATTGGCAAGTGCGTATCGGGTTTCTACGTGCGCGAGGGGCGCGGCCCCTCCGCACCCGAGATCGTTGCCTTCGCGGCGCGGTGGGCGGGGGGGACTCTGGACCCGTGGTTGGGACCAATACCGGCAAGGGGGGACTGACGGTGAACGAGGGCGCCTACTCCGCGATTTGCGCGCAGATCAATTCGGGATTCGAGATCCAGAAGCTTGTCCAATACATCGGATGGAAGCCGGATAAAATGGTCCGTTCCGGCGATGTATATCTCGTCCACTGCCCGATCCACCAGGACTCGGTTTTCCGGACGCTCGTGCTGAATCCGCGCAACAACACCTACCACTGCAAGCACGTGAACTGCGCCGGGAACAGGCCTTCGGATTTCCTCGATCTGCTGGTGAAGGTTTTCAACAAGAGCCTTCCCGAAGTGATCCATGACGTGGTGACGCACTTTGGACCTGAATACTTCCGCCTCTCCACCAAGCAGGTGGCGATCATCGGCGAACTGGTCAAGGTGGCTCGGGAACAGCGCCTGATCGAGAAGCCAGCCTAGCGCGCCATACAAGTCTGCGCCAACAGGACGCTTGCCGCCATCAACAGCAGCGTGGTCCAGTCGGGAATCGGTCGCGGCGATGAGCAGTGTCGCGCCACGAAAGGCCCGCAAAGCATGGAAGCCAAGCGCCAGCGCATTCTGGAAGGAAAGACCGCCTGGATCACCGGCGCCTCGCGCGGGATCGGCCGTGCCGTTGCCACGATCCTGGCCGAGGCCGGGGCCGAGGTCGTGCTCGGCGCGCGTTCGGAAGAGTCGCTGCGTCAGGCGGCGGAAGTCATCGCCTCCGCGGGTGGCAAGGCCCACGCCGTTGCCCTCGACGTTGCCAGCTGGGCCAGCGCGGAAGCATTCGCCGCGCGCGCGCTCGAACTCGCTGGCCCCCCCGCGATTCTCGTCAACAACGCGGGGCTCGGAATCTTCAGGGAAGTCGACGCAATGGCGGTGGAGGACTTCGACCGCCAGATCGACATCAACCTCAAGGGCCCGTGGTACATGGCGCGCCTCGCGATTCCACACATGAAGCGCCTTGGCGGTGGCGACATCGTCAATATCGGCTCGATTGCAGGCACCGCGGCCTTCAAGCGCGGCAGCGCCTACTGCGCCGCCAAGGCAGGACTCCGCGCGATGACCGAGGCACTGATGCACGACCTTCGCGAACATTCGATCCGCACCACACTGATCGCTCCGGGTTCCGTGGAGACAGGCTTTCATCGCGTCGCGCTTCCCTCCGGCCACCATAACGATCAGTCATGGATGCTGGAACCCGAGACCATCGCGGAGGCGGTGCTCCACGCGCTCTCGGCGCCTGCGGGAACGCTTGTGAGCAGCTACGAGATTCGCCCCCTCGGCACCGGCAAGTAACCCACACCAGTCGGAAGGAACCAAGCGATCATGAGTGCAAAACTCGGTTTCATCGGCGGCGGCAATATGGCCGAGGCCATTATCGGCGGCGTGATTCGCGGCGTCATCCTGCCTCCGGAGGATATCCTCGTCACCGACATTTCGGATACGCGCCGCGCGTTCCTCGTCGAGCGCTACGGCGTGAAGGCCATCGAGTCCAACCGCGAACTTGTCCGCCGGTCGGAGGTGGTTCTCTTTGCCGTCAAGCCCCAGACGATGGGTGAGGTGCTTGCCGAAATCGCCCCTGAATCGCAGGGCGAGCACCTCTTCCTCAGCATCTGCGCCGGCACGCGCACGTCGCGAATCGAGGAGGGGCTACGCAATCCGGCCAATCCGATGCCGCGCGTCGTCCGCGTGATGCCCAACACCCCCGCGCTCATCGGCCTTGGCGTCGCCGGGGTCAGCCTCGGGCTCCACGCGCGGCTGGAGGATCTCGATTTCCCGCGCCGCATTTTCGAGGCCATCGGCACCGTGACAACCATGCCAGAATCGATGATGGACGCCGTCACGGCCCTCACGGGGAGTGGCCCCGCCTACGTCTTTCATCTCATCGAGTCCCTGATCGACGCCGGAATTGCAGTCGGCTTTGCCGAGGAGGATGCGCGCAAGATGGTGATCCAGATGGTCCTCGGCTCGGCGACACTTGCCAGCCAATCCGACAAGAGCCCCGCCGAGCTGCGCCGCGCCGTCACATCGCCCGGCGGAACCACGGCGGCGGGAATCGCCGTGCTGGAATCGCGCGAAGTGAAGAATGCGTATATCGACTGCGTGAAGGCGGCGACGCGGCGCGGGGAGGAGTTGTCCGGTGGGTGAGCGCGCCGAAACCTTTGATACGTTTCTGCGGGAGCGGCTCGATCCTCTTTTCTCGCGCCCTCCGCACGAGTTCTATCCCCAGGCCATCGCGCTGATTGAGGCCGCAATGCCTGAAATGCCCACGGCAGCGGATCGCTCGGAAGCCTATCACTGGCTCGGCATGATGCATCAGGTGTCGGCTGCAGAGGCGCTGCGCGCGGATGACGTCGCCGGTGCGCGCGAGCGTTTTGCCCTGATGGAGGAGTTCCTCGCGAAGTCCATCGACGAGGTGCCCGATAACCTGTCGTCGCGGCGACTGCTCGCTCGCTATTATCTCACGTTTGGCGAGGACTCCGCCGCCGCGCTTGAGCTGCTCGATATTCCTTCCGAGTGGCTGGATGCCGTTTCCGCAAGCAATCCCGCGCTGGAACACGAATGGCTGGGACTTCGCGGAGTTGCCCATGCGCTCGGCGACAATCCCGATGCCGCCATCGCCGCTCTCGACGCCGCGTATCACGAACGATTCGTAGGAGTGCTCGACCCGAGCGAGGTCGATGTCTCGCCGATCAAATTCCTGCTGGGCCGCGGCATTCGGCTGGAGGCGCAGAGCGCCGCCGCATTGCGCGATCGCCTGCTAGAGTTCGGTGTTGGACCTGAGACTCCCGTGGTGAACACGCTGGAAAGAATTGCCGCCGGCTAGATCGCTCCCCGCCTCTCAAACCACTCCGCGATCCCTTCGCCCACGCGGTTTGCGTTGGCCATGCATGTGTAGGTGAGCCCTTTGGCCGGGAGCGTCGGGAACACGGAGCCATCCACCACAAACACATCGTCGGCACCGCGCAGGCTTCCGTCTGGGCGCGTCGTCAGCGGCGCGGAGTTTTCGCTCATCGGGAGCGTTCCCGCATAGTGGATGCTGGAACCCTCGCCGGGATCGATGCGCTTCAGGGGGATGCAGCCCAGGCGCGGGAAGAGGCGCATCAGTTCGCGCTCGCGGCTCAGGCGCAGCGTGACTTCGCTCTCCGTCGGGCGATACTTCACTGACAAGCGTCCCGTCTCCGCATCTTGCAGTTTGAGGGACTTCCACTCCGCCGGATCGTCGCGATGATGCACACCCACAATCACAAAGGCCGACTGGAGCAGCCGCATCACGCGGATCGATTCGCGCACCGGGAGCGGGGATTCCTTCACGAGCTTGAACGTCAGCAGCGAGCGGTAGGAATACACCTGCGCCTGCAACAGCGCCGCCTTCTCGTCGGCCGGTCGGTGGTACATCATCACTTGCGTCAGGCTGTGCCGCCGGTCGCGCGTGGGGCCAAACAACGACTTTATCACGAGGCACGGGTAGTAGGTGTAGGGGTTGCTGAGGAGCGGCACAGGCGCGCCCACGGCCCCCAGAGAGCGCAGCGCAATGCGCGCCGTGCCGATGGCGCCCGCGGCCAGGACAAGTCGGCGGCACTCGAAATCGATGCCCACCTGCGCCGCCAGGTCGCGCCCCAGCACCCGGACGCCGCCATTTGTCAGACGCGCAAACGAATCGACCTGCATCGGGGAAAGATACTCGAAGTTGCTGTGCCGCCGCAGCTCCTCCAGCGTATAGCGCGGGCGATAAACACCGCCGTCGGCATCGCTCCAGAATTCCATGTCCAGATAGCGCGTCGGCCCGCGACCGCGAAACCGGCGCGTCGCCATCGCAAGGCGCGGATGGCCCAGATGCAGGCCGCGATCGTTGAACCATTCGCGGCGCCGCGCATAGGCGCTCCGAATGCGAACGGCGTTGCTGTCTATACGCGCGGGCGGAAGCAGAAACGGAGACGCGCCATAGTAGCTGTCCAGATCATCCTCGTCGGTGCCACAGATTCCCACGCGCCGCGCCACGGCGTCGTAGTGGGGCTGCAAGTCATGGCGCGTGATCGGCCACCCGGCCAGATCCTCGTCGGTATAGGGCGGCGTCGCGGCGCCCCATCCCGCGGCCAGCCCGCCCAGCGCCAGCGATTGCATGGCGTGGAACTCGGGCGAATCGATGGGGAGCTTCCCCAGCGCGGCGGCCAGGTGCTGGCGCGGTGGAGTGAGCTGGGCCCCCACGCGGACGGGGCCGAGGGGAATGCCCTCGAAGTCGTCGCCAAGGAAGTAGCGATGCTGGCTCGTATCGCTTCGGCGGATCTGCTCGAAGCCGCGCGCGGGGATCAGGTTGCCATAGCGGCGATCCTCCTCGCCCACGTCCACCATCGCGACGCGGAGCCCCGCCTCCACCAGCGGGTAGGCCGCGTGGACGGCGCTGGCGCCGGACCCCACCACGGCAACGTCGATCATGCGCGAATCACGGCGAGAAGGATCACCGCGCCCGCAACCGCCTTGGCCGCCGCGACGGCGCCATGCCACGCAATCTCTGGCAGCAGCGTCCACGGCGCGCGGCGCTCTGGCAGGAAACGGTCGGCGCCTTTCGGGGTCGTCTCCAGAATCGCCGTCGCGATCAGGAGCCGCTGGCGGAGCTGGGCGTCCTTGCGCAGAAGCCCACAGGCCGCATCCAGCGGGCCCAGGCTCCACGGGTTCGATTGTATATACTCCAGGATTCGGCGATCCGAGGAGGCGGGCGCCGGGAGCAGTCGCTCCACGGCGCGGCGGTATCGCTCCACAAGCTGTGGCTCGGGATCGCGCCCGACCAGATAGCGCGCCATCCGACGGCACTCCTCCGCGTTTTCCATCGCGTGCTGTGCCTGGCTGGCGTTCATCGGCCTTAGCCCATATCGATCGTTGGCGTGCTCCGCTTGTCCTCAAAGGCGCGATGAATCGCGCGGACGGCGTCGTCGAGGTCCGATTCCGAGATCACGCAGGAGACCTTGATTTCCGACGTGCTGATCATCTGGATATTGATGTCGTTGGCGGCCAGCGCCTCGAACATCCGCGATGCCACGCTGGCGTGCGACCGCATTCCCACTCCCACGGCGCTGACCTTGGCGATGGTGTTGTCGCCGATGATCTCGCGCGCCTTCAGCTCCTTCGCCACCTCGCGCGCCACGGCAATCGCGGCGTCGTAGTCGCTCCGCGAAACGGTGAAGCTGATGTCGTTGTGGCCTTCCTGCGCCGTGTTCTGGATGATCATGTCCACCACGATCCCCTTGGCGCCGATGCGGCTGAACACCTTGGCCGCGATTCCCGGCGTGTCGGGTACGCCCAGGATGGTGATCTTGGCCTCGCCGCGATTGAAGGCCACGCCACTGACGACCACGTCTTCCATTTCTTTCTCCTCGGGAACGACCCACGTTCCCACATTGTCGTGAAGGAAACTGCGCACGTGAAGCGGAACGCCGTAGTTCTTGGCGAACTCCACGCTGCGGGACTGGAGCACTCCGGCGCCCAGAGACGCCAGCTCCAGCATCTCGTCATAGCTGATGCGGTCGATCTTGTAGGCCGACGGGCATACGCGGGGATCGGTCGTATAGATGCCGTCCACGTCCTTGTAGAACTCGCAGACGTCCGCTCGGATCGCCGCAGCCAGCGCGACCGCCGTGATGTCCGACCCGCCCCGGCCCAGCGTTGTGTATTCCTGGTCCGCCGTGGCGCCCTGAAATCCCGCGATCACGGGGACAATGCCCTCCGCGATGGTGCTCTCCAGGCGCTCGGTCTGGATGCTGCGGATGCGCGCCTTGCCAAAGAGGCTCTCTGTCAGGATGCCGACCTGGTGGCCAGTGAAACTGCGGCTCGGAATGCCAAGCGACTCCAGCGCGATCGCCACCAGGGCGATGGCCTGCTGCTCGCCGGTGGACATCAGCATGTCCAGCTCCCGAGCGGGCGCGTTCTTCATAATGCTCTGGGCCATCGCGATCAGGCGGTTAGTGGCGTCGCCCATGGCCGACACCACCACGACCACGTTGTTCCCTTGGTCGCGGGTCTTCTTCACAACATGGGCGACGTGAAGGAATTTTTCCGCGATGAACTGCGCGCCATAGAGCTGGCTCGTGTCGCCGCCGGACTTCCCCTTACCCTTGTCGCCAAGGGCGTCGCCGCCGTATTTTTGAACGATCAGGCCCAACGGAATCCCCCGCGGAGGCTGGAATTTCGGGCTCGCCACGCGCCCCCGGTAAGCGCCGCAAAGTCGCGGCATGGGGGGTGGGGCTGTCAAGCGGGGTTGCGGCTTGCGACCAGGAGGCCCAAACCGCGCGCCTTTGTTGGATTGCCCCCGGTCCGAAGATGTGGGCTGTTCTTCAACAGCATGCCGTGCGCATCCTTTTCTCGACTTGGATTGGACTACCCCCATGAAGAAGCTCCTCTGGATGTTACTGGCGATCATCGTCTCGCCCCTTGCGGTCGCCCTGCTGGAAGGTTTCACTTTCCATTTCTGGCTGAATTTGATTCTATGGCTCGTCTCCTTCTCGGTGCTCGGAATCATTCACGCCTGGTATTTGATTCTTACAAAAGATTACCCGCAGACGAGCTAAGCCGCTCCTGAACCGCCTTACCCCATTTTCCCGACAGGCTACCGCATTGAACGTCCTCTTCTTCGGCACTCCCCAGTTCGCCGTCCCCACGTTGGAGCGCCTTCTCGAATCCTCGCACCGCGTAGTAGCGGTGGTCACCCAGCCCGACAAGCCGGCGGGCCGCGGGCGTAAGTTGACGCCGCCCGCCGTGAAGGATGCAGCCCTCGCCCACGGCCTGACGGTGCTCCAGCCAGAGTCCGTCCGGACTGACGAGTTCGCCGCCGAACTCGCCAAATACAACGCCGACGTGGCCGTGGTGGTCGCCTACGGCAAGATTCTGCCCAAGCGCATTCTCACCACGCCGCGCCACGGATGCCTCAACGTCCATGCCTCGATCCTCCCCAAGTATCGCGGCGCGGCGCCGATCCAGTGGGCCCTTATCAACGGAGAATCCACGACCGGCGTCACCATCATGCAGATGGACGAGGGCATGGACACCGGCCCCATCATCGAGATCGTCGAGGTGGAGATTCTGGAGGACGACGATGCGATCTCCGTGGCGGCGATGCTGTCGCTGACGGGAGCCGCGTCGATGGTGGATATCCTTGATCGGCTGGAGCGCGATGGGCGCCTCGAAAGCACCCCGCAGGATCATTCCCAGGCCTCGAAGGCCCCCCTCATCAAGCGCGACATGGCTCTCCTCGATTGGTCCGATTCCGCCGAGAAGATTATCCTCGCCATCCGCGGATTTCAGCCGTGGCCCAAGGCCTACACACACAACGACGGCAAGGAACTCAAGATACTTGGCGCCGATGGCTGCTCGCCCGACTGGGTCTCCACGGCGGCGTTCGAGGACGCGGTGCCGACAGGCACCGTGGTTGACGTGTTCAAGGGCCGTGGCTTCGTCGTCCGCGCAGGCGGAGAGAAGGGCCTGGTCCTGGTGACGCGCGTCCAGCCCGAGGGCCGCGCCGAAATGACCGCCGATGACTTCGTCAACGGCGGGGGAGTGGACATCGGAACCCGCCTCGGTACCTGATACATTGCAAGAAAACGCTGGCGCGGGGCCGCGCCAGCGGACTAGCCTCGTCAGGAAGTTGCCGCATTCCAGCCATCGCACTCACCGAGGAGCTTCCCTTGAAATCGCGCGGAAAAGTCGTCATCGCCGGAGTCCTTCTCCTGACTGTCGGCGCGGCTGTCGCCGCCGGAACCAGCAACGGTTGGCTGGGCAGCTTCTTTAGCCTCCACCCAGAGAAGAGCGCCGTCGATATCGGCGACCAGTCGGCCTCGCACCGCCACCACGGCCCCGCCACGCCCGACGGGCGTGCTGCGCTCCACGCCCACGATGGCGCGCGTCACCCCCTCGGCTCGGCCGAGTTTGGCGGGTTCAAGCTCGATGTGACTCAGGTTGGCGGTTTTTCCGCTGGTGGCCTCGGCACCTTCGAGGTTTCCCACATCGGAACCGGCGACGCCCCGCGCTTTGTCACGACGTGGATTGGCACAGCGGACGGCGTTGGTTCCGGGCGAGGGCTGATCCGCGACTTCGATCCGGCAAGCGGCGACCACGCGCATGTCTCGGTTCCCAGTCCGATTCCCGTCGGTGCGGAGCTATGGATCGAGTATTATTCTCAGAATGCCGGCATCGTGAAGCGGAGCTTTCTTCTCGCGCCGGAGTAGTCGGAAAGTGCGTCACTTGCGCCGTCGCGCCTTCACGCTCATCGAGTTGCTGATCGTCGTCACCGTCATCGCGATTCTGGCAGCCATCGGGCTGTCGAACTTCCGCCTCGCCAGCGAGCGCGCGTGGAAGGTCTCCGACGCGTCGAACCTCCGCACTGTCGGTATCGGGCTCCAATCGTACCATGTTGATTTCGGGCGCTTCCCACCTGCCGACCGCGAGGCGGGTCCATTCATGTCGCACACAGCCGGCTTCACCGGCAGCGGGAACGGTCCCGCCGCCGGGGGCTCTTGGGATGGCGTGCCGTGGCTGCTGGTGGAGCGGCGCTATGTCGGCGACTGGCACACACTCTTCAATCCCAAGTATCTGCGTCTCTACAACGGAGGAGAGACGATCCGCGGAGGCCATCCCCGCTTCCACAATTTCCGCTACGCCTACAACAGCGCGGCCCTCTCCAGCGGCGGCGCCGCCGGGGGAGCCGGGAACGTCAACAGCGGCACCGTGTGGATCGTGCGGAACCTCTACCTCGACCCGCGCGATGGCTTCTATGGCGCATCGTATCCCAACTATCCCGCCGACTACCGTTTTCCGTGGGGAGAAGGCAACGACGAGGGCCTGATGGAGCACGTGCTCTATAGCGACATGGCCGTGAAGACCGAAAAGGTTAGGTAGCGGCGGTGAGGGACGGGGAGACTTCAACTCGCAACAGACCCCCCGGACCATTGCGCGCCACGCTCCTCCCCGCCTTTCGCCGCCGCTACCTTTGGCTATCTTTCAAGTGATTGACCCTGAATCCGACTCTCGCACAAATTGCACTGCTCTTGATCGCCCTCCGAAGACTCGTTCGATGACCGACGAGGAAGTCCTGAAACTGTTGACCAGGAATGGTTGGAGGGTGTCACGCAATGCAGGTTCGCAACACATCATGGTGCATCCTGATTTTTCTCACTCCATCGCAGTGCCCGCTCACAATCACGAGATTGCCACCGGAACCCTTCACAAGGTCCTGAGAGATGCAAAGCTCAAGTAAGGAGAAGCATCGATGAAGTACATCGTAGAAGTTAATTGCGGCGAACCGGGTCAGATTGCCTATGGTGCCAGTGTGCCCGCAATTCCGGGCTGCTTTACAACCGGCGAGTCCCTCGCCGAGTTGAGGGGCAACCTGATCGAAGTGATCGACGCGATGCGCGAGGTTGCCCGCGAAGAAGGCTGGGCCGTCCCCGGCGCGCCCACCGGCTTCATCCTCCAGATTGAAGTTGCCGTCTAGCCTCACTCTCCCCTCCTCCGCTCCCAAGCTACTGCCCCGCGCCCGCGATCAGCGCCTTGGCCTGCCTCACGAGCCCCGCGAACTCCTTGCGATGCCCGTTCGGGTCGGCGGAGGCGCTTCCCTCCGCCAGTTCCGCCAAGTGATCCAGGTTGAGCAGCCCGCGATAGCGCGACTCGCTCAGCGCCATGCCGAAGCTGGCGACCGACGCCGCAAAGATGAAGTCGTCGCTCGCGGCGTTTAGGCTTAGTCCGGTGTCGCGCCCGCGCGTAGAAATCAGCGTGGAGGTGTCGCCATCGGGCTGCTTGTAGCGCAGATTCACCAGAAGCAGGTCCTCCGCCGCGAAGGTCGGCGCGTCGGGGCGCTCTGCCACTTCCTCGCCTCCCGTGGGGAGTTCCAGTTCAATGCCGTGGGGCACCACCTCATAGAGCGCCGTCACTGTGTGCCCAGCGCCGATCTCGCCCGCGTCCTTCGTGTCGTCGGCGAAATCCGCGTGGGCCAGCATCCGGTTCTCGTATCCCACCAGGCGATACGCTTGGACGCGGGCCGGGTTGAACTCGACCTGGATCTTCACGTCCTTGGCGATGGTCATCGTGGTGCCGCTCATCTGCTCCACCAGAACCTTGCGGCCTTCCTTGATCGAGTCCAGATAGGCGTAGTTGCCGTTCCCTTTGTTGGTGATTTCCTCCATCATCGCGTCGTTCATATTGCCGCGCCCGACACCGAGGACTGTGAGGAACACGCCAGACTTCGCGCGCTCCTGCATCAGGCTCACCATTCCCTCCGTGCTCGTCGTGCCCACGTTGAAGTCGCCATCCGTCGCGAGAATCACGCGGTTGATTCCGCCCTCGACGAAATTGGCCTGGGCCACGTCATAGGCCAGTTGGATTCCCGCGCCGCCAGCGGTGGAGCCACCCGCGCCGAGACGATCCAGCGCGCCAAGAATCGCGGTCTTGTCGGCGCCGCTCGTCGGCGGGAGCACCAGACCCGCCGCGCCTGCATAGACCACGATGCTGACCCGGTCGTTGGCGTTGAGTGTTTCCGTCATTTCCGCCAGCGATTGCTTCACCAACGGCAGGCGATCCTGACCACTCATCGATCCCGAAACATCCAGGAGGAAGACCATGTTGCTCGCGGGCCGCGCCGAGATGTCCACGTTCTTGCCGTGCAGTCCGATGCGGACGAGTCGGTGCTCCAGCTCCCACGGGCACCCGGCCACCTCCACCGACGCGGAGAACGGATCCCCGTTGATGGGCTCGGGATACGAGTAGGGGAAATAGTTGATCATCTCCTCGATGCGGA